>JAIYDA010000139.1 GCA_027487735.1 Planctomycetaceae bacterium | reverse complement strand
TGTCGTCGGCGTTCTGATAGAGCTGCGTGCGCAGCTCCTCGATCTCGAGCTCGGCAAGGTCGAAGAAGTGCATCGCCGCGGCCTTGTCTCGCTGGAACTCAAGGTCGCCCGCGCCGTTGCCCGCGTGCAGGCGCAGGTCGCGATCAAGCTTCGCGAGCGTGCACAGCATCGCGTGCAGCAGGATTGCCATCTGCCCCATGCGCCCCTGCACACACTGGCGATCGAGGATCGCCGCGTCGTAACGCTTGCTCATCACCTTGAAGACATACGTAAGCTCCGAGGCCTGCCGCGCGATGCGCTCGCCGATGCTGGCAAGCTCGGGCGTGAGCTTCGAGAGCCGCGTTGCCTTGCGGCGGATGCCAAAGAAGACTTCCAGACCCAGCGGAATCGCACGCGCCATGATCGCAGGACGCAGGCTGTTCTTTGCGGCCTTGCCAAGGAAGCTGAACACGCTCTCGTCAGCGTCCTTCAGGAGGGCGTTCTTCACGCCCAGCATCACCTCGGCAAGCTGCTTGCCGCCATAGCCAAAGATGAAGCTCCACATCAGGTCGTTGCTGCCTTCGACGATCAGATTGATGCGCGAATCGCGGAAGATGCGCTCCACCTCGTTCTCGGTCATGTAGCTCTCGCCGCCCATGATCTGCACCGCATCGTTCACCGCCCGCCAACCAAACTCGCTGCAGAAGGTCTTGCAGATCGCCGTCTCGACCATGATGTCGGCGTCCTTGCGGTCCAGCATGCCCGTGGTCATATACAGCACGCTGTCCATCGCGTAGGTGTACGCCGCCATGCGGGCGATGTGCCAACGCACGAGCTCCTTGTCCGCCAGGGGCTTGCCAAACTGGAACCGCGTCTGGCTCCACTTGATGGACTGATCCATCGCGCGACGCGCCCCGCCCAGCATCCCAGCGCTGAGCGTGCAGCGACCAAAGTTCAGGCAGCTCAGCGCAATCTGCAACCCGCGACCCTCTTGCCCCAGCAGGCTGCTCTTGGGCACCTTCACGTTGTGGAAGCGGATGCGCGCCTGCCACGTGCCACGGATGCCGCACTTGCTGCGGTTCTTCTGATAGATCTCGACGCCCTCCATCCAAGGATGGCAGACGAGCGCGCTGATCTTGCCGTTGCCGTCGGGTCGCACCTCGCGTGCCATCACCGTAAACAGCCCGCTGATGGCGCCGCTGGTCGCCCACTTCTTCTCGCCGTTGAGGATGTAGTGCGTGCCGTCGCTGCTGATCGTGAAGCATGTCTCTTGCCCGCCCGCGTCGCACCCCACGTTGGGTTCAGACAGACAGAACGCGCTGACCCACTCCTTCGCCAGCTTGGGCAGCCAGGTCTTCTTCTGCTCCTCGTTGCCATACAACATCACGGCCTTGCACCCGATGCTCTGGTGCGCGCTCACGAGCACCGCCGTGCTGCCGCAATACATCCCGATGCGTTCCAGCACGCGGTTGTAGCTCGTGATGCCCATGCCCAGCCCGCCAAACTCCTTCGGAATGGTCATGCCCAGCACGCCCAACCCAAACAGCTTGTCGATCACCCAGCGCGGAATCTCCTGATCTTGGTCGATCGCGATCGAGGGGTGCTCGTTCTTGAGGTAGTCGGTCAGGCGGGCCAGAAGCTGGTCGCACTCGGCCTGCTCGCGCGGTTCGGAGGTCGGGTACGGGAAGTAAAACTCTTCCTTGACGTTGCCCCAGAAGAGGTTCTTCGCCGGGCCCATCTTCGCGGGCTCTGCTCCCATCCACTCCTCAGCCTGCGCCAAAAGCTTCTTGTCCGCTTCGGAGATGCCCTTGAGGTTCTTCAGGTCAGCCATGGTGGAAGGTTCCTTCTGTTTGGTCTTTGCGACGAGCCCATGCGGAGCGTTTGCCCCCGCGGCACTCATCTGTTCGTTCGAAGTCTGGTTCGCTCGCCAACGCCTTTGGGATGATGCCATCCCGCCGAAGCTCCTGCTGGCGAGTGCCGACGCGCTGCTTCGTCCCCATTCTCCCCGCGTCCAATCATAAGCCAAGCAATCTCCGTTGGTTGCTACCAGCCCCCCAGTCCTCCCCGGGCTTGGCGATTGCTCCGCTGTCAGCCGCGCGGGCCCCTCGCTTCCGCTACCGTCCCGCCCCCGTGTCTTCACCTTCGGCACATCCCGCCCGCTCCGCCGGCACCTTCGCACCCCTGCGACACCCACACTTTCGCAACGTGTGGCTCGCGGCCTTTGTCTCCAGCGTCGGCGGCTGGATGGAGATTATCGGCGTGCAATGGGCCATGGCCGAGGCCACCCGCGACCCCGCATGGATCGACGCGGGGGGCAAGCCCGCGGAACTCATGGCGGCGTATCTCGCCGTTGCGCAGCTTGGGCCCTTGCTGCTTCTCGGGCTCTTCGGGGGCGTCGCGGCCGATCGTCTCAATCGCAAGCGTTTGCTGATTGCCAGCCAGGTCGTGCGCATGGGCATCGCCTGCGCACTGTGCGTGCTTGCCTACGCAGGGCTCATCTCGCCCGTCTGGCTGCTCGTGCTCGGCGCGCTCGACGGCTGTGCGATGGCCTTTAACATCCCCGCATGGCAGGTGCTCACGCCCCGCCTCGTGCCGCGCGAAGACCTCGCCCAAGCTATCACCCTCAACGGCTTGCAGTTCAACCTCGCGCGAGCCGTGGGCCCAGCAGTGGGGGGCGTGCTGCTTGCCGTGGGCGATGTCGGGCTCCTGTTCCTGCTCAATGCGCTGAGCTTTCTCGCGGTCATCCTCGCCGTCGCGAGCACGCCCGCAACGCCCGTCGATCGCGCGCAGCAACACCCAAACCCCTGGCGCTCGCTGCAAGAGGCGATGGGCGTCGTGCTCCACCACCGGGGCCTGCGCCACACCACCATGGTCGTCAGCATCTTCAGCATGCTCGCAACCCCCGTGCTGCGATACATGCCCCTGCTCGTGAAGGACGTCTACTTGCCCGGTGCCCCTGAAGCTGTCCAAGAGCGTTGGTACGGCTTCCTGCTCGGGTGCATGGGGCTCGGTGCTGTGGCGGGTGCCCTCACCGTGAAGCGCTTTCCGCAGTGGTATCCGCGGCACCACTTCGTGCCCCTTGCCGTCACCTGCTGCGGTGTGTCGCTGGTGCTCTACACCCTCTCGACACACCTCGCCCTCGCGTGCATCACCATCTTTCTCGTGGGCATCTTCTGGATGTGGGCCTTCAACGCTGCCTTCGCCGCCATCCAGTTGCTCGTGACTGACGCCCAGCGCGGTCGCGTGCTCGCGATCGTGAACGTCATCGGGTTTGGCGTCATGCCGCTCGGCGCACTCGCGGTCGGATGGATCTCGCTCCTCGCTGTGAGCAGCGAGACCAACCCCGTCGGCATCCGCATCGGGCTGGGCGTGCTTGCGCTCGCGGTCGTTGTCCTGGGCCTCGTGTGGCTCACCTGGCGCGTGCCCGAGATCGACGGCCTGCGCCCCGGTGACAGCGGCTACGACCGCGCGCCGGGCCTCATTCGCGGCATCCTCGCGGGTGCCCACCGCCCGCAGGCCGCTCCCCGCCCAGTGGAGCCGCCAATGAGCCCGCTCTGAGCCCGCCACCCCACGCCTAGCATTTCTCGCCAGGACCTTCTTTCTCTTTGGAGTCATCTATCCCATGGCGAGCACGGAATCGCGCATCAAAGTTCGACGCAACGGCGATGTCATGCAGGTCGAGTTTGTCGACCGCAACATCCTCGATGAATCCAACATCCAGATGATCCGCGACGAGATCGCGGGCATCATCGACAGTGCCCCCAACCCCAAGCTCATCATCAGCTTCCAGGGCGTCGAGCATCTCTCCTCCGCCGCCCTCGGTGCGCTCATCGCCGTGAACAACCAGGTCCGCACGCGCTCGGGCCAGCTGCGCCTCGCCCACATCGACCCGCAGATCTACGAGGTCTTTATGATCACGCGCCTCAACAAGCTCTTCAGCATCCACGCCACCGCCGACGAAGCCGTCAAGAGCCTGAAGTAACGTTCTTCGCCCAAGCCCCTGGACCGAGCACCCAGACCGATCCCCCTGACCGAGCCCTCGCGCCCGCCCCGACCGTTCATCCGTCCTGCCATCGCCCCGCCCCTCGATGTCACGCGCATCCACACAAGCCCCCGACAGCGACCGCCTTGCCGTGTGCAACGACGGTCCGAGCATCGATGCCGCCGAGGCCGCGGTCATCCTCGCCGCCGAGCGTCACGGCTACACCAAAGCCTCGCTCTTTGCCGTCCGCCTCGCGGTGCACGAGGCCCTGATGAACGGCTTCAAGCACGGGCACAGGGGCCTGCCCGCGAGCCTGCCCGTGACGCTGAGCTACAAAGTGAAGGACCGCACCATCGAGTGCACGATCGAAGACCAGGGCCCGGGCTTCACGCCGCAAGACGTGCCCGACCCCACACTCGAAGAGAACATCGAGCGAGGCAGCGGCCGAGGCCTGCTGCTCATCCGCGCCTACATGAGCCGCGTGGAGCACAACACCAAGGGCAACCGCGTGACGATGGTGTACGAGAAGCCCGACTGAACGCTTTTCGCAGTCTGGCTCGCGATGTCGCCTCGTAGCCACGCCCTCCACGCGCACCACACCCCGCGTGTATCCTCCCCCGCATGCGCAAGATCATCTTGTTCTCCACCCTGCTGCTCGCAGGCCTGATCCTGAGCCAGTTCCTGGGCCCGCTCTTTGGCGGTGCCGAGGAGCAGGTCCGCAAGGTCGTGCAGCTCTGCACCATGACCGCGCTGGCGTTCATCATGATCCACGTGGGGCTGGAGTTTGACATCGACAAGCGCAACCTCCGCAAGTATGGTTGGGACTATGCGGTCGCCGCCACCGCAGCCGCCTTTCCGTGGGTCTTCTGCGTGCTCTACTTCGTCTTCGTGCTCCTGCCCAGCAACGTCTGGGGAGATGTGCACGTGTGGAAGGAGAGCCTGCTCGCCTCGCGCTTTGCCAGCCCCACCAGCGCGGGCGTGCTCTTCAGCATGCTCGCAGCCGCGGGCCTGGCGAGCACCTGGGTCTTCAAAAAGGCCCGCATCCTCGCCATCTTCGACGACCTCGACACCGTCCTGCTCATGATCCCGCTCAAGATGGCGATGGTGGGCATGAAGTGGCAGCTGGGCGTCATCGTGCTGCTCATGGGCGTCATGCTGGGCTTTGCCTACATCTTTCTGCACCGCTTCCGCTGGCCCAGCCGCTGGTATCACGTGCTTGCGTACAGCGCCCTCATGGTCGCGATCATCGAGGTCGTCTATCGCGCCAGCAAGCAGATCGACCCAGCCGTGCCCGTGCACATCGAGGTGCTGCTCCCCGCGTTCGTCCTCGGGTGCGTGCTGCGCACCAAGCACCACGACCACAGCCAGCACAGCGAGCACAAGCAAAGCAGCACGACCAGTGCCGTCACCTCCGATGCCATCCCAGGCCCAGGCGTCTCCACAGGCGTGCCCGACGAAGACGCCTCCGAGGCCCGCGCAGGCACCGTTATCTCCGCGGTCTTCATGCTCCTCGTGGGCCTCAGCATGCCCAGCGTCGCCGCAGCCTCGGGCACGAGCGCCGCTGCCAACCCTGCCACGAGCACCCTCATCGCCGGCGCACTGCGCGAGTTCACGCCCCAGATGGGCTGGGGCACCATCGCCTTCCACGTCGTCGTCGTCACCATCCTCAGCAACCTAGGCAAGATGTTCCCCGCCTTCTGCTATCGCAAGGAGGCCACCTTCCGCGAGCGCATCGCCGTGTCGCTCGCGATGTGGCCCCGGGGCGAAGTCGGCGCGGGCGTGCTCGTCGTGAGCCTGAGCTACGGCATAGGCGGGCCCATCGTCATCATCGCGATGCTCTGCCTCGCCCTCAACCTCGTCCTCACGGGCGTGTTCATCGTGCTCATCAAGCGCCTGCTGGGCTTCGAGCCGCCAAAGACTGCCTGACGCGGGCGGCCTCGATTCGTGGCCTCGCGGTCAGTGCCCTTTGCTTTAGTGCCCCTTGCTTTCCTTCTTGCCTTCCTTCGCCGCCTTCGCACGCGTCGAGATCTCGTCGTTCACGAGGAACTTCTTGGGGTCCGCGAGCAAAGGCTTGCCAGGCTTGTCGTCCTTCTTCGCTTCCCCGTGCCCGCCGCCTCCGCCCGCATCGCCCTTGGCGTGCTCATCGGCGTGGTCATCTTGGTGTCCTGGCTCGTGGTCGGGCTGGGGCAACCCCGCCTTCGCAAAGTCAAACGTCTCGACCGCGCTCGCGCTGTGCGGGCTGCGCCACACCGCCGCATAGAACCACAACGCACACCCCAGCACAAACGAGTGCAGCGCGAGCATGCCCGCCGCATCCCGCAGTGACTGCGGCTTGCGGATGAGCGGCCCGTGCGCCTTGGCAAGCAGCCGCGCCGCCGGTCCTTCGACCTTCGCGAATGCAGGCCCCGCCTTCGTACCAACCGCCTTCGCCCCACCCTGCACGCGCGCAACCAGCGATGCGAGCACCCGCTTTGCCTGCTCGCTGCGATCGGCCTTGGGCTTCGCCTCTACGCTGGGCTTCTCCTGCGAGCTGGGCTTTGCCGCTTGCACAGCACTCGCCACAGCCGCTGGCGCCATCTCCAAGCCACTCGCGCCCGCAGCGTCACTCGCACGCGCCGCCATTTCCTCGCCGATCACGCGCGGGCCAGGCGTCGAAAGTGGGGCAGGCACCGCGATCGTGCTCGCCGTGATCGCTGGTATTGCCGACGCAACCGGCGCTGGTGGTTCTTCATGGGTCGCCGCTGTCGCTTCAGGCTCAATCGTCGCCGCAGGTGTCGCGACGCCCTGCGCCTCTTCCACCTGCAGCTGCGCATCCGCCGCGTCCGCGAGCGCCGCATCAAGCGTCGCAATCGTCTGTGGCTCTTGTTCGGCGTTGGTTTCGACTTCTTGTGGTGCTTCCGCCACCTTCGCCTGCGCAGGCACACCATCGCCATCCGCCGTCGCAGCAGCCTCAGCCACGATCGCTTCACCGAGCGCCGCATCGGTGCTGTTCGCACCAGCTGCTTCAGCGATTGCCTCAACCCCGACCTCAGCCTGGGCCGCGACACTGTCATCATCACTCGGCTGAGCACCGCCCTCAACGCTCGCCGCGACCAAGTCCTCGCTCACCGAATCCGCGCTTTGCTGCGGCTCATTCGCGCTCGCAGCAGTCTCCGTCGCGCCCACGTCCGGCAGCGCCTCATCGACGATCGCCTGCGCCGCCACCTCGCTCGCTTGCGCTGCCGCATCTTCCGCGGTGCTTGCCGTCATCACCTCTTCTGCCAGCGCCACCGCCCCCTCGGGCGTTGCCTGCGAAGTCGCATCATCTTCCACCACGATCTGCGGCGCTGCGTCCTCGCTTTGCACGCTCGCTGCTGGTGCGGGCTCGTCGGTCACCATCGCCGCCGCTGGATCCGCCGCTGGCCCTCGCAACTCCGCAATCGCGTCGAGCAGGTCGTCCATCGTGTCAATCACGGCAGGGCCTGCGTCCGAGCTCGCGGCGACCTCCTGCGGTGCCGCCTCATCAACAGCCAAAGCGGCCGCATCGCTCGCTGGACCCGAAGGGTCAGCCAACTCCTCACTCGGCACAGGCTGCGCTTCCGACGTTCCGCTCGCAGCACCCTCCCCCTCCAGCTTCGCGATCAGCGCCTCATCCGCCTTCATCGCGGCTAGCAAATCGGGCTCGGGCCCCGTGCCCGCCAGCGCACGCTCGACCTGCGCGTTCACGCTCGCAACCTCTGCGACAAGCTGCTCCACTTGCTTGCTCAGCTCCTGCGCAGCATCCGCCTCCGCCGGGGCCTGCCCAGGGGTCGATGCCGCCGCTTGGTTGGCACGCTCAGTTGCCATAGCCTTGCTTGCTCTCTCGAAACAGCTCGCTCACCCAACACGTTCCGTGCGCGGGCGCACGCCTCAGCTATCGGCCTTGCAGGCCCCTCGCTGCACGCTCGCTCCAACCGCGTTCAGCCAGAGGTCTCCCGCCGTGCCCCACGTGCTCTTTGTGCCGAGTATGCCGTCTGCGCAGGCAGCCCCAACGCCCACAGAAGTCGTGGTGGGGGGCGACGAAGCCCGCCACGCCCTCCGCGTCCGCCGCCTCGCTGCGGGCGACGGCGTGCTGCTCGCCAACGGTGCAGGCCTGCTCGCGCCTGCCACCATCGCCTCCACACGCAAGCTCGGCAAGGACGGCTGGGAGCTCACCGCCCGCCTGGATGCTCCCCCGCACGAGCACCCACGCCCTGCCCCCAGTCTGCACGTCTGCACTGCCTTTCCCAAGGGCGATCTCCTCGAGCACATGCTCGATCAGCTCAGCCAGTGTGGTGTCGCTGCTGTTTCTTCGCTGCGCACGCAGTACGCGTCCGACGATGATCGCCCCCCGCGTGCCGAGCGCCTCGAGCGCATCTGCGAAGAGTCCCTCAAGCAATCTCGCAGGCCCTGGCTCATGCAGCTCAGGGCGCCACTCACCTTCACGCAAGCATTGCACCACGATGGCCCCGTGCTCATCGCCGATGCCTCGGGAGAGAGCTGGCCCACCATCGCGCCACGCCTCACCACGCTCAGCATGCCTCCCGAAGTCGACATCCGCCTGCTCGTGGGCCCCGAGGGTGGCTTCTCGCCATCCGAGCTCGCGCAAGCCCGCGAGGCTCACGCCACCATCGTCCGCGCCACGCCCCACATCTTGCGCATCGAGACCGCTGCCGTCGTCCTCGCTGGTCTCCTGCTCGCCACGCTTGCGCCCCCGCCCGGCGCAACGCGCTCTACCCTCGACGCATGACAGCCCCGCGCCCAGTCGCCCCGCTCCTCCTCACGTTGCTCGCTTCCCTCGCCGCGTGCGACGCCACCAGCACGACGCCCAAGCCCGCCCCCGCCCCGGTCGCGCAAGCACCGGCACCAGCCCCCACCCCCGCGCCAACCACGCCCGCCGAACCAGTCAAAAAACCCCTGCCCACCACCGCAGCTGATTGGACGGGCGGTGCCTCCGCTGCCCCCGCGCGGCTCGACGTGGGCTCCGTCTCCTTCGCCGTGCCCGCGGGCTGGCTCCCGCGCCCGCCCAGCAGCTCAATGCGCCTCGCAGAGGTCGTCATCCCCGCTGTCGCCCCCGCCCAGCCCTCCAGCACGCCCGCCTACACCCCCGAGACCGACGCCCTCGTCGCCTTCTTTCGCCTCGGAGGCACCGTCGAGGACAACATCGCCCGCTGGGCCGCGAGCGTCACGGGCCCCGACGGCAAGCAGGCAACCCCGCAGGTCACCGTCCGCGAGGTCGCGGGCCTGAAAGTCCACGATGTCCGCCTCGACGGCACCTACCTCGACGGCATGCCAGGCGGCCAGCGCACCAGCCGCGAAGGTTGGGGCTTCCGCGCCGCCATCATCGAGACGGGCATGCCCATGACGTTCGTGCGGCTCACGGGGCCCAAACCACTGGTCGAGAGCAACGCAAGTGCCTGGGAAGAAATGCTTTCTGGCATGAAAACCAAGTGAGTGCGACCCCTTGCGCCACCCCAGCCCCGCAAATGCCAAAATCCCCGGGTTGAGTCAGCGGCACGCCGGAAACACGGGGATGGCCGCCCTATAATGATTCGTCCGGGAAGGATGACTGGGCCGCGTTGCGCGAGCGAACGTTCGCGCGGCGGAGAGGCCGGCCATCCCGGGAGACAATCCCCTCCTGTCGCAGCGGGCTTCCATCCGCCGACCAGAGGATCAATGGAGAACGAACGATGAAGGCAATGCAACTTTTGGTGCTGGCGGGTGCGACCCTGGGCTTTGCGGTTGTGGGCTGCGAGCAGAAGGCCAACCCCATCGCCAACGCCACCAACAGCGCCGCCAACGCCGTGAAGGATGCTGGTAAGGCCGCTGGCGATGCCGCAGGCAAGGTCGTTGATGCTAGTGCCGACGCCGCGAAGGCCGCGGGCGACGCCGCGAAGGACACCGCCGCGAAGGCCGCCGAAGGCGCGAAGGACGCCGCCAAGGGCGCAGCCGACGCCGCGAAGGGCGCAGCCGACAAGCTGATGGCCGAGGGCAAGACCTGGCTCAGCGACACCGTCACCAAGCAGTGGCCCGGCATGAAGGCCCAGCTCGACAGCGCCGCGAAGGCGATTCCCGCCATCAAGGATGCGGGCGTGAAGACCAAGGCCGAGGGCCTGCTGAAGGACCTGCAGGGCCAGATCCCCGCGATCGAGAAGCTCGTGACCGACCTGGGCAAGGCCGACGCCACCAGCTTCGGCGGCCTCTTCGATCAGGCCAAGAAGGCCTGGGACGGCTTCGGCGGTAAGCTGAAGGAACTCACGGGCATGCTGCCCAAGTAAGTTCTCGGCAGGAAGCGGGTCAATTCCGCTCCATCGTGAAGCAAAACGCAACAACCCCCGTCCTTGTGACGGGGGTCGTTGTCTTGTTGCGATCGTTGTCAGGGCTTCGGGGTCGTTGCTTCAACTGTTGCTGGCTTCTCACTCTTCGGCTTCCCATCGCCCGCTTCCATCTCCTCCGCAGGCTGTAGCACCTGATCCTTGGGCTCGGCATACGCCGTGCGCGGCACGTTCGTCACGACGCGCAGCTTGTACCAGATCAGCATCGCAAACCCCATGCACCCCACCAGCGCGAGCGCCGCAAACGCACGCACAGGCTGGGTCTTCCCACCGCGCTGAGGCTGCGTGCTGCCAAAGGCGAACGCGGGCTCGCTGGATTGTGTGGGCGTGGTGCTGGTTGTGGTGCTGGTTTGCTGATTGTCCATTGCGACTGCCCTCGTCCTTTCCGCCTGCTTCCCAACGTCCGTTGCAACTACAGCGCCTGCACCGTCACGCGCCCCGTGTACGCATCGATCGTGATGCGGAAGTTCTGACCCGACCCTGAGATGTTCACAACGCCCGTCGATGCCGCCGTGTCGCTGTTGGGAGCGCTCACAGGCCCGCCCAGCCCGTCAAACACCACGCGATTGCTGGGCAGCGTCGTGCTCGTGACGGCAGCGTTGCCAAACTGATCGCCCCCGAAGACGCGATCCGCAACGATGCCGCTCGTCAGGTCGATCGTGCCGTTCACGACCTCCGCCACCACATACCGCGACGGGTTGCCGTCGTAGTTGAAGATCACCGCGCGCTTCTGCTGATACGCAACAGCGTCGGACTGCGCCTCCGTGAGGTCCGACACCACCATGCGGATGGCGCCTTGCACCCGCAGCACGCCCGTTTGCCCCATGCTCGGAATGACAAGCGACGCGGCGATCGCAAGGATCACCACGGTGATGAGCATCTCAACAAGCGTGTAGCCCCGGCGTGCCGGGCGAGCCGCCTTGGGCGAACCAGCGAGGTTGGGAGAGAGCAGGCTCATGGCAAACATCAACGAAACCTGAGCAGCGAAGGAGCGACAAGCGAACCAAGACGGAGGCACAGGGCCATCCGAAGGTCGGGCGCTCACTCCGCCTTCTTCGATTCACGTACCGCGGGCATCTCGCTCACCTTCACCGTCAGGCCCTTGGAGAGCAGCCCCTCGATGCGCTCAAGGCGGCTGTTGGTGGCCCGCAGCTCGTCGATGATGGTCTTACGCTGGTCGGCAGCGCTCAGCAGGCCCTGCGACTCGCCCGCAGGCGTGGAGCTCGCGCCACCCACGATGCCGACCTGGGCGTGCGCGGTGCTGGGCTGGCTGCCAAGCAATGAGCCAAGCACCGTGCCCAGCCCCACCAGGGCAAGAGCGCTGAGGCCTCGCGCGAGCGTCTCACGACGTGCGGGGGCGTTTGTCTGCGTGCTGGTGTTGCTGGTCATGCGCGGTCTCCGTGCGTGGAGCGTGCCCCGGGGCGTTGCCCAGACACGCACGGACACACCGCACGCTCTGGGCGCTCGCCCATGGCAAGCATCCACGAACAAAGCCGGGCGGCACATCTCTGCGGCACCCGGCGAAGATTGCGTCCTTTCCCGATAGGCTTAGTCGGTGCCAGTCGTGGTGACCGCGCCGGTTGCCTCGTTGAAGAACGAGGCCATCAGCGTGTTCGTGTCGCTGCGGTAGAGCCAGCTCGTGCTCGCGCTGCCGTTGCCGGTTGCGGCAACGCTCAGGCTGGTCTTGTCCGCCAGGCTGCTGGCGGGGTTGCTGGGGGCAGCCTTGATGTAGTTGCCGTTCACCAGCAAGTTCCAGTTGGCAGCTGCGGTGGTGATGGGAGCCGCGTTGTTGTTGCGAGCGCGGTAGAGCTCAACCTGGCGGTTCAGGCTCGCCAGCTGCGCACGCAGGTTGCCGCCCTGGGCGTCCTGCGTTGCGTTCGTGAACTGGGGGATCACGATCGCGGCGAGAATGCCGAGGATCACGACCACGATCAGGATTTCAACCAGCGTAAAGCCCTTGCGAAGAAGCTTGCGAGCCTGCATCAGTCACCTCCAAAGTAAGTCGCCCGTCGTGCGGGCACGACCAAGATTTCAGGCCCCGCATGAGGCCCACACGTTGCGACGGCTGACTTTCAACCTTCGCGGGAAAGCAGTGCCAGCGTGTTTCCACAGCTGGCCTTGCGAGTCAAGTCCTTGCCCATTTGCGATCGAACGCATCACGCAAGCTCGGAGCAAGCGCAGCGCGTCCGCTCGTGCCTTAGTCCGTGCCGGTCGTGGTGACCGCGCCGGTCGACTCGTTGAAGAACGAGGCGAACAGCGTGTTCGTGTCGCTGCGGTAGAGCCAGCTGGTGCTCGCGCTACCCGTGCCGGTCGCCGCGACGCTGATGCTCGTCTTGTCGGCCAGGCTGCTGGCGGGGTTGCTGGGGGCAGCCTTGATGTAGTTGCCGCTCACGAGCGCGGTCCAGTTGGCAGCGGCCGTCGTGATGGGAGCCGTGTTGTTGTTGCGAGCGCGGAACAGCTCGACCTGGTTCTGCAGGCTCGCGAGCTGCGCACGCAGGTTGCCCGCCTGGGCGTCCTGCGTCGCGTTCGTGAACTGGGGGATCACGATCGCGGCCAGAATGCCGAGGATCACGACCACGATCAGAATTTCGACGAGCGTGAATGCCTTCTTCAGACCCTTGGTTGCCTTACGCATGCGAGAACTCCTTGAAATGTCCGGCTTGCCCTGTTCCGGCCTGTCGCGTCCTACACGCCGGCGAGGCACACCCTCGTCGGAAACTTGCTCACTGCCTCGCGAAACGAGCGTGAGCCACAGCGGCGCGCGACGCACAGCCGTTGAACAACCAGACTGGGCAAAGCATCGACGAATCCGTCAACCCACTTCAGGCGGACACGCTCAGTTTGGACGGGTTTGTCCCCATCCAGGCGCAATAGCCCGCGCAGGCGTTGCTTTGAGCCCGCCATGCCCGGGGAGCTTGCAGGGTTGCCGAGTGATCGCCCGCAGGCCAAAAACAAACGAACCCCCGCCAAGGCGAGGGTTCATTGCATGCATTCTACAGGTTTCCTGAGTCAGAGCACGTCACTCGCGGGCTAAGGCCCGGGCGACGACTTGCTCACTGCCCCTTCACAAGGCTCAGGATGTCCGCATTGGGCGTGTTGAGAGCACCCAGCAGGGCACTCGCCGCCGTTGCTTCGCGATCGGCACCGGTGCGGGCAATCTCCAGCACCTGGTCCACCTGAGCGGACTCCAGCAGGTTGCCAAAGCGCTTCGCATTGGTCGCGACCTGCGTGAGCAGAATCGTGCGGAAATCGCCCTCGGTCGCCAGGGCCTTATCCATCAAAGCCCGCTGCGCACGCTCGCCGCCCGTCAGGCTCAGCACCTCGCCCAGCTCGATGAGTCGCATCTCGCTCGCGTCCTTCAGGCTGTCGGCCAGCACGCCGCTGGCGTCGGTCACCTTCAGCACGTCGTTCTGGCTCACGGCCAGGTCGCGCAGCGCAGCAAGTGCGCGGGTGGCATAGCCCTGGGCCTCGGCCTCGGTCACGGGCCCGCCCAGCGCGATGTTGGTCAGTTCTTCCACGCTCGCCGTCAGCGCGGTGTCGGCAAGCCCCTCAGGCCGCAGCGCAACGGTGCGGTCGCTCTCAAAGCGGCGCTGCTGCTCGGCGTATGCGAGCGGTGGCACCAGCACGAGCACAGGCGTGGCGCTCGTCTTGGGCGTGCCGCGCACTTCTTCCAGCAGGCTCGCCGTGCGATCAGCCGCGAGGCCCGTCGCGACGACGAGCTCGATCGTGCCAAGGTCGGCCATCGCGGCTTCCAGCTCGCCCAAGCGCTGGGCCTGGGGCAGCACGGTGTATCCGGCCTTCTCCAGCGTCGCACGCCGGGCCTGGTAGCGCTCGGCGTCGGGCGCAAGCACGATGGCAAAGCGCTTCACGCTCGCCGTCACAGCGCTCGCGAGGGTCGGCACGACGCGCTCGCTGCCACCAAAGGCAGCGGTGGGGCGGGCAGCCGCGATCGCGAGGGCGGCTTCGGTCTGCACGCGCCGCTCCGGATATTGCAGAGCCGCGACGAGCGGGCTCGATGCGCTGGTGCTCAGCATGGTGCTCCCCGCAACCCGCTCGACAGCGGAGATTGCCTGGCGAGCCAGGGGCGTATCACGATCAGCAAGGGCCAGGGCGAGCACGCGCTGGGCAACATCGGCCCCGCCCGCAACACCAAAGTAGTCGGCGCTGCGACGGGGCTTCATGCCGTCCATCGCGGCCCCTTCCACGGGGTAGGCGGGGTTGACATAGCCCTCGGGCGTGTCGTTCTCGCGGCTGTAGTTGCTCGCCACCCACAGGGCCAGCGAGTCGGGGTTCACACCGCCGCTCGCAGCCTCAAGGGTCATCGCCCGCTCGAGCAGTTGCATCGCCATCGCCTCGTGATACACGGGCGTGCGGAGGGCTTGCATCTGCAGGCCCGTCTCGGGGGCAAAGCTCCAGAGCAGCTGGTGCTCCTCGCCCGGGAAGTTCGTGACTTCGGTCTTCTCGCCGTAATAGCCGCGGGCCAGCTCGCGATAGAGCGAGGGCACGTTGCCCGGGGTGGCATTCAGGCGGGCAAGGGCCTGCGTGCAGGCCTCGCGCACGTTGGGCGAGGTCGCGTTCTCGGCAACGTCCGCCAGGAAGGGAACGCTCATCTTATAAGGAATGAGCCCGAGCAGGCGTGCGACCTTCTCTTGCTGAGCGGGCACCATCTGCGTCAGGCCCGCAGTCAAGGGCACGATCGCCTGGCGACCCATGTCGATCATCACGCGCTGGCTCTCGATCGCGAGCTCGGGGTTCTGCGTCTGCAAGTAGGCTTCGAGCAGCTGGGGCATCGCATACTCGCCGGCCCGCTTCAGGCCTTCGGTCGCGATGAGCTTCGCACGCACGCCACCCAGCAGGTTCTGGATGTTGCGGGAAATCACCTCGGGGTCGCGCGCCTGAGCAAGCTTGCCATCCTCAAACGAGCGCAGCAGCTGGGCCGCGGTGCCCTGCAGCTGAGGGTTCTCGATGAACTTGAGGGCGCGCTGGGCGGCCTTCTCAAAGCGCTCGACATCTACCTCTTCCACGAGCTTCACGACATCCGCCAGCGGCACATTGCGCGAGACAAACTCCGCGCCCGTCGCCTGCGCCAGGGGGTAGTTCGCAGTGTTCACAAAGTGAATGAAGTCCTCGAGCAGGGCCTTGTTCCCGGGGCGGGCGGTGGTTGCTTCCGCAGCGTCGCCATCTTGGGCAAGGGCCGCCGGCGCGGGCAGCACGCACAAAGCCAGAGCGAGGCCAGCCAGCGAGGCGAGCAGAGCGGGCGAGGCGGGCGAACGCAAAGACTGGTCAGTGTTGGTCACAGGCTTCTCCAAAGAGGACACGCGGATGAACACACACAGCGGGCGCATACGCGAAAAACACGAACACCAAGGGCTGGCCCCAGAAACGCCCGCCACAAGAGCGGACCTTTCCATACGTGCCACCGAGGGTTCGGACTGCCACAATTTTCGGGCGGCAGCCCTTCCGAAGAACATTCTTGGACCCTTCAGCCACGCAAGGCTGGGCAGAGCCTGTCGAATGAGGCTCCAACCGTAGGTCGATGCCCCGCCCGGGCCCACCCCCTAGGCCAAGTGAGCCCGCCCCCTCCCGCTGCAAAGGGTCCGAGTAACCGAAATTGCAGGTTGGCCTTGCCGGTTCTGCGATCCGCGACGAAAGGCGCGTCCGCAACCAACCGATCCATCAGCACGACGTGGAGAGCCTTCGCGTCCTGGGCCATTCGTGCGGTCCATGCGATGCTCCGAAGGTGAGAGAACAAGACCAGCGACGAGGTTACACCCATGCTGTTTGAAAAAGAAGTCCTGACGACCGGCGAAGTGGCGAAGATCTGCAACGTCGCCCCCCGAACCGTGTCCAAGTGGTTTGATTCGGGCGCCCTCAAGGGCTATCGCATCCCGGGCTCGCGCGATCGTCGCATCCCGTCTGCCGAGCTTGCAAAGTTCATGCGGGCCCACGGCATTCCTCTGGAGGGGGCCAACAGCGGGCGCACCCGCGTCCTCATCGTCGACAACGACAAGGAAGTCGTCGACACCCTCGCCAAGGTTCTGGGCGAGCAGACCAACTATGAAGTGCGCAGCTGCACCAGCGCATTCAGCGCAGGCATGGAGTGCGAGCGCTTCAAGCCGCATGTCGTCCTGATGGACGTGCACGTGGGCGATGCCGACGCCAAGGTCTTCGCCGACAGCGTCCGCCGCAACGAGAACCTGCAGTTCACCAAGCTCATCGCCATGAGCGCGAAGCTGACCGACGGCCAGAGCCACAGCCTCAAGGCGCAGGGCTTCGACCAGTTCCTCAAGAAGCCCTTCCAGGTCCGCCAGGTCGTGCAGAGCATCGAGCTGGCGACGAACCTGGTTGCCTAAGGCAACGGTCTGCTGACACGATGAAGGCATCAAGACCGCCCTGCATTCGTGCGGGGCGGTTTTCTGCGCGCGGAGTCAAGCGACAGGAAACACAAAGGGCTGAGCACGTTGTTGTGCCCAGCCCCTGGCTTGGTGTCATGAAAGTGTCACGGGCTTCTTGCTTACGAGTTTCTCGCTTAGTTGCAAGGACCGCCAGCGAGCACGCGCAGGAACGCGATCAGATCCGAGTCATCGGGGAACAGACCGTCGTTGTTGAAGTCGATGCCGTCGCACTGGTTCGTGCTGCAGGCTCCGCCCGCGAGCACCGA
>JAIYDA010000002.1 GCA_027487735.1 Planctomycetaceae bacterium | reverse complement strand
GACGACCTCGCCCGCCGCAAGCACCCGCGCGCCAGGCACGCCGTGCACGGCTTGCTCCTGCACGCAGACGCACGCGGCGGCCGGAAAAGGCTGCGTTGCCCGCTTCCCCGGTGGCACAGACGTCTCGCCTGTGCCCTCCGCGAGCCGCACGTCCGCCTTGCTTGGGGCGTCCACCCTTGCTTGCGCGACGCTTGGGCGCGCCGTGGGCGGTGCGGGTGGTTTGGCGAGCGCGTGAGCCGAGGGCACAGGCGAGACGCCTGTGCCACCGGGGGCTTCGGAGGAAAAACCCAGCAGCACGGGCACTGCGCCCGCAGCAAGCAACGCTTCGTGGGCGACGCGAGCAACCTCGTGCGATGTCACGCCGGGTGCGACGGCCTGCGCGGCACGTTGAAGTGCGGCATCAACCGCTCGCCCCGCGACGGCGATGGCGGCGATGTCGCGGGGGGAGGCGATTGCGAGCATGGGGCAGTCAACGCGTCCTAGCGACCCAGCACTGTCCGCGGCTTGCGTTCCTCACGCGGAAGTTCCGGAGGTGCCTCCACCGTCCGCGCGGATTCCTGCGCCGCCTTCGAGATCGCCTCATCCGCCTGGGCGGCAGCCGCGCTCGCTTCACTCTCTGCGGGCGGCTTTTCCGAGCCGGTGAACTGCATCACAATCAACACGATGCCAAGCACGAGCGCGCCAGCAGCCACACCGATCTTTATCGCTTTGTTCTTGTCGGCCACGCACGTACTCCTCGATTGACGATTCC
Organism: Planctomycetaceae bacterium; assembly: GCA_027487735.1. GTDB lineage: Bacteria > Planctomycetota > Phycisphaerae > Phycisphaerales > UBA1924 > BJHL01. Next base: position 27,475 of record JAIYDA010000002.1, on the reverse strand, counting down.
TCAGCCAGGACCAGGGGACACGACCCGGGAACACGAAATGGTCAAGACCACCATTTACTTCTGGAAATCGATCCCGCGAACGCCGTTTCGCGTCGCAAAGAAGTACGCGGGTCGGGTGAAGTCCCAGCGGTGGCCCCAGAAGCCTGAGTTCACGGCCTGAGGCGGAGAGCCGGTCGAACCGCCAAAGAAGTAGTCCATTTCTTGCTGGCCTGGGGCCCAGAGGCCCGCTGGCTGAGGCAAGGACTGTCCATCGAGCACACGACGAGTCGGATCGGTTGATGTGTTGCCGATCACGTCGGCCATGCGGACGCTCCGCGCGCTGCCATCAACGAGTGCAACCTTCGGAGAAGCGAAGCGCGTGTTCCACTGAGGGCTGCCCTGCCCCGTGAAGTCGCGATACTCAAACAGGATCACTTTTTGTGACGGCGCAATGCACCAGTTGAGTTGCTGGCGCTTGATAAAGAAGTTGTTTCCTGACTGGGCATTGACCCGCGTGTTCGAGCTGTTTGAAAAGCGGGCTTCATCCTGCCAGAAGACCGGGGAATACCAGTAGCTTCCCGGGAAGATCCAGGTGAGATCGGTCTGCGCATTCGCGTCGGTGTTTTCACGCAAGAAGCGACTCAGTGCACGGTCCGCCGGTGCGACGTTGCTCTTAAAACGAGAGGTCGCGGTGGCATCGCCGAAGAGCGTGTGGGCAACCCAGTGATAGCCGTACGTCTCGGTGCTCTGGCTGCTCTGCAGTCCGGTACCATAATCCCACGCGTAAGTTCCGAAGGGGCCATTGCCTTGGCCCAAAACCTGCGCGATCGCCTGAGTCATCATCACCTGGCAGCGATCATCTGCTGCGGTCACCGGTCGATTCGTCGTCGCGAACGGATTCAGGAACTCGTCCTTGTTGTCCGTGATGTAGTAGTTCATGTAGAGGTTGTTCGAGCGCAGGTTGTTCAGGCTCACCGAACCCTGCCCGGAGCCGCGCGCCTTGCTCACGGCAGGCAGGATGAGGCCGATCAGCAGCGCGATGATCCCGATCACCACAAGCAGCTCGATGAGCGTGAAGCCGAGGCGATTTGGGCGATTGCGGAGGGGGAATGGGTTCAGTGTCATGATTGACCTTTCTCAGCGGTGCGAAGCTTAGGGGTTTCCAGCACTTCGCGAAACGTTCATCGTTCGTTCATCGATCGCGGACAGAGCATTCACACACGCGGTCCACCTCAGGTTTCGCTGGCATCGAGCCCTTGGAGCCGGTTCCGTGCGCTTCAGTCGCGTGTTTGTCGAGACAAACGCACGGATCCAAACTTCAAGCCACCACCAACCAGACCAACCAGCTCCCCGGCACGTTTCCACGGATTGTACCAAATCTTGACAATTCCGCAAGGCCCCGGAGGCAGAACGCCCACCGAAACCAGCAAAGATTGCCTGCCTTTGGTCCCAACCGGTCGCGACGCACAGCCTGCCTGCGAGACAACCGTGCCGCGAGGCACCGCCGCCGCAAACGCCTGTCGCTCGAGAAGCCAGCCAAACCCCGGCAACCAAGCCGGGCTGCCGCATCGCCGCCACCGAGGGTGGCGTTGGTGCGACACAACCGCAGGACGAATGCCCCGCGACAAACGATACGCCAGCGAAAAACGGGCGGTTGCAAAGATTTCTGAGGATTGCGGGCACGCGGGCTTGGACCTGGGCTTGGCCCTCAGCCTGGGCCGCGCACCCCGCCGGGCCCAACTTCTTGGGTCCAAGCTGCGTATAACTGGTGTCGCCTGCGAGATTGTTCCGTGTCTCGCACGCAAGCACGCCCCGCAACGACTGCGGTGCCCAAGGACCTGCAACCCGCTATGGCCGCAGACGAGCAGCGAAGCCGAGACCTTGCCGAGACCGCCCGCCTTCCGGCACAGCCCGGGGCGGGCGCGCAGGGGGCATCCTCCACCAAGCCCAGAGCGGGCGATGGCGAGGAGCTGCGCCTCGCGCCCGACGAGGGCGAAACCCCGCGAAAGGCCCCCACCGCCGTCAGCCCCGCCGACACAGGCCCGACCGTCTCGGGAGGCAGCACGGGCCCCGCGCTCCGCACGAGCGAGGAGGTGCTGCAAGAGGTGGCCAAGAGCGCGAGCAACGTCGACAGCATCATCGGGCGGCTCGTGATCGACCAGGGCTTTGCCACCCCCGAGGAGTTGCAACGCTGCCTCGACCTCGCCCGCGCGATGGAGGCCAACCAGCGGTCGATCGCCGACCTGCTCGTCGACAACGAATACATCACCCGCCGCCAGATGGAGCGCCTGCGCGAGCAGGCAGCCGCCGAAAAGAGCGGCAAGAGCATCCCGGGCTACAAGATCGTGAGCGAGCTGGGCAAGGGCGCGATGGCGAAGGTGTTTAAGGCCAAGCAGATCAGCCTCGACCGCATGGTCGCGATCAAGGTGCTGCCCAAGCGCTTCAACACGAACAAGCAGTTCATCGAGCGCTTTTATGCCGAGGGGCGAGCCGCTGCGGCACTCAACCACCCCAACATCGTGCAGGCGTACGACGTGGGCAAGAGCGGCGACATCTACTACTTCGTGATGGAGTATGTGGATGGCGCGACGGTGTACGACGAGATCGCCAAGCGCAAGCGCGTGCCCGAGGAGGAGAGCCTGGACATCGTCATCCAGGTGGCGGAGGCCTTGCAGCACGCCCACGAGCGCGGGCTCATCCACCGAGACGTCAAGCCCAAGAACATCATGTTCACCAAGGGCGGCGTCGTGAAGCTGGCGGACATGGGCCTCGCCCGCGCCATGAGCGACAAAGAAGCCGCAGAAGCCGAGCAGGGCAAGGCCTTCGGCACGCCCTACTACATCAGCCCCGAGCAGATTCGAGGCGAGAAGGAGATCGGCCCGCCCGCCGACATCTACAGCCTGGGAGCCACGCTCTATCACATGGCGACCGGGCAGGTGCCCTTCGACGGCAAGGACCCGACAGCGGTGATGCGCAAGCACCTGAAGGGCGAGCTTGTCGCGCCCGACCATGTCTATCAGAAGCTCAGCGCGGGCATCTCGGAAGTGATCGAGATGATGATGGCCAAGGACCCCAAGGCCCGCCATCAATCGTGCAAAGACCTGCTGCTAGACCTGCGAGCGGTGCGCAACAAGCAGAACCCGCCCCTGGCGCACAAGGACTTTGGAGCCCTCGACAGCGCAAAGCTGCTGCAAGAGGAGGCCAAGGCGAGCGTCGGTGCGCCGGTGCCCGCTGGCGATGCGCAGGCGGGCAAGCTCAGCATCCGCCCCTGGCTCTTCTGGACGCTGGTGGGGCTGGCGGCGCTGAACATTCCGGTGGGGTTGTTTGCGCTGCTGCGGTGATCAAGCGATCGACCCGGGTCTTTTCTTTCATCCTGGCCAATCGCCCGTTGCTCGAGATGTGCCTACAATTGCTCCGGTGATCGATCGTTACGGACCAGAGGTTGGTCTTGATCAATCACGCAGTTGCAGCCGCCAGCAATGGCAGCCGCGTAAAGATTGGAGCCCTAGATGGCGAGCGCCCAAGCTACGTCCCCGTTCGTGTTCACTTTTGACACCGAAGAGTATCGGTCAATTCCAATCCCTGGAATTAAGAACGCCAAACAAGGCATGTGCTTCATCAAGGTGACGGATCTTCCACAAGAGCTTGATCGCTTCATGGAAGTAAACCCCCGTGTACCAAAGCGGTCCAAGGACACGTTGACCGGTCCGGTCGTCGCCGGAATCTTGAAGACACTTCGCGAAAGTCCGGAAGACATGGCCTTGAAAAATCAAGGTATCTATTTGCTCGTCGACCGGGCAGAGTTTGTGAAAGGCACCGGAGGACGAGGACGCCTGACGCTCACATTTGCGAACCCAAGCCTGCACGGTATTGTCAACGGAGGCCACACCTTTGCGGCCATCTGCGAAGCACTGTCGGACGAAGACGCAACCAGCGATGAGCTTGATCAGGTCAGCAAGGCTTACGTCCGCCTGCACTTGATGGAGGGTGTTCCACAGGACAAGGTGTCTGATATTGCCGAGGGACTTAACAAAAGCAAACCTGTCGATAATCCGTCACTGATGAACCTGCAGGGGCTTTTCGACGATATCAAGCATGTCATGAAAGATCATCATGGCGAGAACGTAATCTCTTACCATCAAGGCGATAGCGGCAGTATCTATGTCACTGACATTCTCACCTACATGGAGATGTTCAATGCACAAGACTTCAAGCGCTCCAAGCACCCATTCACCTTATATCGAAACAAGGCCTCCACATTAAAGCTCTTCGAGGCCCACACTACTCAACCAAACAATCCGTTCAAGCTGATTGTTCCGAAACTACCGGAAATCCTGGAGCTGTCCGACCGCATTAGACTTCTCACTCCTAAGAAAGCAGTTGAATTGAACTTTGAGTTTGGAAGAATGAAGCCAGGGAACAAGAAAGAGCGAGCTGGTTCGAAGAACAACCGCGGGATAAAGCTGGCATTCATTCCCGACACAGTCAACTATCGCGTACCAAACGGTTGGGTACTACCAATGCTCGCTGCTTTTCGCGCAAACGTGAACTGGCGACCGAGCACGAAGGGGTTTGAGTGGCATGTCCCAATTGAAAAGCTGTTGCCGATGGTCATCGGCGATTTGGTCTCGGTGTGTATCTCGCAACACAAATCAGGCCTTCCTCCAGAGGAGGTAGCATCGCGCGAAGCGTCGTTTGCTCAGTGCTATGACAAGGTGCTATTGAGACTCGCACTGATGGGCAAGGTGGGTACCTCGGAAGTAGATGCCAAGTAACGTGCACACGCGCCGTCGCCTAGACAATCAAACTCCCGCCCGTCGTGCAGGATTGCGCAACGGGCGGGGTGTTTTTACTCTACCCCTGCTGCAGTGGGCCCGCCTGGAACACCACCCGCATCCTCCTCACTCGCGCCAGCCACCAGCGCCGCACTCACCACGCTATCGCCGTCCTTCAGGCCCACCACGCGCACGCCCTGGCTGCCTCGCCCGCACTCGCGAATGCTGCCCACAGGCAGCCGCACGAGCTGGCCCTGCTTGGTCATCACCACCAGGTCCATGCCGGGCATTGCGCCCAGCGCAATCACGCTGCGACCGTTCTTGTCGGTGAGGTTGATGTCCACGCGGCCCTTGCCACCCCGGCTTTGGCTGCGGGGCTTGCCACCCTCGGGCTGCACGCGATACTCATCAATCGGCGTGCGCTTGCCGTAGCCCTTATCGGTGATGGTCAGCAGCGTCAGCCCATCGGCGTTGGTCATGAGGTCACCCTCGCTGTCTGGTGCCATGGGCACGCGGGTCACGCCGATCACCTCGTCGCCATCAGCAAGCTCGATGCCCTTCACGCCCGCCGCGGCACGCCCCATGTCGCGCGCGTCGGTCTCTGGGAAGCGGATGCACTGGCCCAGCCTGGTGATGAGCATGAGGTCGTCGTTGCCGTCGGTCAGCGTGACGCTCAGCAGGCTGTCGCCCTCCTTCAGGCCCACCGCGATGAGCCCGCTGGCCCGCATGTTGGCGTAGGCCTTCAGCGCGGTGCGCTTCACGATGCCGCCCCTGCTCACGAACGTGAGGTAGTTGCTGCCCGCCTCGAAGCTCTTGATGCTGAGGTAGGCGCACGTCGTCTCGCCCTCGCGCAGCGTGAGGATGTTCACGATGTTGCGCCCCGCGCTCGTGCGGCTCAGCTCGGGCACCTCGTACACCTTGATGCCAAAGACGCGACCCGTGTTCGTGAAGCACAGCAGATCGTCGTGCGTGCTCGCAACGAAGACGTGCTCGATGAAGTCGTCGTCGCGCGTCTCGCTCGCGCGGATGCCCTTGCCACCCCGGCCTTGCTGGCGATAGGTGTCCAGCGGCACGCGCTTGATGTACCCCGCGCGGCTGATCGTCACCGCGACGTCCTCCTGCGGGATGAGCGAGGCGATGGCAATGTCGCTCTCTGCCTCCTCGATGCGGGTCTTGCGCGGCGTCTTGTAGCGCTCGCGCATCTGCTCGCAGTCGTCGCGCACGATCGCGATGACGCGGGCGCGGTCCGCGAGAATCGCCTCCAGCTCCCTGATCGTCTCAGTCACCTCGTTGTATTCATTCAGCAGGCGCTCCAGCTCCAGCCCCACGAGCTGGATGAGCCGCATGTTGCCGATGACCTCCGCCTGCACGCGCGTCAGCGCCACGCCCCCCACGCTCTCTGCGGCTGCGAGGCGCTTCTTGAAGCGCTCGGGCAGGCTGGCGTAGGCCTTGTGCGTGGTTGGCACGCGGAAGCGGCGCTCCACCAACCGCTCGATCGCCTCCTCGCGCGTCTTGCTCGTGCGGATGAGGCGGATGACCTCGTCGATGTCGCAGCTCGCGTACACCATGCCCTCGAGCACGTGGGCCCGCTTCTTCGCGTCGCTGAGCAGGAACTCGCTGCGGCGGCGCACCACCTGCTCGCGGTGCTCGATGTAGCACTCAATCAGCTCGCGCACGCTCAGCGTGCGGGGCTGGTTGCGCACCAGCGCGAGGTTGATGATGCTGAAGGTGCTCTGCAAGGGCGTGAACTCGTAGAGCTGGTGCTCGATCACCGTTGCGTCGGCACCCTTCTTCAGCTCGATCACGATGCGCGTCTGCGCATCGCGCCCGCTCTCGTTGCGCACGTCGCTCACGTCGGGAATGCGGTCCTCGCGCACCGCATCGACGATCTTCTCGACAAGGTTCTCTTGCACGAGGTTGTACGGAATCTCGTCGATCACGATCTGCTGCTTGTCCTTGCCCGCGGGCTCGACGTGGCACACGCCCCGCACCGTGACCTTGCCCCGCCCGCCCGCATACGCCTCGACGATGCCGCGACGCCCGTGGATGACGCCCCCGGTCGGAAAGTCAGGCCCCTTCAGCCCCTCGCGCACCACGCGATTTGCGCCATCAACCTCCACCACCACATCGCGCATCAGCTCCTCAAGCCCGATCGTCGGGTCGTCCAGCACGCGGATGATGCTGTCGAACACCTCGGTGGGGTTCTGGGGTGGCAAGCTGGTTGCCATGCCCACCGCGATGCCGATGCCGCCGTTGATGAGCAAGTTCGGAAACTTGCCGGGCAGCACCATGGGCTCGAGCAGGCGATCGTCGTAGTTGCTTTGAAAGTCGACGGTGCCCAGGTTCAGGTCCGCCAGCATGTCGACCGCTGCGTGCGTCATGCGGGCTTCGGTGTATCGCTGGGCTGCGGGCGGGTCGCCATCGATGGAGCCAAAGTTGCCCTGCGGGTCAATCAGCGGCACGCGCATGCGCCAGGGCTGGCCCATGTTCACGAGCGTGGGATAGATCACCGCTTCGCCGTGGGGGTGATAGTTGCCGCTGGTGTCGCCCGTGATCTTGGCGCACTTGATGTGCTTGCGACCGGGCCTCAGGTTCAGGTCGTTCATCGCGACGAGGATGCGCCGCTGGCTGGGCTTGAGCCCATCGCGCACGTCGGGCAAGGCGCGATCCATGATCGTGCTCATCGCGTACGTGAGGTAGCTGTCCTTCAGCTCGCGCTGAATGTCTTGCTCGATGATGCGCCCGCCCACCGGAACCCCACCAGCCGCCCCCCCCGGCCCATCCTCAGACGGACCAAGACCAGGGGTTTCTGCAGGAGACAGCCGCGCGAAGAAGAGCCTTGCAAACATGCGACTGCATGATAGGAAAACCCCCTCGCGCAAGCCCCAAAGACGGGCACGAATTGCAAGGCAAATGTCACAAAAACGCCGCTCGGCGCTGCGGCACACTGCCCGTTTTCGTCACGCGTTCGCAGGCTCGCCTCAGGGGCCTTCCGCTGCCCCGCCCCCACTGCTTAGCGGGGGCCGCCAGGCTCGCCCGGGCTGCCTGCTGGCTGACTCTGGGGCTGGCTCTGGGGCTGGCTCTGGGGCTGGCCCGCCAGCACCTCCAAGCTCCGCACCGCCTCGCTGAGTGCCAGCACCCCTGCCACGCAGGCATCCAGGGGCATGCGATAGTCCCACGGAGCAGCCCGCACGCCCCACAGCATCGTGGGCCCGAGGGCAGCCTCCGCCGTCGCGCCCGCAGCCCCACCTGCAGCTATGTCCTGCGCGTTGCCCGGTCGCTCCAGCCCGCCCGCCCACGCCGCGCTCTCATCCACCACCAGTTGCCTCGCAAATCGCAGGCTGCCCAGCAGCTTGCTCAGCTCTGCCATGCGCTCCCCATCGGGCGTGAGGCGCGGATCGCGCAGCGACGCCGCCACAAACGCCACGGGCCGCAGCCCCTGCCACGTCGGCAACGCCTTACCGGTGGGCGAAAGCTGCTCGCGCAGAATGATGCCCCCCAGCACGTCGGGCTGGTCCCCCTCACGCACCTGGTTCTGCCAGATGTGCTCGCGCAGCTCGAGCAAGGCTGGCGGCAGGCCCGCCTCGCCAGCCGAGGCCGCGCTCTCCGCCCACCACAGCCACGGCAACTGCCCCGCGAGTTCGCCCGGGCCCGCACCCAGGTAGGTCTGGGCGAGCGCATCCCGGCGGAGCTGCACGAGCGACGCATCCGCCCCGGGCTGCACGCTGAGCTTCGCGAGTGCATACGCAATCACGCCCCGCCCGCCCTCGGGCACGCCATCGGCAAAGCCCACGACCGCGCCCCGCTCGTCCCGTCGCAAGCCGCGCTGCACGCTCGCGCCGAGCTCTGCCACGCGCTCAGTAAACCAGGGCTGGCTACGCAGCGAGGGGCCCACCTCCTCGTGCTCGGCCCCTACGAGCAGTGCGGCAAGCCACGCCGCGCTCTGCGTGCTGTCATCCGCGAGCACGCCCGGGCCAGCTTCGCCAGAAAGCCCATCCCCAAACAGACCATCGCCCGCGAGCTGCTGCACGAGCAAGCGCTCGCTCAGGCGAGCGGCTCGCAGCGCAAGCTCGCGGTGGTTACCTTCCACGAGCGTGCTGCTGGCATGCAGCAGCGCGAGCGACGCGACCGCCTTGCTCCCCCCATCGGCAAAGCCCTGCTGCACGCCCTCGAGCGGGCGAAGGTCATCCCACAGCGCAACATCCTGCCCCAGGCTCGCGCCCGTCGTGGCGCGGCGCACGACATGGTCGGTCGTGCGTGCCAGCAGGTCGCGCAGGGCGGGCGTGCTCAGCTCGCTCACGCGCGCAAGCCGCGAGCCGCGCGTCAGCATCATGGGCTCGGGCGCACGATCGAGGTCGGGCTGGCTTGAGAGCTGCGCCAGCTGTCGCGCCCGCAGGCGAAACAGCTGCACGCCCTTCTCGCGCACCGCCGCGGCCTCGTGAGGCCGCACGCCGGCAATCGCCATCGACGGATCACCACTCGCGACCGAGACCGCGCTCACCATCGCGCGCGACGGGGGCGAGCCCTGCACCAGCATGCCAAGCGGAAACACCGCGTGCATCTGGTCGCCATCGCGCGTGGGGGCGATGGCGAGCACGCCGTCGATGCCCATGTCCAGCTCGTGGTCCAGCTCCGCGAATCGCTCCGGGCGCAAGGGCGTGGGCTGCCCACTGAGTTCGACGGTGAGCAGCGCGCTCGCGAGCGTGTCGGCTGCCACGGCTCGCTGCAGCATGTCTCTCGCTTGGGGCAAGGCTTGCAGGGCTTGCTCGAGCGCGCGCTGGGTCGCAAACTCCACGCTCCGCACGCCCCCCACAAACACGCCCCGCCCCAGCAGTCGCCCACCTGCCTCGCGGATCGTGACGCACGCACCGGGATAGAGCCCCTCGGGCGGCGCGATGTCCGCTGCCTGCGGGCTTGGATCGTCGCCACTGCGCAGCGCGCGCGCGCTGTGGACAATCGCAGCCCGCGCATACGCGAACGCGCTCCGCGCGCTCGCATCGTCGGGCGGATCGATCGTGGGCGCTGCGCCGAGCGCCGGGAGTGGCTGCGGGGAGGCAAGCCCCGCTTGGGCCGCTGGGGCATCGCCCTGCGCCAAGGCCTGCGAGGGCATCAGGAGCACGCCGCAAAGCCCAACCGCCAGCCTCAGCGTCCGACAACCCAGGCCCCGCGCTGCCTGCACGCGACATTGGTGCGTGCACGCACCATCGCCCCGCGCTGCGGGTCCGCAGCGCGTCGAAAATTGCGCGTCCGAAAAGTGCTGTTGGCCCCTCATATTCGCTTCACAACGTGCGCGTCTTCCGGTACACTGGTTCCACGAGAGCTTCGCCCTGTTTGGCATGCGAGTTGAATCATGATCAGCACATTCGCAAACCCGCTCGATGCACCAGAGCCCACGCTCGCGGCCAGCATCGAACAATCTTCAGATGAGGCGTTTATGACTCTGCTGCTCGCCATGAACGACACCCGCAAGCGTATCGCGATTCTTTGCGTGCTGAGCTTCTTGGCCCTCTGCTAATCTGGTTCTCTGCGAATTTGGGCCCTCTGCTCAATCCGGGGTCGAGCCTGAAGCCCGGCCCGAACGAGTTTCGAGGCCCAAGCCCGACGCTCCGCGGCACGAACGCCTAACCCAAGTCCAACGAAAAACGCCGACGGGCATCGCTGCCTGCCGGCGTGTTGTGTTTTTGGGAACCGTGCCGTGACCAAGCCGCCGGTAGCCGCCCGCCAGGCTGCCTTACTGGGGCTTGGTCTGCGTCGCTGGGGCTGCCTCTGCGGGCTTGGCTTCCGTTGGCACTGCCTCGACGGGCTTTGCCTCCATGGGCTTCACTTCCACCGCTGGCTGCTCCACCTTCTCGACGTTCAGCACGTCAATCGCGAACACGAGCGTGGCGTTGGACCCGATCTTCGCATCGCGACGACCGCGCTCGCCATAACCGAGCGGACCGGGGATCACGATGCGGCGCTTCATGCCCGTGCGGGCGTTCGCCATCGCGATGTTCCAGCCCTGCAGAATGTCCTGCCCGAAGGCATAGGTAAATGGGCTACCGCGCTCATAGCTCGCGTCAAACACGTACCCCGTGTCGAGCAACTGCCCGATGTAGTGCACCGTGAGGCGCGAGTTCGCCGCGAAGGGCTCGCCCTTCAGGCTGCTCTCGCTCGCGAAGTCGAGCGTGATGAGCCCGCCCTCGCCGCGCGTCACGGTCACGGGGCTCGCCACGCGAGCGAAGCCGTAGCTCTCGCCCGCAGCAGGGCCCCACACCACGCTGCCCGCCGCGTCAAAGCCACGATCGGCGCTCGTGAAGGCGTTGGCATCGAAGCTGATCTCGCTGGTCATCTCCGTCGCGCCGCCCGCAGCGGTGGGGAAGGCATGGGGCGTCTTGCCCGTGTACCCCTCGCCCGCCTTCGTGAGCGCGATGTCCAGCGTGCCCACGAGGTCGCTCATGCTGATCTTCGGGAAGGCCTCGGGCGCTGCCCACAGACCGATGATGCTGCCAAACTCCCCACCCTTGCGGCGGAACTCAAGCGTCTGCAACCGCACCTGGCCCTGACGGCGATACAGCCGCCAGATCGCCTGGCGATAGGGCTTGTCCGGTGCGTCGCTCCGCGCGATCTCGGCGTACATCGCGTCGGGCACGTCGCTGATCGCGACGGGGGCGACGTTCATGAGAATGTCAAAGCTCTGCGTGCCCACTGCCACGGGCTTGCTGCTCTTCCAGCTGCCCGTCAGCAGGCCTGCGATGGTGGCAAACTCGGGGTCGCTCCATGCCGCGGCGGGCGTGGTGCTCGCCGCGGGCGTCGCTTGCGCGACGACGGGCGAGGTGAGCCCCGCAAGGGCGACCAAAGAACACGCCAGAACCCCACGGGAAAGAACACGATGCAGCGCGCAAGCCATACAGCCTCCTCATTGGGCTTCGCCCAACAAGCAGCAGGGCGAGCCATCGGTCTGTTCGATCATCCTACCCCGCCATCCTCGAAAGAAAAGCCGCGAACGGAGCGCAAACTCGGCTCGCGGGCATGGGTTGGTCTGGCACGCACGCAGGGGGCCGGTGGGTGTATTCGCCGGTGGGCGCGGTGTGTTCAGATCACAGGCGAGACGCCTGTGCCACCATGAGCGCTCAAGCAAGCTCAGGGAAGAGCTTGACCGTCGCGCCGATGAGGTCCTTCACGTGGCTGATGCTCTCATCCATGAACTTCTGCTCCTGCTCGTTCATCTTGAACGTGAGGATCTTCTCGACGCCCTTGGCGCCCAGCACGCAGGGCACGCCCACAAACAGGCCCTTGCCGCCGTTGCTCTTGGCAACGCCAAACTCGCTGTCGCAGAAGGCCGCGCTGGGGATGACGCGCTTCTTGTCGCGCACGATCGCCTCGACCATCTCGATGGTGCCCGCGCTGGGGGCATACCACGCGCTGGTGCCCATGAGCTTCACCACCTCGCCCCCGCCCACCTTCGCACGCTCCACGCACGCCTGAATCTTGTCCGCGGGCAGCAGGTCGCTCACGGGGATGCCGTTCACGCTCGTGAGGCGCGGCAGCGGCACCATGTCGTCGCCGTGCCCGCCCAGCAGCAGGCCCTGAATGTCCTCGACGCTCACGCCCAGCTCCATCGCGAGGAAGGTCTTGTAGCGTGCCACGTCGAGCGCGCCGGCCTGCCCCAGCACGCGATGCGCCGGGAAGCCCGTGACCTTCCACATCACATACACCATCGCGTCCAGCGGGTTGCTCACCACGATCACGATCGCGCCCGGCGCGTACTTCTTGATGTTCTCGGCAACGTTCTTCACGATGCCCGCGTTGATGCTCACGAGGTCGTCGCGGCTCATGCCGGGCTTGCGGGGCATGCCCGCCGTGACGATGATCACGTCGCTGCCCTCGATGTCCTTGTAGTCGAAGGTGCCCGTGATGCTCGCGTCGAAGTTCTCGACGGGCCCGCAGCAGGCGAGGTCCAGGGCCTTGCCCTTGGGCATGTGCAGGTTCTTGCGGGCCTCGTCGGTGTAGGGGATGTCGAGCAGCACGACATCGCCCAGCTCCTTCATCGCGATGCTGCGCGCACACTCGCCGCCGATGTTGCCCGCCCCGATCACGCTAATCTTCGCCCGACGCATCATGAGAGAGACTCCAAAGCTGTTGCGAAGTCGTCTTCCCGAGGCAACTCCGCTGTGGATACCAAGACCGCCCCGCCGCGCGCGAAAGCACCCGGGGGGCCAAGCGTAGCGCACACAGCGGCGCACCATCGCCCTAGGGGCCCCACGCCCCGACTGCGCCAAGAAGACCGCGCAAAAAACACAAGCCCGCCTGCAATCGCAGACGGGCTCGGAAACAATCCAACGCACGCCAGAGCGTGTGATTTACTTGCCGCTGCAGCTCTTCGCGCAGCTCTTGGTCTCGCCGCTCACGGCGCCCATGGCGGCCTTGTCGCCACCGCAGGTCTTCTTCTCGCCGCTGACGGTGCCCATGGCAGCCTTGTCGGTGCAGGTCTTGCCGCACTCGGTCTTCTCGCCGCTCACGGCGCCCATCTTGGCCTTGTCTGCACAGCTGCCGCCGCACGTGCCGCAGCAGTCTTTCTTCTGGGTGGTGCCGCAGGCCGAGAGGGCGAGGACGGCGATCGCGGCAGCGCTGAGGAGGGCGAACTTCTTCATGGGAGAACCTTTCAAAGGGAATAAGTCAAAAGCTCGGGCTGCACCATGCGACGCCCGCACCCCCATCATACGTCGCCAGCGACCCTTCTGGTTTGGGAGGGCGAAAGAAAAAGCACGCTCCTGCACCGCAGGAGCCCCCCCCGCCGAACGACCCAGGTGAACCACGGGGCCCCCGGCCATCGGGTTGTGTTTGGTTCGCAAGGCAGTGCTTTGCATGCACGAAAAAGCCCCGCGTGGTGCGGGGCTTGGTTCCTAAGTCAGTTCCAAAGTCAGTTCCCAAATCAGGTCCCAGATCAGGTCCCAGATCAGTTCCAAAGTCAAAGCCCGCCTCACCCACCTAGCACGCACCGCCAGCCAGCTGTGCGAGGAACGAGACCAGGTCCGTGTCATCCGGGAAAAGCCCGTCGTTGTTGAAGTCGATGTCGCACGCCGGCATGCTGGGGTCGGTGGGCGTGGGGCAGGTCCCGCCCGCGAGCACCTGCAGGAAGTCGACCAGATCGTTATCGTCGGGATAGAGCCCATCGCGGTTGAAGTCGATCGGGTCGCAGTCGCACCCAAGGCTGCCGCAGAACATGCGAATCTGCGCCACCGCACTCAGCGCGACGCCACCCGTTGCTGCTGCGTCCGTCACTTGCCACTGCGCCCACAGCACCTCGCCCGGCTGCACGTTCGTGGTGCTAAGGGCCCACTGCTGCGTTGCCATGCCCGCGCCGTTGCCAGTGCCGCTGGTCGTGATGGGTGCAAACTGCCAGTCGGGCGTGATGCGTCCGTTCACGGGTGCCCGGCGCGACACGCCCAGGCGTGCCCCCGCTCCGCCCGTCGCGTTCGCAAGCCCGATGCGATAGCCGCTGTTGCCCACCATGCTCGGTGCCTGCACGATGATCTGCGGCACGAGCCCACCCGCACCCGCCACGCCACCACCCACAATCACCGAGCGATCCGCCGCGCGATTGACAAAGAGCGTGGGCGCATCAAACGGGAACGTGCCATTCGCCACGCGCGGATCGGTGAGCGCGCCAAGGAAGTCGATGATCGCCTGCGAATCCTGCGGGGGCAGCGGCACGATCTGGTTCATCACCGGGTCGCGGTTGTCTGCCTGCTGCACGGGCGCGCCTGGAGCGCGGGCATAGAACTGCAGCACCTGCTGCAACGTCGTGAACTGCCCGTTGTGCATGAAGGTGCGCTTGAGCGTCACGTTCCGCAGCGTGGGCACCTTGAACTGCCCGCGATCCGCCGCGTTGCCCGTCACGCCCTGCCGCCCGTTGTCCTCAGCGATGGGCCGCAGCCCGATGTTGCGGAAGCTGTGGTCGGTGAACACGTCCTGCGCGGGCGTGTGGCAGACGTTGCAGCGATGGGCCTGAAACTGGTTGAAGCCGTTCAGCTGCGCAGGCGTGATGGCGTTGGGGTTGCCCGCGCGGAAGGCATCAAAGGGCGTCTGATCGCTGATGAGCGTGCGCTGATAGGTCGCGATCGCCATCGCCACGCGTGCGGGCGTGATCGCGCTATCACCAAAGGCCGCCTGAAACAGCTGCGCATAGCTGGGCCTTGCCGCCCGGGCCGCCGCGACGTCCGCGGGCAGGTCTGTCGCGAGCGCGAGGGGTTTGACTCGCGCGAGCTTGGTCGTCACATCCGCCCACGAGAAGCCCGCGTGCGCCATCTCCACGTTGTTGAGAATCGGGGCAATCGCCTGGCTCTCGAGCGCGCCCCCCACCGCGATGAGCACCGCGTTGGTCTGCGGGTCGCGGAAGGTGCCGGTGCTTCGCCCATCCCAGAAGAGGGTCGGCGCAAACGCCGCGTTGATGTTCGTGTTCGCCGCACGATCCGTGATCTGCGGGCTCACGCCAAACACCGGGTCGCGCTGAAAAGCGTTGGCGATGTCGCTGCGGATGATGCCCGCCGAGCCCTGCACGTCGTCGGGCGTGTTGAGAATCAGGTCGTCGCCCGGATGCCGCGCGATGCGATCATCCGCCCCGCCCCGCCGAGCAACGTGGCAGGTCGCGCAGCTCATCACG
Source organism: Planctomycetaceae bacterium (assembly GCA_027487735.1). Taxonomy (GTDB): domain Bacteria; phylum Planctomycetota; class Phycisphaerae; order Phycisphaerales; family UBA1924; genus BJHL01. Next base: position 12,076 of record JAIYDA010000002.1, on the reverse strand, counting down.
TCGCTGCTGCTGAGCTGCTCATCAAAGAAGAGCATCTTGCCCAGCACGCGCTTGGGTTCGGTGATCGGGTTCTCGGTCGGCACGGGCACGGGGGGAAGGGCCAATGCCGAGGTGATGAGCAGCGACGCGGCACCAACGGGCAGCCCCACGAGGCACAAAAGCCCGGCCCGCACCGCGCCACGGGCACGAGAGCGGGCTCCATCAATCAACCGACCCGGAAACGAAGACATGGGACGCATGGCAGCACCTTCTTTCACAGCGCTTTCTCGCCTTCCACCACTCCATCCAGCCGCGCGACTCAGCCGCAACATGCAGGCTTTTTCACGGTCGCAGCAAGCCGGCATGCTCCACCCACCCCACAGAGAAACGCTGGGCACGACCGCGCATTGCAGCCAAGTTCGTCTGTTCTCAAAAAAACGCCCGCAGCGGTCGAAGCGCCCGCAACGCCCACGAGAGGATGAGTAACAAAGCGCCCCCACCACCCCCGCTGCGCGTTGAACACCACGCGGCTTCAGTCTGGGCGGTCTCGGTGAAATGGGAAGACTGCCGAGCCCACGATTTGGTTGACGCCGCAGCTTTTGCCGTTGGCATCACCAATGCGCGACGATGCAACCCCTAACCACTTTGGAGGGGTGCATGCAAAGCGAACCAAACGAACAAGTGATCACGACGACGAGGCCCGCCGGTTTCTTTCGCTTCGGCAATCTGGTGTTTGGCCCCTGGGTCACAGCACTGTTCGCGCTGGGCTTCGGAGGCTTCATCCTGAACTACGTGGCCCAGAAAGTGCGGACCGATTCCAGCGCGCAGTTGGCCGAGATCCTCGTCGGTACTCTCGTCGGAGGTGCACTTGGCACCTTTTTCTGGCTTTGCATCGCGTGGCTTGTCTATCGCGTGACCGGCCGAAAGCAGCGCGCGGGCAACTGGACGCTGGGCATCGTGAGCTCGCTGCTCCTGCTCGGCCTCCTATTCCCATCGATCAAGAACAAGCGCGTCAGCAAGGCAGATCAGGCCCAGCTGCAATCGCAGACCGAGGCCTTCCAAGCCGCCGCCGGCGCGAACGACGACCCAACGAAGGCGATCGCCGAGATGCAGCGTCTCGCGAACACCATGCGCGACGTGTCGGGCCGGGTCGATGGTGTGTCGCAGCGCGCTCTGCAAGCGATGGCTCGCACGCTCGATCGAAACGCCGCCGCCGCCGCCAGCTACCAGCAGGTCGTCGACAACTTCACCGAGGCCGAGCTCGCGATGAAGGTGGCAGGAACAGCCGAGGCCTGCGCAGCCTTCCAAGAAACCGCCAAGGCCGCCAAGCGTGCCGCGCAGGAGTTCAAGCGATTCGTCGAACAAACTCCCGCCCAGTTGCGGACCGACCTGCTCGCCGCTGGCGCAACGGAAGCCGAGGTGCAAAGCGAACTCGGCAACGCAACCATCGCCCAGCGATTTGGCTCCGCGATTCGCTACCTGGAGCTGGAGATTGAGGGGTACGACCTCTACATCGCGCAAGCCGAGGTGCTTCGCAACGCCGTTGGCTCATGGAGCTACGACGTCACGGCGGACAAGCTGGTCATCGACGACGACGGGAGCTTCGAGCGCTATCGCGCGCTCTCCCAGCAGCTCGCCCTCACCGCAGAAGAAGCCATCACCGCGCATCGTGCGTCGCTCGGCTTACCTCCGCTCGACCCGAATGCGAAGGTTGCCACCAAACCCGAGGTCGACGCCGCAGCGGCGCAGGTGCAGGCCGCCGCCGCCCAGCCCGGCTTGCAAGTGGCACAAACCCAAAGCGACGAAGAGCGCGAAACACTCAAGCACCAGGTGCTGCTGGCTGCCGCCGTGCCAGCCAACGAAGCAAACGCCCGCCTGGCCGCCGTCGACGCCCGCCTGCAAAAGTACGACTCGTTCTACACCTTCAAGCGCGAAGGGCAGTTCAAGGCCTATCTCTCCGTGCTCGATCAGTACCTCAGCGCCCAGCGCAACGTGCGGAAGACAACGCAGGAGCTGAACGCTGCCCTCCGCAAGGGCATGCTCGACGCTGGCTTTCCCGAGGCCGAAGCGATCGCCGCTGCGGACGATGTCATCCCTCCGCCGACGCTGTCCTCAGAGCTCGCCCGCTACGACGCGCGCATCGAGCACGCCCAGCTCGTTGCCGACGAAGCTCGGTATCTCTCGGGCAAGATGGGCCAGTGGACGATCAACAAGCAAAAAGGTGAAGCACGCTTTGCCGACGCGAAAAGGCAGACCGAGTATCAGGCGATTCTCAAGAAGCAGGCCGATGCCCTCGCGAAGCACAAGCTCGCGACGACCAGGCTCCAGAAGGCATGGAACGCCTGGGAGATGAACAAGCACGAGGCAGCCCAAGCTGCGACGCCCGCCCCGGGCAAGGCGATTGCAGGAGAAACCGGCCCCGGGTTCTAGCGCGGACCAGCACGAGCACGACGAAACGCTATACCAAGAAAAAAAGCCCCGCACATGTGCGGGGCTTTGTTCTTGTCCACTGAATCGCCAGGCTTCGCAATGAAGTCAGGCCACAGACGCGAAAACCGAACGAGCATGATCGCAGATGATCCGCGATCCGTCCCACTCAATCCTTCTTCGCATCCTTCCGCAGCTTCGCCGCAAACGCCGTGCGCTTGTCGGCCTGGCGGCGGCGGGTGCTGGGCTTGCCGCTGATCTCCGGGCCATCCTCGGCCCCGCAGAACTGCAGCACGCAGAGCTCGGCCGCATCGCCGATGCGGTGCTTGCCCAGCTTCACGATGCGGGTGTAGCCGCCCGCGCGATCGCGGAAGCGCGGCGCGATGTGATCGAAGATGTGCTTCACGATGCGCGGGGCCGCACGCAGCTCGCCATAGCGGTTGCGCTCGACCTCGCTGCCAGCGGGCAGATCGAAGAACTGCGCAGCGCGATCACGCACCTCGTTCACGGCTTCCTTCTCGGCTTCGGTCGCGCCTTTCGCGACATACAGCCACTCAAAGCCCTTGCGGTCGCCGCCCAGCTTGGCAACCACGCGCCGGCGTGCCGCCAGCGTGCCGCTCTTGGCGTCGGTCACGATCTTCTCGACGAAGGGCTGCACGGCCTTGGCCTTGGGAATGGTGGTCACGATCTGCCCGTGCTCAAACAGGCCCGCCGCGAGATTGCGGAGCGTGCTCGTGCGGTGCGCAGTCCGACGACCCAGACGATATCCACCTCTGCCGTGACGCATGACGAACACTCCAGCAAGCAAGCAAGCGAACGCTCGCGAAAGAAACACGCCGAAATCCGACACTTCGGGCAAGCCGCCCTGCACGCCTCGAAAGCATGCAGGACAGGGAAAAAACACCTTCGTCCCGTCCACCCCAAACTCCGGCCCAAACTTCACCCCAAACTGCACCGCCCAGTCAAAAAGGCCAGGGGGCAAGTTTAGGCGTGCAATCGACAGAAAGTCCAAGGCTCAAAGTCCTGCTGCGAAAGGCGTTTGCGTCTCGCAATCGGTTTTTCACCCAAACTCACTGCCAACCCCAACCCCACCTCACACACTCATCACACGCTCTGGAGCGGAATCTCCACGGGCGTCACGCTGTACCCCTCGGGCATCTTCATGCCCAGGTCCATGCCGATCTCTTGCAGCTTGCGCTTCACTTCGCGCAGACTCGTGCGACCAAAGCTCCGCAGACGCAGCAGGTCCGCATCGGTCAGCAGCACCAGCTGCGCCACCGTCTCGATGCGGGCGCTCTCGAGGCAGTTGCTCGCACGCACGCTCAGCTCCAGCTCGGCAATCGGCATGTCCAGCTTGCGGATGAGGTCCTCATCCACCGCCGCCGCCGCCACCGCCGCCTCGCTCACGCGCTCCTCGCCAATATCAAAGTACTGCACGAAGGGGTTGAGGTGCTTACGCATGATCTTCGCGGCTTCCACGGTCGCCATCTCCGGAGAGACGGTGCCGTTGGTCCACACTTCCATGGTCAGCTTGTCGTAGTTGGTCCGCTGGCCCACGCGCGTCTCTTCGATCTTGTAGCGCACGCGCTGCACGGGGCTGTAGATCGAGTCGACGTAGATGCGACCGACCTCCTGCTCCTCGATGCCCGCGTAGTGCTCGCTGGCGGGCACATAGCCCCGCCCCTTGCCCACCACCAGCTCCATCTCAAACTCCACCGCATCCGTCAGCGTCACGAGCACCAGGTCTTTGTTGAAGATCGTGATTGCCGTGTCCGCCTGGATCATGTCCGCCGTCACTTCGCCGGGGCCGCGGGCCGCCAGACGCATCGTCTTGGGCTCGTCGCCCTCGAGCTTCACGATGAGGTTCTTCACGTTCAGCACGATGTCGGTCACGTCCTCCAGCGCGCCCTTGAGCGGGCTGAACTCGTGCTGCACTCCGCGAATCTTGATGCTCGTCACAGCAGCGCCTTCCAGCGAGCTGAGCAGCACGCGACGCAGGCTGTTGCCCACCGTCGTGCCCATGCCGCGCTCAAACGGCTCAACCGTGAAGCGGCCATACGTGTCCGTGTGGAACTTCGGATCGAAGACCACACGAGTCGGGAGTTCCAAACCACGCCAGCGATAACGGGTCGTCATGTGCGACGCTTTCCTGTGTTTCCCGGGTGCTTGCTTCCAGCACGTGCCCCTTGCAAGGCACACATTCGCCAGCGCCGCTGCGGAGAACACTCGCCGCGCCGGGAACGCGAGCGACTGACCCAATCTGCGGCACGCTTGGCGTGCAAATCTGTCTTGATTTCGCCACGCCGCCACGCCCTGCTTTGCAACGCAAAGTGCGGCGGCCCTCACGCCTCGCCCGCGATTACACGCGGCGACGCTTGCTCGGACGGCAGCCGTTGTGCGGCACCGGGGTGTGGTCTTCGATCGCCGTCACGCGCAGCCCGCTGGCAACCAGCCCGTTCACCGCGCTCTCGCGGCCCGAGCCCGGGCCCTTGATGCGGATCTCGACCTCGGTCATGCCCATCTTGCGGGCCTTGCCCCCGCTGGTCTCTGCCGCACGGGTCGCGGCAAAGGGCGTGCTCTTGCGAGCGCCCTTGAAGCCCATCGTGCCCGCGCTGTCCCACGAGATCGTCTCACCGTTCATGTCGGTGATCGTGACGATCGTGTTGTTGGCGCTCGCCTGAATGTGCGCGATGCCGCGCGCGATGTTTTTCCGAACTTTGCCCTTCTTCGACATAAAACTCCTGTGGATCGTCAGACACGCAGTGTGTCCTACCCGTGTAAGCAGGGCACTAGGCACTAGGCACAAGGCACTAAGCACAAGGCACTAGGGACTAGGGACCTGAAAAAAACTCGAACCAAACCAACGCGACCAACCGCCAACGAAAGAAACCCGGACCGAGCCTACTTGGCACTCTTCCCCCAGTGTCCAGTGCCCAGTGCCTCGTGCCTCTCTTTACTTCGCCTTCACACCCTTCTTGCCAGCCACCGTCTTCTTCTTGCCCTTGCGGGTGCGGGCGTTGCTCTGCGTCCGCTGGCCGCGCACAGGCAGGCCCTTGCGGTGACGCTCGCCGCGATACGCGTGAATTTCTTTGAGGCGCTGGATGTTCTGCTGCACCTGTCGACGCAGCGCACCCTCCACGAGGTAGTTGCTGTCGATGATGGCGTTGATCTGCGCCAGCTTCGCTTCGTCCACCTGGTTCGACCGCTGGTCGCCGTCCACACCCGCCTCAGCGAGAATGTCCTTCGCGAACTTGGGCCCAATACCGTGGATGTACTGGAGGGCGTAGTAGATCTTCTTGCCGTCCGGGATATCGATACCTGCAACGCGTGGCATACTGGGAATCTTTTCCTCAACGAGCGAAGCACTTTCTGTCGTGCAGCCTCTAGGTGATTTCCGACTTGCTTCGCGGATCTGCACGCCAAACGCTTGGCACGCCCACCCGCACGATACTGTTCAAGACGATTGTGATGGACTGCACCGGCCCTGCTGAGCCAGCCAAACCCAAAGCCTTAACCCTGCACTTGCTTGTGCTTCGGGTCGGACTTGCAAATCACCCGGACCTTGCCCTTGCGGCGCACGACCTGGCAACTGTTGCACATCTTCTTGACGCTGGAGCGAACCTTCATGACTTCCTCTTTGGCGGACCATCCGCCTGACAAAACCAACCAGCTTGCTCTCCGGGCACATTGCTCGCGCAGAGCAAGCGCCTCCCACGGCGCAAAACGTGGGAGGGGATATTAGACAGACCCGCACAAAAAGTCACGCTCCCCCCGCCTCCCCCGCTTGACTTCCTTTCGCCCACCATTCCGCGCTAACCCAAACGTCTTCCAAAAACGACCCCAGCCCCGCGAAGCATGCTTCGCGGGGCTGGGGGTCGGGTTTCTTGTTGTGAATTTTGTTGTAGGAACTCCCCGGTCACGCTCATGCAGCCGCGGCGGTGCGGCGCTGGCTCTTCTTCCGCTGGGGCTGGAAAAGCTTCGCAGCCTGGTCGCCGCACAGCAGCTCCACCAGTTCCAGCGGGCTCGCGACGTTCAGGTCGATGCCCAGCTCTTCCGCCAGCCCTTCCGCTCTGTTGAAAACGCCCCCGCCCACCACCACCTTGGTATGGGGCGACGCCCCCACTTCCTTCAGCGAGTCGATGATCTGCCGAATGCCGGGCAGGTCGGTCGCGGCGTTGCTAAACAGCACCAGGAAGTCAGGCCGGCGTTCGTTGATCTGCGCGAGAATCTCGTCTGAGGGCAAGCCGCCGCCAGCGAAGGTTACGTCATATCCGCCCGCTTCCATGAGGTCCGCCGCCATCTGCCCAGCGAGCTCTTCGCCCTCCTTGGGTCCGCAGCAGGCAAAGATCGTGCGACCATTGCGGGCCTGCATGGTGAGGCCCGCCGCCGCCTGGTCCACCAGCGAGCGGAGCAAGCGTGTGGCAAGGTTGTAGGCGACGACCGTCATCTGATCGGCCCGAAACAGCCGCTCGATGGTCTCGTGCGCGGGCCAGCAAAGCTCGGAAAGAATGCGCTCGGGCGGCACGCCCTCACTGAGCACATTGCGAAGCACGCGACGCGAACCTTCGCGATCGCCAGCGATCAGGGTTTCGAGCAAACGCTCTTGCAGCAGGGCCTGACTCATGGGAGACTCCTCGTGGGGCAGATTGCTTCGCCCGCACGTCACGCCGCCTGCAAGTTCCACTCGCTTGGCTAGCCAAATCGCACACACGCCAGCAACCATTCCGTGATCACTGGGCCCCGCAGCGCGATGCTGCGAGGCGATGGCGTGGCTATCGACGGAGCGGGTAGGCGTTGCGAGAATCTGAGGGGGTCTCGTCGAGATAGGGTTATTGGAACTTACGGGCTGATCCGGGCTGCGGAGAGCGACTTGACGCAATCAGTGTCTTATAACTACTTTCGAGCTGCCCTATAACACACACAAATCCCCATCGAAAGCCCCCACGCCTCCCCCTGCACAAACCCCGCGTCACCCAGCATCGCGAGCATGCGATCGCGCGAGACAAAGCTCGCGACGCTCTTGGGTAAGTACTTGTAAGCTCCAGACTTATCCCCACTGATCCACGTCGCAGTCCGCGGCATCACCTGCGCGCAATAAAAGTCGTTGAAGGCCCTTACCAGCGGATTTTTGGGTTGCTCAAACTCAAGGATGATGATCCGCCCGCCGGGGCGCAGAACCCGCGCGAACTCATGCAGGGCCCGCTGGGGGTCGGTCACGTTGCGGATGCCGAAGGCGATGGACAGGACGTCGATCGAAGCATCTGCCTGCGGCAGGTCTTGCGCATCGCCCTGCATGTACGTGATTTGTTCGTGGTGTTTGGGGGCTAGGCCCTTGAGTTTGGTGCGGGCATGGTCGAGCATGCCGGGCGCAAAATCGAGCCCGATAATCTTTCCGGCAGGCGACCGCGTCGCGAATGCCTGCGTCAAATCTCCCGTGCCGCACGCGACATCGAGCACCGTCTCGCCCGGCTGCACGTTCGCCTTGCGGACCGCAAAGTTCCGCCAGCGGACATCCTGCCACAGCGAGTGCAGGCGATTGTTGAGGTCGTAGCTGCCCGCGATCGCCTCGAACATGCCCTGCACCTTCGCCGCTTTTTGAGCATGGGCATGGGGGTTGGCGAGTTCGTCGTCGCGCCAAGACTGCGGCGCAGGGCTAGAGGCAATGGGCTGAGACATCTGCCCAAGGGTACGACCGTTTGGCCCGAAGCGATGCGAGACAACGCGCGCAGAACGCTACCCTGCCTGCCGTGCGCGACGCACTGTTCCATGTTGTTTGGGCCCTCAGCACGCTGGGATTTGCCGTCCTGCTTTATCGCTGCTTGTTTCGCGATTTCGAGGATTTCAAGGGGCAGCTCAACGAGTACTTCACGCCAGCATCTCTCAACTGCCTGCGAGGCATGTGCTGGAGGAACCTCGACCCGCACCTGCCGGTGTGCGGATTCCTGGTTGGCGTGCTCGGGTTTGCAGCTTTCTCGCACTGGCTGGCGGGCAAACTGCTGTAAGGCCCCTTGATATACCAGCAGCTCAGGCCCGCCGCCGGCGTGAAATCACCACCACACCCGCGCCCACGAGCGCCAGCGCACCGGGCCCGGGCACGGGCGTGATGTCGACAAAGAAGTTGTCGTAGTCCACCACGTAGTTGCCGGGCAGAGCCGTGATGGCGGTGCGCACCGCAAAGCCCACGCGCATCGGGGCACCCGTCGCTGAGAAGTCGGGCGTGCTGGGGCCGCTCCCCAAGTTGAAGAAGTTCTCGGGGGCGATGTTCGACGAGAAGACGGACTGCCAGGCGCCCGTGGGCTGCACGAGCGTGGGGAGGGCGACAAAGAAGTTGTTTCCCTGGCGAATCGCGGCGAACACCGTGTGCGAGCCCAGCCCGGTGCTCGTGCGGGCTTGCAGAGCGAACGAGAAGTTTGCGATTGCGCCCTGCGTGCTGGGCACATAGCGCGTCCCCTGCGTGTTGCCAAACAGGCTGTAGGCCGTGATGATGTCGGCATTGGCGGTGTTGGTCAGTGTCACGCGGCGAGCATCGCCCGGGTTGCCCCCGCCCACAAGCTGCGAGGCGGAAGCCGTCGGGCTGCCCGACAGCACGACGTTCTGGAGCTGCCAGTTCGCTTCAGCAAAGGTGGTATCGCTGAAACTCACCACGGCGTGCGCGGGCGCGGCGAGGGCGAGGGCAACAAGGAGCACGGCTTGGCGGGGCAACTCGTGGAACAACATGGAAGCTCTCGCTCTCTTTCGGAGGACTGGGGAGGTGGCCCTCTCCAAAGGGCTGCACGCGGGTCGCTGGAGTATGCGCAGAGGCTCGCGAACGGTTGAGAAATCGGCGCGAAAAAGTGCGGAGGGAGAGGTTATACGACGCTCCAAACGGCCTGAACCGGGTACGCTTTGGTCCGTCCTATGAAGTGCCGTCGGCGGTGGGCATGGTTTGCGACCCCACGTGGGCGGCATGAAAAAACCGGAGGCTGCGATGCGGATGCGGATTGGTGTGTATGCGGTGGCGTTGGCGAGCCTGCTTGGGCTGGGTGCGTGCACCACGAACCCCACGACCGGGCGGAGCCAGTTCAATGCCCTCAGCGTGCAAGAAGAGGTCGCGATCGGGACGCAGGGCAAGCCCGAGATGATCCGCGAGTATGGGGGCGAGGTAGCAAGGGCCGACCTGCGGCAGTATGTGGCTGAAGTTGGGATGCGGCTCGTCGAGACGACTGCGGCGGATGATCCGGCTCTGCTCGAGCTGCCCTGGGAGTTCACGCTGCTCAACAGCGACGTGGTGAACGCGTTTGCGCTCCCTGGGGGCAAGGTGTTCATGAGCCGAGGGCTGGCGCAGATGATGACCAACGAGGCGCAGCTCGCGGGCGTGCTGGGGCATGAAATTGGTCACGTGACGGCACGGCACGTGAACGATCGCTATGCGCGGCAGATGGGGGCGCAGCTGGGAGTGGGGCTGCTTGGCGTGCTGCTTGGTGGCACGGCGGGCGGGGGCGACCTTGCGAACATCGCGGGCAATGTGGCGCAGATCAGCCTCGTGAGCTACGACCGTTCGCAGGAGATCGAGAGCGACGCGCTGGGCATGCGCTACATGGCCCGCGCGGGCTACAACCCCGCGGGGCAGAAGCAGGTGATGCAGATTCTGGCTGGGCTTGCGAAGGACCAGCAGCGCAACGACATCATGAGCACGCACCCGCACCCGGAGGAGCGCATCGAGGTGATCGAGCGTGCGCTGCAAACTGAGTATGCGAGCACGCAGGGGAACGCGGAGTTTATCCTGGGTGAGGATCGCTTTCGGCAGCGGTTTTTGAGCAAGCTCACGCTGGCGTATCCGGATGCTGGCGCATCTCGGCTCGCAAGGTCACGCGATGAGCTGGGGCCCATCGGGGCGTGCAGCTTTGTGTATGGTCATGCCATTGGGTATGGGTGTACGTGCAAGACGTGTGGGCATTAGGTGTTGGGCGACAACAGCTACTCAGACTCCGGGCCCGAAGCGTGCCTGCACGCTCTTGATGAGGCGATGCACCTCGGCGACCCAATCGGTGTAGAACGACTTGTCGTTCGCGATGATGTCTTTGTCGAAGTAGTGCGGCAGTTCTGTCGTGCCGAGCTTGAAGCCAATGATGGGTTTGCCCTTCGCGCGGGCGAGCTGCACTTCGCGCGCAACCCAATCGTCCTCGCCGGTCAAGAGCTTGCGCTTGCTTTTCTCGACGAGTGCCGGCGAGATGACGAGGACGAGGCAATCGCACGACGCGATCATGTCGCGCTCGATGCGAGTGAGACGTTCGCCGTCCTGCAAGTGGACAAGGTCGAGGATCGGATAGATCGCGCGGCTCGACTCTTCGAGCAGGATGCGGTAGAGGGCGTATGCAGAGAACGCGTCCTCCGATGCGTGCGAGATGAAGACGTTCTTCGCCGAGGAGTATTCAAGAATCGGTGCTGCCGACGCGTTGCCCGTCGTCAGCAAGGACCGAGGCGAGAAAATGACGTGCGGCCCGGGCGAGTCGGCGGTTCCCCCGTAGTGCATCGCGAGGGTCTGATCTGCATAGCCCGATGAAGCAAGCGTGTCGGCAAGCTTGGCGGGCTCTATCCACTCCAATCCTTGGTCGGGGCTTTCTTTGAATCGGCCGTGCAATCGCACCCCGCGAGCGAGCGTGTGCTCAAAGAGCGCGAACAGATAGGTCGGCTTCTGCTTGCCGTCGCGCACGGGCAGCTCGTTCCACAGCATGCCCAGCGGTCGAAACGCTCCGATGACCGCGCGCCCGCCCACGCAGAGCTGCTGCTGAACCAGGCGCGGGAGCGCGATCTGTGGCGCGTCGGGCGATGAGGCTGAGAGCAGCATGCTGCGGGCCTCGGTGATGCGCTGTTGCCCGGCCTCGTAGCTTGCGCGGAGGAAGGTCGCGACTCGCCCTTGCGCATCCCGCACGACGACGCCATACTGAAAAATCACGTAGTCTTCTTTGCGGAGTTGTGCCTGCGTGTCGCCCCCGAAGATGACGCGGTTGTCGCGGTCGCCCACGGCGGCGAGCAGGTGTTCCTGCGACAACGCGTTGCCCGCAGTCAGTGCGCTCACGATGGTCTGGTTGATTGCGTGGGTCTTCTTCCACGCGACCTTTGGCTCGACTTTCATGGTGGGGCTCCCGTCCAAAGCGCACGCGGCAAGGGCGGCCCGTGTGCGCGGAAGAGCGTATGGACGTGCGTAGAGCATGGGCGACGGGGCAAGAGGCGAGACGCCTGTGCCACCAACCCAGCAAGAGGGCTTAGACCTTGCGGTCGAGGAGGCGGAAGCCGATGGCTTCGGCGATGTGGTGCAGCTGCACCTTCTCTTCGGCGTCGACGTCGGCGATGGTGCGGGCGACGCGGCGGAGCTTGTCGTAGGCGCGGGCGCTGAGGCCCAGGGTGGTCATCGCTTCGCCCAGCAGGGCCTGGCTGGCGTCGTCGAGGCTTGCGACCTGGTCGAGCTGCTTGCCGCTGAGGCGGGCGTTGAGGGTGGTGCCTTGGCGGGCGCGCTGACGGTCGCGAGCGGCGAAGACGCGGTCGCGCATCTGGGCGGTGCTTGTGCCCACGGCGTCGCCTTTGCGGCGTTTGCGCGAGAGCTCGGCGAAGGGCACGGCGGGTGCTTCGACGTGCATGTCGATGCGGTCGAGCAGTGGGCCGCTGAGCTTGCTGAGGTAGCGATCCATCG
>JAIYDA010000129.1 GCA_027487735.1 Planctomycetaceae bacterium | reverse complement strand
CAGCGACGACAACTTCCAGCTGCAGAGCAGCGTGGCAAGCCGCAAGCCCGATGGCAACTGGACGCCCGACGCGAACCAGAGCCCCGCCATCGACGCGGGCGACCCCACCAGCAGCTTCACCAACGAGCAGAACGCCGCAGGCCTGTCGGGCCCGCTCGCCACGCAGGCCGGCGACCGCATCGACCTCGGCGCCTACGGCAACACCACCTCCGCCAGCCGAAGCCAGGCGGCTTATGTGCAAATCCTCTCGCCCGACGGCGGCGAGAAGAGCCGTGCCGACCGCGCCGTGCTCGTCCGCTGGCGCAGTGCCAACGCCGGCACACGCGTGAACATCGAGTTCTCGCCCAACGGCGGCGGCAGCTGGCAGTCCATCGCCTCGAACATCAACAACACAGGCGTCTTCGCCTGGACGCCCACCGCCGCGCAGCAAACCAGCAACGGCCTGCTCCGCATCACCAGCACCACAGTCCCTGCCGCGACCGACACCTCCGCCGGCGCCTTCGTCATCGGTGCCCCTGGCAACCTCTTCTACGTCGACGACAACAGCAACACGAGCGACGTGCACACCCCAGGCGCTGTGGGCGACAACCTCCTCAGCGGCACGACACCGACGGATCCCATGCGCTCGCTCGCCGCGCTCATCTCCGCCTACGACCTAAACCCGGGCGACACCATCCTCGTCGACACCGGCACCTACCAGCAGCCCAGCAACATCATCATCCTCGCCCAGGATGCAGGCGTCACCATCGTGGGCCCGCAGGCCCAGGGCCAGGTTGCCACCATCAACCGTGGCAGCCCGGGCGCCTCCAGCACCCGCGTCTTTGAGGTCTACGCCAACGACGTCACCCTCCGCGGCCTCTCCATCACGGGCGGCTTCGAGGGCATCTACGCCAACAACCAGGCCCGCCTCACGCTCGAGAATCTCATCGTCTTCGACACCAACAACACGGGCGTCTTCATCGACGACTTCGCCTCCAGCACCATCATCCGCAACTCCGACTTCTTCGGCACCACCGCCAGCACAAACACCGACCAGAACTTCGGCGTCTACATCGATGGCGACAACGCCCTGGTCGAGGGCAACGAGTTCTACAAGGTCGGAGCCCGCGCCAACACGGGCCTCGAAATCACCTCCGCCGCCGCCAACCCCATCGTCCGCAACAACCTCGCCTTCAACAACACCGACGGCATCGTCGTCAGCACCTCCCAGTTCACCGTCCACAACAACGAGGTCCGCTCGAACAGCCGCGGCCTCTACCTCAACGACACCACAGGCCCCGACCTTTCCCAGGCCTACTCGAACGAAATCCGCGACAACACCACGGGCGTGGGCCTGGGCAGCCGCGTCGAGTTCTTCTCCAACACCGTCCGCCTCAGCAGCAGCGCAGGCCTCGACGCCGACAACTTCTCGGGCGACTCCCTCGTCCGCAACAACCTCTTCACCCTCAACGACATCGGCGCAATCCTCTCCAACTCCACCGGCACCTTCCGCGACAACCGCGTCGTCGGCAACACCACCAACGGCCTGCTGCTCGATTCCGGCGGCGGCGGCGTCGTCGAGCGCAACACCATCCTCGGCAGCAGCATCGGCATCAACACCACTGCCCTCAGCGGCTCCGCCCGCGTCACCGTCATCAACAACCTCATCTACGACAACACCAACAACGCCTTCCGCTTCGTCAACTCGTCCAACAACGCCTTCACCCTCCTCAACAACACCATCTTCCACGAGGTCGGTTCCGCCATCTTCGCAAGCAACGGGCTCGACAACTCCACCATCGCCAACAACAACATCACGATCAACGGCGGCTTCGTCCTCGAGCTCACCGGAACCCTCACCGCAAACACCATCATCGACTTCAACAACCTCTGGCGCCTCGACACCGTGGCAGGCCAGACGGGCCGCCTCAACGGCACCCCCGCCACCAGCCTGACGGACTGGCGCACCCTCAGCTCGCGCGACCTCAATAGCCGCTCCGCCGACCCACGCTTCATCGACGTCAACGGCGCCGACAACATCCTCGGTTGGGACCGCCTCTCCGCGGGCGACCCCTTCCGCGACTTCGGCCTCGACGACAACCTCAGCGTCGGCGCCAACTCAGGCGTGATCGACGCCGCCGACAGCCGCATCGCCCCGCTCACCGACCTCACAGGCCTCAGCCGCGTCGACGATCTGGGCACCGCCAACTCGGGCGGCGGCGTCTTCCGCTTCTTCGACATCGGCGCCTTCGAGTTCCAAGGCTCTTCCAACGACGTCACGCCCCCCACCATCACCGCCGTCGCCCCCGTGGGCCTTGTGAACGACCTCACCACCAACGCCGTCGTCTCCAGCTTCACGCTCACCTTCAGCGAACGCATGGACGCAACCAGCGTCCGCTCCCTCGCGCTCTACACCCTCACCGAGGCAGGCCCCGACAACAACTTCGACACCGCAGACGACTCCCCCTTCACCGTCTCTTCCATCTCCTACGTCTTTGGCTCACTCACAGCCACCGTCAACCTCCCCGCCGCACTGCCCGACGGCCGTTTCCGCCTCCGCATCGCCAGCCAGCCCACCGCCTCGATGGTCGACCTCGCAGGCAACCGCCTCGATGGCGACAACAACGCGTCAGCAGGTGGCGACTTTGCCGTCCGCTTCCGCATCGATCGCACGGGCCCCGTCGTCCAGTCCATCACCCCCAGCGGCTCGCTGCAAGTCGGGCCCAGCCAGTTCCTCATCACCTTCCTCAACACGGGCGACATCAACGCAAGCACCATCACCAACGTCGCCAACTACACGCTGCTCCGCAGCCCCGACGCAACCTTTGGCAACCCCGACGATGTCAACATCTCCGCACAAATCACCAGCGTCTCCTTCAACGCTTCCAGCTACGTCGCCACCGTGCAGCTCGCCGCGCCGCTCCCCACCAACAACCGCTACCGCCTCGTCCTCGGCACAGGCCTGCGCGACCTGGGCAACAACCCCATCAACGGCGGCACCCCCTTCAACCACGACATCATCGTCGACGCAACTCGCCCCACCGCCGCGCTCGCGGGCGTCTTCACCACGGGCCGCCTGAACACCAACCTGGGCTACGTCGACATCCAGTGGAACGACGGCGCAGGCAGCGGCGTCTCGAACGTCAACCCCCTCAGCGTCTCCATCTCGGGCGTCACCGTCACCGGCGCATCGCCCCAGGGCGGCGGCATCTTCCGATACACCTACACAGGGTCGCTCGCCCAAGGCGTCATCACCGTGAGCGCCGCAGCGGGCGCCGCGACCGACGGCGCAGGCAACACCAGCCTCGCGAGCACCGTGGGCACCTTCACCTTCGACAGCGTGCTGCCCACCGCTCAGCTCGTCTCGCCCGTCTCGGGCAGCACCATCAACACCGAGCCAGGCTTCATCGATGTCCGCTGGCTCGATAACGCCCCAGGCACAGGCATCAACGCCGCCACCATCAACGCAAGCAACATCACAATCCCGGGCGTGGTCGTCTCGGGCGTCACCCCGCAGGCGGGCGGCGTCTTCCGCTACGCCTACTCAGGAACGCTGCCGCAAGGCCCGCTCACCATCACCGTCGGCTCCTCTCCAGTCGCCGACCTCGCAGGCAACCAGTTCGCCGGTCCCGTGGGCAGCTTCACTGTTGCCACCGCAGGCCCGCGCATCGTCACCTCCGGCCTCAACATCGTCGCGGGCAACCCCGTGCTCGACATCGTCTTCAGCGACAACACCAACATCGCAACCCTCATCTCGAACGGCACCATCACCAGCAACATCCGCATCGCCAACAGCTTCGGCACCTTCATCCCCCTCGCCCTTAGCCGCTACACCTACAACGCCGCGACCCGCACCCTCCGCATCGACCTCACAGGCGGCGCCAACCCATCCAATGCTCCCTTCGTCCAGGGCATCACCTACCAACTCCGCATCACCCGCTCCGCCGTCACGAACACCCTGGGCACCCAGATGGTCGACGACGACGGCGTGCTCGATGGCGTCGTCCGCCGCAACTTCGTCTTCGACCGCCCCAACACCTACCAAGGTGGCGGTCTCGGCTAAAGCCAGTATCCCAGCACTTCCCCCCAAGGCACGGCGCACCAGCGCCGTGCCTTGTTCTTCGTAGCCTCTCCCTTCAAGTCCTCCGCTGCCCCCCCCCCGCGCGCACACCGTGGCACGACCTTTCCTCCGCGCGCCGTGGCCACCACTTTTTTCTTTGCCCGCCCCATCGCCTCGCAAACCCCTGCCCCTCCAGCATTCCAGCCACCTTGCCCCTTCTCATCTGCCCCGCCCCTCCGCCGCAGCGCGCGCGCGCCGCGGCTCCCACAGCCCCTCCTCCGAGGCCAGGCCCCTGCCAGCCTCGCTCATCGCGCGATCGTCCACGGGTAGGCAGCTCCGCTGCCGGGCGGCTCAATCGCGTGCTCTGCTGCGAGGCTCGTTTGCACACAAAGCCAAAGCCCGCGGGCGTGGACAATCGTGCCCCCAGCACGATGCCGCGCTCGCCGCTTGTTGCTCGCCCAACGACCCCCTCGCCACAAGCGATGGTGCCGAGCCGCCCCGCGCACAAGCCCAGTGCGAAAGCCAAGTGCGACAGCACACAACCTGCCAGCGACGGGTGCGAAAGCCCCCGCCGCTGCTTTCGCTGCGCCTTCTCGACCAACTCCTCCCTTTCGCGCTCCGCCCAACCCGAGTAACCTCCTGCCATGAGCAGCGACAATACCCAAGGCGGCACCCCACTCCCCATCGACTGGCAAGCCCCCCAGCTCACCACCCGCGCCCTGCTCACGGGCATGCTCCTCGGCGGCACCCTCAGCATCTGCAACGTCTACGCGGGCCTCAAGATCGGCTGGGGCCTCAACATGTCCATCACGGGCATCCTCCTCAGCTTCGCCTTCTGGGCCGCGCTGAACAAAGCCACCCTGGGCCGCATCAGTCCATTTGGCAAGCTCGAAAACAACGTGAATCAAGCCGCCTGCTCCGCCGCCGCAAGCGTGAGCAGCGCAGGCCTCGTCAGCGCAGTCCCCGCCCTCACGCTCATCAATGGCACCGTATTGCCCTACTGGCAGCTCGTGCTCTGGGTCGCCACCGTCTGCTTCGTCGGCATCGCCGTCGCCATGGGCCTGCGCCGCCAGATGGTCATCGTCGACAAGCTCCCCTTCCCGGGCGGCATCAGCTGCGCCGCCACGCTGAATGAGATCTATGGCAAAGGCAGCGAAGCCACCCGCCGCGTGCTCATGCTCATCGCCGGCGCAATCGTCGCCTCCATCATCAAGATCCTCGAGCTTTCGAAGATCATCAAGAGCACCGACCTGCACAGCCAGTTTGGCTTCACCGTCGGTGGGGTCGCCCCAAGCAAATACACCTGGAGCTTCGACCCCACGCTCATGATGATGTCCGTCGGCGCGCTCATCGGCTTCCGCGCCGCCGCCAGCCTGCTCCTGGGGGCAGTCCTCGCCTACAGCGTGCTGGGCCCCTGGCTCGTCGAGACCCGCCGCGCCCCGCTCATCGCCAGCGAGCAGCTGCTCCGCCTGCCCGAGGGCGTCTCGCTCCCTCCAGGCTCTGACCTGGAGTATCAAGCCCAGCGCGGCAACCTCCGCCATCGCGGCGAGATGTCCCTCGCCCAGCGCGAGCAGTACCAAGCCCTCAGCAACGACCCCGCCTTCGACGCAACCATCGACAAGCTCTGGCTCGAAAGCCAGGTGCTGCCCCCCGCCGCCACGCCGCCCGCCGGCGCCGCAACGGCAACCACGCCCGTCACGACCGACACCATCGTCGCCTACCGCGCAATCACCAGCAGCGTGCCCCTCGAGGCCTGGGCCAAGGACATCACCTTCCCTGTCGCCGACGTGAACACCCTGCGCTACGACACGAAAGCCAAGCGTCTCATCTCCCGCGGCGTGCTGCAAGACAGCACCGCGCAAGCCCTCAGCGCTTCCATCACCGCGCTCGAAGCTAAGCTCAGTGCCGACCCCACCAGCACGCGCAGCACCACGCTGCTCCCCGTGCTCACGCAGATGCGTGCGGCAATCGCCGCCCTCAGCACGCGCTCGCGCGCTGTCGCCATCCCCGCCATTCCGCCCGAGCTCACCAGCCGCGTGAGCTACGACGCGCTGAACTCCCGCCTCATCGTCACGGGCACGCTCGCGCCAGACCAGGTGCAGCTGCTCCGCAGCGCCGCAGGCTCGCTCCCCGCAGACGACAAGCTCGACTGGGAACGCACCGCGAGCGAAGTTGCCAGCGCAGCCAGCGTGGGCATGGTGGGGCCCAACCGTGGCGACCTGAACGAATGGCTGTTGTGGCCGGGCGTCACGCTCATGGTCGTCTCCAGCCTCGTGAGCTTTAGCTTCAGCTTCCCCTCCGTCATGCGGTCCTTCCGCCGCACGAAGGACGCCTCCGCACCCGCCGAAGATACCGGCGAGGTGAGCAAGCAGTGGTTCTTCTTCAGCCTCATCCTCGCCACCATCCTCGCGGTCGCGCTGCAAACCTGGCTGTTTGACATCGTGTGGTGGGCCGCCGTGCTCGCCGTGCTGCTCAGCTTCGCGCTCGCGATCGTCGCCTGCCGCGTGAGCGGCGAGACGAACGTCACGCCCGTTGGCGCGATGGGCAAGGTCACGCAGCTCGCCTTTGCGGGCCTCATGCCCAGCAACGCCGCCGCCAACCTCACCAGCGCCAGCATCACCGCCGGCGCGGCAAGCCAAGCCGCCGACCTCATGCACGACCTCAAGTGCGGCTATCTGCTTGGCGCAATCGCCCGCAAGCAGGTTTTCGGCCAGTTGCTCGGCGCGATGGCGGGCTCCGTCGTGGGCTGCCTCTTCTACATCATCCTCATTCCCAACCCCAAGGAGATGCTGCTGACCGACGAATGGCCCGCCCCCGCCGTCGCGCAGTGGAAGGCCGTTGCCGAACTCTTCATGCGCGGCTTCGACAGCCTGCCCCCGGGCGTGGTCGAAGCGATGATCGTCGCCGCCGCTGTCGCCATCGTGCTGCCCGTGCTCGACAAGGTCTCGCCCAAGGCCGTGAAGCCCTACATCCCCAGCGCCGCCGCTCTGGGCCTTGCCTTCGTCATCCCCGCGAGCAACAGCCTCAGCATGTTCATCGGCGCCACGATCGCGGTCATCATCACCAAGCTCTTCCCGCGCTGGAGCGACCGCTTCCTCATCACCCTCGCCGCCGGTATCGTCGCGGGCGAAAGCCTCACCGGCGCGGGCGATGCGCTGCGGCTGATTTTGTTCCCGTGAGGGCTTAGCGTAAGTTTCATGGAGGCGGTCGCACAAGTTTGTGGTAAAGCATGGCGTAGATTGTGGATTGATCTTGCATTTCCGGACGGACACCTCAGTCCTGTGGAATCGTTCTTGATATCCAGGTCAGTTACTCCCCCAAACATGACTTTCTGGTAAGCTCTGCCCCGCGCGAAGCCCGCCTCCTTGCAGGGCTCGCAAGGAGGGCACCGTGCACAGTTGCGTCATCGGAGTCGTGCTTGTCTCAGGCCTCTGCACCGCTGCACTGGCGCAGCCCTGCACGCCCTTCTCAGCGACGCCGATCCTTGCAGGATCGCATATCACTGGCCTTACGCCAGCCACCGATCAACCGGTGGCAGGCTCGGGGCTCCATGCCGCTGGAACGCACGGCCTCATCGCCTCGGTGCCGACGTCGCGAGATGTGTCCCGTGGGCAGTGAGTCTGGCAGCTTGATGCTGGCACGCGGGCCGTGACGAGCGCGACGAATGCGACCAACGCGCGCTTCTGGACAGGCGAGCACGCCATAGCGCCAATGGGCACAGTCATCGCGGGCTCGATGCAGTTCCCGGGCCTTGCCGCGCTCGATGCGGGTGCCACAGGCTTCATCAATCACCTCTCAGTCTGGAAACCATTCGATCGTCCTGACAACCCGATCTATGACAATGGCTCTGACATTGCGAGCGCGGGCCAGGTGCCCGACGGTGAGGAGTCTCACCTTTACACGCTCGCGCAACCGGGCCTGGGCAGCAGCAATGAGCCATGGTTTGTCGCTGGCATCCGCCACTCGCACTCGACGATCAGCACGCGGGACATCCTGGCACGAGGGCCGGGCAAGGATCCAACAGTCGTTGCACGCAATGCGATGGCGCTGGGCGACGGCCAGGTGCTTGCAGATCGCGACCCGATCGCGAGCCTGCGCGTGTCGGACTTTGGCACCAGCGCGGCGATGATCGGTCGCGTCGCCCGGCGTGATGGCGAGGCAGCCTGCGTGCTGCACAGCATCTCGACAAGTGAGACGCCTCTCGTTGTCGCGACAGCGCACGCGCCCACCATCTTCAATGTCGAGGGAAACTGGCAGCCCGGCACGTGGGAACGCTTCACTGCGGTCGGCGCGTTGGGGGGAATGGACACCTGCACTCCCGAGACGGTGCTTGTCGCGGGCGAGGCGATCATCGCAGGAGTACGCACTGGTGTGGTCGTCAAGGGCAACTCGGTGCTGCTGCGCTCGGGCCAAACCATCTGCGGATACACCCTGATGGCCTACCCGCTCGCGGCTGCGGTGAATCGGGTCGGCGATTATGCCGTCGTGTGGCCCGCAGCGACGGAGTTCCCAAAGCCTGCCCACCCGGTGCTGATTATCAACGGACAGGTCGCTCTTGCCCATCGCGACACCGTGCCGCAAGGCCAAGCGACACCCCCGATCGATCACATTCATCCCGATCTCGCGCTCGGCGCGCCCGATGCTAGCTGGCAAGCGTCGTGCTATGTGAAGGCCGACTCGTCATCGCCGCGCGTGTTCCGCGTGCCTTTCACATCACGTCGCACCGCTGGCTGCGTCGCTGACTTCAATGGCGATGGTGCGAGCGACCAGGCCGACCTTGTCGCGTTCATCGATGCGTGGTCGCAAGGCAACGCAGACATCTCGTGCGACGGCGTCACCGACCGAACCGACCTCGACAAGTTCATCGACCTATGGATGAGCGGCTGCTGATCGGCGTGGCGTAGCGTGCTCTGGCGAACCTCGCCCACTGCCATCCGTGCGGCATTCACCCCGACACACTCAAGCTTCTGTGCTGAAAGGAACCCCACATGCGTCTCTCCAGAACAGCCTGTGCTGCTGCTTCAGTTCTTGCGCTCTCGGTCGCGCGTCTTGCGATGGCTCAGAGCGGCGTGCCCGATGTCGACGGCGATGGCATCGCTGACATGGTGCAGATCAGCATCCCGCAGTCGCGCGTTGAGCTTGTGGGCTCGCAGACGCAAGCGGTGCTGCGCTCTTGGCCGCTGGACGCAGCGACGGTCCCATTGACAAACATCGCGGTCGTTGACCAGCTCATCCCGCGTCCCGACGGCACGCTGGTG
>JAIYDA010000149.1 GCA_027487735.1 Planctomycetaceae bacterium | reverse complement strand
GGGATTGGCGATGGCTATACGTACACGCTCGAAGAGGTCGGTCGCATCTTTAAGGTGACGCGCGAGCGCGTGCGCCAGGTGGAGGCGAAGGCGATTCGCAAGCTGCAGCACCCGGTGCGTGCCCGCAAGCTCAAAGGCTTCGTCGACGAGGGGATGTATCGCGAGTCTCGGCCTCTCGAAGGTGAGGGTGTGCGGCGGGGTAGGCCTCGCAAGAGCACTGCGCTGGGCCTTGCAGGCGACCTGGAGGCGGGTGGAGCTGCGGGGGAAGCCTTCGGCGCATTGGGTGATGAGCACGACGACCCCTCGCTCTTGGATGGCGTGCTTGAGAGTGACGTTGGGGGCGATGTCTCGGGCGACACTTCGGGCGAGCTTGGTGATGTGCCGCTCGACGAAGCGGCGGAGACGACCGAGGGTGATGACGCGTGGAGCGACAACCCGGACGAGAGGGGCCGTTGAACGCAACGACCTTCACGACAGACTGGGCGCCGCCCTGCCTGACGGCATGGGCGGCGCATTGCGAATCGGATAGGTTTGTCTGTCCGGTTTTTGATTGCATCTGCTTGCTTCCGCTGGTCGATGCAGTATGCTGTAGTCACATCTGAGCAGCCCTCCGTTCTTGTGCGCCGCGCGTGCTCTGCCGATTGCAAGCCCTTTCTGAGGCTTCCTTGCGGGCAGGCACCGCTCCTCTCTTCGTTTTCTTCCTCTCGCACAGGGCGTGGCAACGGGTTGGTCGCTCTCGCTGGTGCGAGTTTCGCGACCTTCGCCGCTACGACGGGCACGACTCACCTCACATCTTGGTTCTTTGACGAGTCGTTTTTTGCGACGAGTTGATCGGCGATTGGCTTCGCTGCCTGGCCTTCGTGCATGGTGCACGCTTGCCGTGCGGTGCTTGGTCCGCTGGTGCTCGCTTCGAGTGCGGCTCGTCTTTGCGGCGCTTGCGGGCGTTGCCATCACGATTGCGCGTGAGGGCAGTGGCTCGCGAGTGCCCCTTCGCTGCACGAGCACCCACACTGCTCGGGCTGCGTTGCGTGTCCGTTGCGAGCATGCTCGCTCGGACGTTCTTGGTGAATACGCCTGCCTTCTTTCATGCGTTCTTCCATGCGTCTTTCCATGCATTTCTCTTGGTGACCGGTCATGACCACGATTTCCTCCAGCCCTTCCATGCTTCAACCTCCCCCCACTCCTTCGCAAGCCCCGTCTGCCGCGAAAGCCTGGCACGCACTGCCAGCCGAGCAGGTGCTTGCGGACCTCGCGAGCTCTGTGCAAGGGCTCACGACAGCCGAGGCGCAGCGACGCCTGCAACAGCACGGGCCAAACGTTCTGCCCAAGCCCAAGGGCGACAGCGCGCTGGACCTGCTCTGGCGGCAGATCAACAGCCCGCTCATCTGGGTGCTCATCGCCAGCGGCGTGGTGGCGATGGTGGTGGACCCCACCGACGGCATCAAGAACGGCCTGGTGATCCTCGCGGTGGTTGCGCTGAACACGATCATCGGGTTCGTGCAGGAGTTTCGCGCGGGCAAGGCGATTGAGGCCCTGAGCAAGATGGTGCCCGAGAACGTCGCGGCGATGCGCGACGGCAAAAAGGTGACCATCGGCGCCGCGGAGCTTGTGCCGGGCGATATCGTGCTGCTGGCGAGCGGAGACAAGGTGCCCGCGGACATGCGGCTGGTGCAGGTGCGGAGCTTGCAGATTGAGGAAGCCGCGCTCACGGGCGAGAGCGTGCCCACCGAGAAGGCGCTGGGCGTTGTCGCGCCGCCTGCGGGGCTGGGCGATCGCACGTGCATGACCTTTGGCGGCACTCTGGTGACGTATGGAACCGGCACGGCGGTGGTCGTTGAGACGGGCGCGAAGACGGAGCTGGGCAAGATCAGCGCGATGCTGAAAGAGACGACCGACCTGCAGACACCCCTGACCAAGGCCCTGGGGCAGATCGGCAAGCACATCACGATCGCGATCATCGTCATCAGCGTCGTCATGCTCGCGGTGGGCACGTATCGCACGATGGGCGAGACGGGCATGGAGCTGGTGCCCGCGCTGCGCGAGACGGCGATCTTCGCGATCGCGCTCGCGGTGGGCGCAATCCCGGAGGGCCTGCCCGCGATCGTGACGATCGCGCTCGCGATCGGCGTGCAACGCATGGCGGCGCGGCGGGCGGTGATTCGCAAGCTGCCCGCCGTCGAGACGCTGGGCAGCACCACGGTGATCTGCAGTGACAAGACGGGCACACTGACGCGCAACGAGATGACGGTGCAGGCACTGTGGACGCCCGCGAGCGGCGAGCTGCGGATGAGCGGCGTGGGATATGAGCCCAAGGGCGTACTGAGCATGCGTGGGCAGAACGTGCAGACCTTGCCTGCGGATGTGCAGGAGCTGGTGCTCGCGGGCACGCTCTGCAACGACAGCACGCTGGGACAAGAAAGGAGCGAGGTGGGCACGACGCTGTGGCGCATCAACGGCGACCCCACCGAGGGCGCTTTGGTGGTGGCTGCGGAAAAGCTGGGCATCGAGACGGAGAAGGCCCGCGAGCAGCATGCGCGGCTGGACGCGATTCCGTTCGAGAGTGAGAACCAGTTCATGGCGACGCTGCACAACCGTGACGGCGGCGTGGTGCTGCTGAAGGGTGCGCCGGAGGTGATTCTGCGTCGCTGCGTGGGCGTGGACGAGAGAGCCGCGCTCGCGGAGGTCGAGAAGTTTGCGAGCGAGGGGATGCGCGTGCTGGGGTTTGCGAGCAAACCGCTGGCAAAGACGGGCGTCGAGATGAGCGACGTTGCTGGCGGGTGCACGTTCCTTGGCTTGCAGGCGATGATCGATCCGCCCCGGACCGAGGCGATCGAGGCGATTCGGCTCTGTCACGGCGCGGGCATCACCGTGAAGATGATCACGGGCGACCACAAGGCGACCGCGGCGGCGATAGGTCGCCAGCTGAACATCCTGAATCC
>JAIYDA010000083.1 GCA_027487735.1 Planctomycetaceae bacterium | reverse complement strand
TTGTGGGCTCGCAGACGCAAGCGGTGCTGCGCTCTTGGCCGCTGGACGCAGCGACGGTCCCATTGACAAACATCGCGGTCGTTGACCAGCTCATCCCGCGTCCCGACGGCACGCTGGTGGCGTGGCGACTGCGCCGGTGCGACCGGGCGAGAGCATGGTGATCACCTATCCATGCGGAAGCGACGGCAACTCAGCGAGTCACGGGCTGCCCGAATATGGCTTCATGTGTCGCGGGGGAGACGGGGGATACCAAGACGGTACTTTCAAACGCAACGCGAACCATGACGGGCATGCCCCGCAGCATGACAAGACAACAGAACAGTGCGGAAACTCCGACAATGGCAACGGAGGGGGAAACAGCGCAAATCATGGGGGCGAGGTGGGGTTGCAGCAGTTCGAGATCGTGCCGGACCCAGACTGCGACACAGACAGTTCCGACCCAGTTGACTGTGAGAGCCGGCGGGGGTTGATCGACCTCCGAATCGATAGCGACAACAGCAATGATGCGCGCCCGCGCGAGCTTCCGACGAGGGCGGACGATGCCTTTGAGCCCCCGCTGGCCGGGTGGGGCAATGACGAGCCGAAGCCGGGCAAGATCATGTGGGTGAACAACAAGGATGCTGATGGCGACAACATCCCGGATTTCGCCGATGGGTACGCGCTTAGCCGCGGAATGCCGCACTCAGAGGGTTCACGGTTCTATGCAGCTCCGAACGCCTCGCTGTATGACAGGTGCGAAGGAAACGAGCGGATGGCGGTTGTCACGCTTCACCTGGGTTCGGAGGTGGTGAGCAGCCCGGGGAACTGGACCGTTGTGTTCCATTACTCGGCATCACCGCCGCACGAGGTGGAGGCTCCAGACTTTAGCGCAGGCGAGTCGAAGTACTTCCTGCCGGATGGCCATGCGCGGCTTTGGATTGAGCGCAAGATGCCTGCAGCTCCTGGGTATCGCGGGGTGCCACACCTGAGCGAAGAGATCACGTTTGCGCAGTTGCAGGGCCCCGCGAACGGGGTTGCGGGCGGCTTGCGGCGCACGGACGGCGCGGGCGTTGAGCGCGGCGGCCCGTGCCTGGAGCAGGCGTTGCCGACGTCGGGGCTTGACTTTGCAAGTGGCGGGAGCTTCATCCCCTCTGGGGTTCCGATTCCTGTGGGTGACTTGCTGCGCACCGCGACGCAGCTCGGCGAGGTGGGTACGTTCGAGCTCAAGCTCGAGGCCGTGCGCCCCAGCACGGTGGTTGGTGGGTTGACGGTGCAAGCCGAGCTGCGCCCCGCGCCGGGCACGTTGCCAGGATGCCCGGGACGCGCGGACTATTTGCGTGATGTGGTGGCGGCGACGGCGGTGGACTATGAGATTCGCGAGGTGCTCCCGGCGACGGGTGCGCTGGGGCGTGCGGTGCACGAGCAACAGCTACCAATGACGACGGCAGGACCTGATATCCAGATTCCTGGCGGAGTTCAAGTTCTGAATATGTGGGTCAATCCGTCGAACCCGTATCAGGCGATGGCGCGGCTGCGCGTGAACGAAGGGGTCATCTTTGACCGTGTGAGCGAGTTGGTGCCGCCGGATGTGACGATCCCTGGGCACAACGGCAATCCGCCGATCGCGACGCGGATTGATCGCGTGGAGTTTGCGATCAATGGCGATGCGGTGGGCGAGGACGGCACTGCGGGGCTGGACATGCAGGGGGAGCTGTATGGATTTGTTGAGAGCTTCGTGCCCGTGGTGAACGACCCACTGCTGCGGGAGCGGGTGAGGCAGTTTCCGTGGGAGGGACGATTCCGAGCGCAGGAAATCGAGGTGCCGATCAACCATGATGGCGAGAACACGCTCACGGTGTATGCGACGAACTACTTGGGGTTTGTGGGGTCGGTGAGCTACACGTTTGATGTCGCGTGGGTTCCGCCTGCGGAGTTGCACGAGGAGTTTGTGGCGGACTTGCGTGATGAGTGGCAGAACGGAGCGGGCGTGTTCGCGGGTGCGCAGGGACGAGCCGGGAAGCTCTCGTATCGACTCAGGCGCGGGGGCACGACGTTGGTCGATGTGCCCGCCACAGACTTGAACAACTTTGCGGTTCAGGCTGGGGATCGCTGGACGGTGAATGCGGGACCGTGTGGGTCTTGGACTTGGACTGCGGCAAGCGAGAGTTCATCGACGTTGATGCTCAGTACGGAAACCATCGAGTCGTTCCAGATGTCGATGGAAGTGCCGGCGTCGTGCTCGGTCGGAACCCCTGCGATTGATGGCGTTGCCGACGAAGAACCGTTGTTCTTTCAAGAGGTGGCGAGCAACGGTGCTCCGGCTGAGTCGAGCCGCGTGTTCCGCGCGACGCGCTCGGGATATTCGGCAACCACCACACTGGAAAACTGGACCATCGTGCCGCCTTCCACGATTGGCAATCCGGTGCGCGAAGGGTCGGATGCGTTCCATCCGTTGGTTGTGCGTCTGCTTGGGCCTGGAGAGCTGTTTGGGCCTGGGCGATTGCTTCGCGAGATGCGGTTTGACAACGCGGGGGCGAGGTGGCCCATCGCGCTGCCCACGCAGGAGCGGCCTCAGGCTCTGCTGACGACTGCGGATGGCAGGCCTGCGGTGTTTGTGGCGTCGCTCACCCCGCGCACGGTGCGCGGTGATATAGGAAGTCAGGTGCCCGCACCGGAAGAGTTTGGGCCGACGGTTGAGCAGGATGTGCGTGGTGGGACGGATGAAGAGAATCGCGTGAAGCAGTTTGCGATTGGCTTTCAGCGCGGGATCGTGGACTGGGGTAAGGGCGCGGTCAACGACGTGAAGGGCACGGTGAAGCTGATTGGTCGCGGTGCCGTAAGTGGGTTTAAGTATGTTTCGCTGTCGTTCAAGGCGGTGGCGGGCGGAGACGACGCGGCGATGACGACGCTTGTGGGCGATGGGCAGAAGGTATATGCCCAGGCGCAAGCGGTGATGAAACTGTCGGGCGAGGTGTTTGGTGCGCTTGGTGATGCATTGGCGGCGGCGATGACCGACCCCGCGATGTTCTTCCGCGCGGCGTTTCAGGACTCGGCGGAGTCGAGGCATGAGATCTTGGCGCGGCATGGAGAGGGGGCCGTGATTGTGGCCGAGATGATGGGCAAGCTGTGGGATGCGGTTGCGGGCGTGAGCACCGAGCAGGTGGGTTGGCTCACTGGGCAGGTGACGGGTGAAGTGGCCAGCAGCATGCTGACTGCTGGCGCAATGAATGGCGCGAAGACCGCACTGCGCAGCGTGAAGGCGTTGGAGCATGTGCAGGGGCTGTCGCAGAAGTTGAACTCGAGGATGCCAACGCTCGTGAAGCAGTGCGACCCGGATGCGAATGTGCTGAAGAAGCTGACGAACGCTGTGGAGGACATGGTTGATCGGCTGCGGGGCATGCACGTGACGCGGATGTGCTTTGTGGCGGGCACGCCCGCGTGGACGGCGGATGGGCTGCGGGCGATTGAGGATGTGCGGGCTGGGGACTGGGTGTGGTCGTGGGATGAGCGTGCGCATGACGAGGGCGTGGTGGGCGGGCGCGAGATGGTGCTTGCGCAGGTGGTGGCGACGACGCTGGGTGAGGCACGTGAGCTGGTGGCGCTGGAGTATGCGCTTGGCAGCGGCGCGAGCGCGGTGATCGAGCGGATCGTTGCGACGCCCGAGCATCCTGTGTTTGTGGCGGCGGGGATGTTGTCGCGGGAGGTTGGTGGCGCGTTTGTGCCGATCGGTGAGATTGAGGCGGGCGAGGAGATCGTGCTCGCGAGTGGCGAGCGGGTGGTGGTGCAGTGTGTGACCCGCGGGCCTGCTTCGCTGCTGGGTGCGGGCGCGGTGGTGAACACGTACAACCTGGAGGTTCGCGGGACGGGGACATACTTTGTGGGGGC
>JAIYDA010000094.1 GCA_027487735.1 Planctomycetaceae bacterium | reverse complement strand
GCGTCAAGCAACCGTCCTCAGCCGCACCTACAGCAGCGACAACTCACCCACCCCCTGCGTGCGCTTCCACGCCCGCATCGGCGTGCGCCAACTCGCCGCCCTGCAAAGCGCCTGCCCCGCCCTCCTCGCCACCACGCCCCAAGGCAAATCCATCGCGCTCCCCCGCATCAACGCCGACGCACCCAAGCCCCGCTGGGGTTCGTAAGCGAATCCGACCAACCCCCGAATGCCGAATCCCGAGTTCCGAATGCCGCTTCGGAGCTACTCCCCAACCACCCTGTTCAGCTCCACCACCGTGCCAGCCCCCGCCACCTCTTCATACCCCTCCATCCCGCGCATCGTGCGCACCAGCGCTGCCATGTCCGCACGCAGCGGAGCCTGAAACGTCATCCGCGTGCCGCTCATCGGGTGCTCAAAGCTCAGCATGCACGCGTGCAGCATCTGCCGCTCGATGCGCCCGCCCGCTTCCTCCGCCTGTCCGCGCTTGCCGCCGCGCCGCTTGGGCTGCTCTCCCGCGCTGCGAAGCTGCGCAAGGTCGATGGGCCTGCCCCCATACAGATCATCCCCCACGATGGGCCACAAGTTGTGCGCCAGGTGCACGCGAATCTGGTGCGTGCGCCCCGTCTTGAGCTCCAGCTCCACGAGCGAGAAGCGGTGCATGTCCGCCTCCAGCAGGTTGTTGTTCTCGCGCTCGAGCGCAATCTCCTTGGGCAGCTCGGGCAGTTTCCACCCCACGCTCCCCAGCGAAGCATCCGTCGCGGGCGTCGCCTCCGCGCCCGCGGGCCTCGCGCCCTTGCCATACCGCTCCCGCACGCGCACCACCGTCACGCTGGGCTTGCCCAGCTCGTCATGCCGCACTACCTGCTTCTCGCGATACCCCTTCTCCCTGCTCTGGTGCGGGCCCAGCGGCAGATCAATCACAAACCCATCGGGCTCCACGTGCCCATGCACGAGCGCGATGTAGCGCTTATCCACCCGCCGATGCTCAAACCCGTGCCCCAGCTTCCAGTGCGCCTCTTCCGTCTTCGCAAACACGATCACGCCCGTCGTGTCGCGGTCGAGCCGATGCACCACGCCAGGCCTTGCAAGCTCCCACCCCACGTTGCTTAAACCCCCGCCCACGCTGCTGCGATGCTTGAAGTGATACGCCAGCGCCCCCAGCATCGTCCCCGTGTTTTCTGCCCGCGCCGGGTGCACGATGATCCCAGGCTGCTTGTTGATGACGATGATGTGCTCATCCTCAAACAGCACTTCGAGCGGAATGTCCTCCGCCTCAATGTCCTTGCTCGCCGGTGCGGGCACGCTCAGCTCCACAACGTCCCCAGCCCGCAGCTTCGTGCTCGCCTTCGCAGGCACCGCGTTCACCAGCACCAGCTTGTCATCGATGAGCCGCTGCAACTGCGTGCGACTCAAGAACGTAATCCGATCCGTCAGATACTTATCCAGCCGCTTCTGTAAATCGTGCTTCAGTTGAAACCGCACCCGCCGCAGAGCCTCGTCCTCACCCTCGCTCAGCCCCTGCTCGCGTGCCTGCTGCGCCGCCCGCACGATCGCGTCTGCATCCACCTTGCCCCCGGGCAGCACAAACCCGCTCGTGGTCGCGACATCGGGCGCGTCCTCGCCTTCCGCCCGCCCCGGCTTCGCCACGCCCGGCTTCGTCTTTTCCGAGTTCACACGATCTGTCTTGCCTGGCACGCCCATGCCCCAGCGTAGGGTCAGCTTCTCCCCGTTCATCCCTCAATCATCGCCGCGATCGCCTCAATATCCCCCGTGGGCGGGCGATCCTGCCCCAAAGGCAGCACCCGCTCGCGCACCGCGTCATACACCCGCTCCACCATCGCCCCCGTGCGCAAAGGCCTGTGATACTCCAGCCCCTCCGCCGCGCACAGCAGCTCAATCGCCACCACCTTCCGCGCCAGCTCGAGCGCACGCAGCAGCTTCCACCCGCTGCGAGGCCCAAAGCTGTTGTAGTCCTCAATCCCCGCGCTCGTCCCCACGTTCGCTGGGCTCGCGGGCGTGCACAGCCCGATGATCTCGTTGCAGCACGCCGCCGCCACATACTGCGCGATCATCAGCCCGCTGCTCAGCCCCGCACCCTTCGCCATGTAAGGCGGCAAGTGGCTCTCCGCGTCAAACGCGCTCAGCATCCAAAAGGTCCGCCGCTCGCTGATCCCTGCGATGTGCGCAATCGCGATGCACGCGCTATCCAGCGGGATTGCCAGCGGCATGCCATGAAAGTTCCCCGCACTCACGATGTCATCAGGAGCCGTAAACACCAGCGGGTTGTCCGTCACCGCTCCAACCTCCGCCTCCACCGCGCTGCGCAAAGGCAGCAGCCCATCGTGCGCTGCCCCCAGCACCTGCGGGCTGCACCGCAGGCAATACGGGTCCTGCACCCGCGGATCATCCACCGCGTGGCTTGCGGCGATCTCGCCACCCGCCAGCAAGCTCCGCAGCACCTCAGCCACCACCTGCTGCCCGGGCTGCCGGCGCACGCTGTGCACCCGCGCATCCAAAAACGCATGGCTTGCCCGGCTCGCATCGATGCTCATCGCGCACGCTGCCAGCGCCGCCCGCAGCAGCGCAGCGCTCTCCACCACCGCAATCGCCCCCAAGCTCGCCATCAGGTGCGTGCCATTGATGATCGCCAGCCCCTCCTTCGCCTCCAGCACCAAAGGCTGAATCCCGGCCTCCCGCAGCGCCTCCCCCGCGTGTCTTCTTCCCGCTCCCCGCTCCCCGTTGCCCGTTCCCTCCACTTCCCCCTCTCCCATCATCGCAAGCCCCACCGCCGCCAACGGAGCCAAATCCCCGCTCGCCCCCACGCTCCCAATTTCCGGGACGATCGGCATGATGTCCGCATCGAGCATCGCATGCAGCGTGTGCACGACGATCGCGCGCACCCCCGAGTTCCCCCGCGCCAGCGACGCCGCCAGCAGTGCCATCATCCCCCGCACCACCCGCCGCGGCATGGGCTTGCCCACCCCCGACGCATGACTCCGCACCAAGTTGCGCTGCAACTCGCGAAGCTGCTCACTCCCCACCCGCTGCCTGCTCAGGCTGCCAAACCCCGTGTTGATGCCATAGTGCGCCAGCCCATCGCTCAAACACGCCTCCACCACCCGCCTGCTCCGCTCCATCTCCCGCACGCTCGCCTCCGCCACCGCCCCAACCTTCCCCCGCTCGCCCACGCCATCCGCAATCGCCACCACCCGCGCCACCTCGCCGGGCACGGCAAACAACCCGCCAAACACTTCACCCGCGACGCTCGCAAAAAGACTCGCCATGCCGCGAGCGTAGAAGCGGACAGGCGAGCAGAGGAACGGGTACCCCGCCTCTCCGAGGCGGGTTCGCGGCGAAGCCGCGAGAGGCAAACCCATTGGCTACCTCTCGCAAGTCCATCGCGTTGCTTGTCTGCTTCCCAGCCCCAACGGGGCTGCGGCCTGTAGCCACGGGTGAAGCGCAGCGCAACCCGTGGACCGAGTCCCCTTCACCCATCTGCCCCAGTGGGGCAGAGGACTTCTTCCGCGCTGCCCACCCACCGCCCCGCAGGGGCGGCTTGCCAAGACTCCGCCCTCCCACGGGTTCCACCCGTGGCTACACACCTTCGCCCCTTCAGGGCGAACTCCCCCGCATCCTCGCGTCATCATCCCACCCGCCACACTTCCCGCCTTATCGCTCTATCGCTTTGTCGGATTGCTGCTCTGTTCCCCAGCCCCAACGCGGCAGAGCCATCATCTTCCCCAAAAAAACCCAAGCCCTCCCGGTTCAGAGAACCGGGCTACCCACCCCGCTTCTCCCTTTGAGCTTTATCGCTTTCCCGCTTTATCGCTTTGCTGCTTTCCCCCCCCCTCACGCACTCACCCTCCCCGCCCCGCCCATCGCCAGCTCATAACTCTCCACGCACTTCCGCGCCGCCTCATCCCACGTCAGCCGCTGCAGCTCCATCTGTCCGTGCTCCCGCAGCGTGCTGCTCAGGGGCGGGTGCCGCAGCACCGCCACGATCTTGTTCGCCATGTCGTCAATATCCCAAAAGTCCACCTTCAGCACGTGCTGCAGCACCTCGCTCGCGCCGCTGGTCTTGCTCAGAATCACAGGCACATCGTGCGAGATCGCCTCCAGCG
This sequence comes from Planctomycetaceae bacterium, assembly GCA_027487735.1. Lineage (GTDB taxonomy): Bacteria > Planctomycetota > Phycisphaerae > Phycisphaerales > UBA1924 > BJHL01. Next base: position 16,452 of record JAIYDA010000094.1, on the reverse strand, counting down.
CAGCAATCCCAAACGGCTCGCTCACGCTGGGCATCACATAGCAGTCCGCCATCTTGAACACGCGCTCAATGTCGCCCCCGCGCAAAAACCCCGTAAACAGCACCTTGCCGCCAATCCCCAGCCCCGCCGCGAGGTCGATCATCCGCAGCGCCATGTCGCCGCTGCCCGCGAGCACGAACTTCGCATCGGGCACCTTCTCCAGCACGCGCTTCGCCGACGCAATGAAATACTCAGGCCCCTTCTGCATCGTGATGCGACCCAGGAACAGCACGATCTTGTCGGTGCTCTCGATGCGCTGCCCCTGCATGGGCTGGTGCGCCTCGCGGTCCAGCCCGTTGTAGATCACGTCGATCTTGTCCGCCGCCACCCCATAGCGCCGCATGCAGATGTTCTTCGTCAGCCCGCTCACGCACACCACGCGCGTCGCGGCGTGCATCCCCATGCGCTCGATGTCATACACGCGCTGGTTCACGTTGCTGCCGCTGCGATCAAACTCGGTGCTGTGCACGTGCACGATCAGGGGCCGCCCCGTCACGCGCGCCAGCGCCACCCCCGCCGGAAACGTCAGCCAGTCGTGCGCATGAATGACATCAAACTGCTCTCGCCGCGTGAGCGCGACGCACAGCCGCGCATACCGCTCCGCATCGCCCATGAGGTCGTTGCCATATCCCGCGCCGGCGCCCCCGCCGGCGGGCCCAAAGAACCCGCGCGTGGTCGAGGTTGCAGCCTCACCCGCAAACGTCCCGCTCGCGTCCGCAGCCTTCGCGAGCGCGCTCGCCACCTCGCCGTGCGATGCCTCGTCGTTGTCCCCTTCGTCGCCATCTCCCAGCGCCGCAACCCCGCCCACCACGCTGCCAGCCCGGCGTGCCGCGCCCCCAAAGTCACCGGGGTACGGATGCTGAAAGCTCGCCGGAATCGCCATAAACCGCGCGTGCGCAAACCCTGCCATCGCCTCGCCCATCGCCGCCTCGCGCAGCCCTTCGTCGCCCGCGTCGCCACCTTGCCCGCCCACCGGCAACCCACCAAACGCAGGCCCACCCGCCGCGCCAGCGAGCGCAAATGGCCCAAGCATCTTCAGGTGCTGCGTCTGCGCCGCACCGCGCGTGCGATCGATCGGCTTGGGCAAAATGAACACCACCTGGTGCCCGAGCTTGTCGAGCGCCTTCGTCAGCCCATAACACGCCACACCCAGCCCGCCCGCGATAAAGGGCGGAAACTCCCACCCAAGCATCAACACCCGCATGGCAGCCTCCCGCATCACAATCGCGCGTAGCCCGGGCTCCTCATGAGCCCGCGCCCAGCCGACCCCCACAATAGCACCCAATCACTCCCTCGTGCCTCATGCCTAGTGCCTCATGCCCTCTTTTACTTCACCCTCTCATCGCTGGGCCTGTCCGTCCGCGTCTCGTGCTTGTAGAACAGCCGCGATACCGCAAGCCCAAAGTTGCTCGCCAAGTCCTCCTGAGCCCGCGCCAGCTCGCTCGCGCTCCCCGGCACGTTTCCACGCTTAATGGGCAGTTGCATCGCGAGGCGATACCCGCTTGGCTGCTCCAAGGGCCACACCCGCTGCCCGCTCCGCGCATCCACCACCCGCACAAAGCCCGACGCAAACGGCTGGAACGTCGTCCCATCCACCGTCATCGTGAAGCTCTCGACCAGCACGTGCACCACCACATCCGCCCCCACAGCGCGCCCCAGCGTCGAGTTGTCGCTCAGGTTGTCCGCGTCGTCCTGGAGCGCGACTTGCTGAATCGCCGCGCCGCCAATCACCGTGCCCACCGCCTTCTGCGACACGAGCTCCTTCTCAATGCGATCCGAAATGGTCATCCGCAAGCTGCGCCGGGGCAGCACACTCCCCTGGTCGTCGACGAAGACCACGGTCTTGAGCGTCACATCCAGCTTGTGCATCGCGTCGGTCTTGGGTGGGCCCGCAATCAGCACATACGCGGGCCCGACAATGTTGCAGCCCCCCGCCCCAAGGCAAGCCAGCCCGCACACAACCGCCAACAACGCGAAGCACAGTCTTTGCATGACGAATCACGTTAGCCCGCCATCCCGTCGCTCGCCGCGCGGGGATTGCGCGGAATTATCAGACAGTTCTGCGCATGCGACCTGAAAAGTGCGCTCCCCGGCGCGCTCGCTCCGATGCTCCTACCTCAGAAACCCGCGTGAGATGAGCCGGGCTGTGCACTGCCGACAGGAGGTCGCGTTGCACTCGCCCACCGCGCTCGTCGCTCGCACTCGCTGAAAGAGGGCCACGGATGGCCGACGCAACCCCACCCCCCCAGGGCGAATCCGCCGCCGAGGCGATGCTCCGCGCCGCCCAGGAAGCCATCAGCGGTCTGGGCGACATGAGCGCCGCCACCGATGCCGCCGGCGCAGGCGACGTCGACGACCTGACCAAGATGGCCCTCGCCGCCGGAGCCGAAGAGGCAGGCGTTGCCGACGCAAAGAAAGCCGCTGCCAACGCCGCCGCCGCGGCAAGGGCCACGCCCCTGCCCATGCCCGAGCTGGAAGGCAAGCTCACCCCGGGCCAGATGCACGCGCTGGAGATGCTCAGCGACGTGAACCTGCACGTGAAGATCGAGCTGGGCCGCACCCGCATGCTGGTGGAGGACGTGCTGCGCCTGAGCGAAGGCGCCGTGGTCGAGCTCGACAAGCTCGCGGGCGATCCCGTGGACGTCTATGTGAACGACCGCCACGTCGCCAAGGGCGAGGTGCTGGTGCTGAACGATAACTTCTGCGTCCGCATCAACGAGATCGTCGCGCAAGCTCTCCCGTCCGCTCCGGGCGGCAAGAAAGGCGTGGCATGAGGCTGCCCGGCGTCGCGAGGCTGGTCGCATGCGGTGCGTGCCTTTGGGCATGCACGCTCGCGCACGCGCAGGCCTCACCCGCCATCGAGCGCACGCCCCTGGGCCAAGGCAAGCAGGCAGCGTCGCAGGCGGCAAGTGCCGAGCCCATCAGCCCGCAGTCTCTCGGCGCGAGCGCGGTGCAGACCACCATCGCCCTGCTGCTTGTCCTCACGCTCGTGCTCGCCCTCGCGCTGCTGGTGCGGTGGATGGCTCGCAAGGGCATGCTGCCCGCAGGCTTGGATGGCGGGCTCGCGGGCCCCGGGCGCGCGCGCGCCGTGGCGGGCGTGCTCGAAGTGCTCGCACGCTACCCCGTGGGCGGTGGCAGCACCCTGCTCGTGATGAAGTTTGACCGCCGCGTGCTGCTGGTGCACCAGACGCGCGCCAAGGGCTGGCGGGGCCCAGCCCAGATGACGACCCTGTCCGAACTCACAGCCGCAGAAGACGTTGCGAGCATCCTCCTCCGCACCCGCGCCGACGACGACGCGAAGCGCGCCGCGGAGTTTGAAGCCGCCCTGCGCCGCGAAGACGAGGCGATGACCCGCGAGCTTGCACCCCCCAAGCCACCAGCACGCCCCGCCGAGCGCGCGCGCGCCGTGGCACGCAAACCCGTTTCTGCAGCAAGGCCTGCGCGGGCAGATTTGCCTCTGCCCGGAACTGGACCTGGGCCTGGCCCAGCAGCAGGCCCTGCACTCGGAGGGGGTCGCTACGCATGAACGGTTCGCACGCTCATCTCGCTCGCTGGGTCGCGCTGCTTCTCGCGGCAATCTCGCTCGCTTTCGCGTCGCCCGCTGTGGCGCAGCTTGGCCCTGCCGTGCCGGGCATTGGCTCGCCCGCCGAGCCAACCCAGAGCCTGCTGTTTCCGCAGTCGCTCAGCAGCAACCCCAGCGAGCTGAACCCGCTGGAAGTGCTCGACGTGGCGGGCGGGGCACTCTCGCGAGGCGGGGGTGAGCAAGCCTCGCGGGGCGGGCTCTCGACAGCGGTGAACATCCTGGTGGTGCTCACGGTCGTGTCGCTCGCGCCCAGCATCATGCTCATGTGCACGAGCTTTGTGCGCATCCTCGTGGTGCTCGGGCTGCTGAGGCAAGCGCTGGGAACGCAGAGCATTCCGCCCCCGCAGGTGCTCACCGCGCTCGCGATGTTCATGACGCTGCTGGTGATGACGCCCACGCTGGAACGCATCAACACCGAGGCGATCGTGCCCTACCGCGAGGGCAAGGTGCAGAGCTACGACGACCTGTGGCAGCGCGGGAGCCAGCCCATGCGCGACTTCATGTTCGCGCAGATCGACGCGACGGGCAACTGGAGCAGCGTCTACATGCTGCTCGAATACCGGGGCGTGGACGTGAGCGAGCCCGCCAAGCTCACGCGCGCCGACGTCGACATGGTCACGCTCGTGCCCGCCTACATGCTCAGCGAGCTGAAGACCGCCTTCCTCATGGGCTTTCGCATCTACCTGCCCTTCCTCGTCATCGATATGGTCATCAGCACCATGCTCATCAGCATGAGCATGATGATGCTGCCCCCGGTGCTCATCAGCTTGCCCTTCAAGCTGCTGCTGTTCGTGCTCGTCGATGGCTGGGCCCTGGTGGTGGGCGGGCTCATGCACAGCTTCGCCCAGCCCGTGCCCGTGGTCGAGACGGCGATGCTGCTGCACACCCTCGACCCGCACGTTGTCACGACCGCACTCGGTGCGCAGGCCCACGAGTTCGGGCTTGCGATGATCGCGCGATGTTGAACACATCAAACAAACACTTAGCACAGAGACACAGAGGAAGAGAGCAAGATGAGGAATGAAAGAAGGGAGGGTGATGTGGCCATGAGATTGGTGCAAGCAACGAATCAATGGAGACTGCTCGAAGCGTCCTCGCCTCCCACGTCGTCCGCAGCGTTTGATCTCCCATCTCCAACTTCGCTTCTCTCTCCATTCCCCTCATCTTGCTCTCCCTCTCTGTGTCTCTGTGCTGAAGTTTTTGAGGAGCCCGCCGATGGAAGCTGACAGCATCGAACTCGTGCGCGAGGCGCTCATCATCGTGCTCAAGATCAGCGCGCCGATCCTCGTCGCGGGCGTGGTCACGGGGCTGGTCATCAGCGTCATCCAGTCTGTCACCAGCATCCAGGATCAGACGCTGAGCTTCGTTCCCAAAATCGTCGTCATGCTCGTGGTCGCGGTGCTGCTGATTCCCTGGGTGGTGCAGCGGCTGATCGACTACAGCGCGATGTTGTTTTCGCTGCGGATGTGAGGAAGAAGGCAATAGGCACGAGGCACTGGGCACTGGGCAACAGGAACGCAAGGGCACACGAGGCAGTGGAAGATGTCGCAAACAACTTCTCGGGGCTGCTGGGGCACGTGGTGCCCTGGGTGCTTGTCTGCTTCCGCGTGCTCGGGCTGTTTGTGCTCACGCCTGTGCTCGCGAGCACGATGGTGCCGGGCAGATTCAAGGCTCTGCTGGGCTTCATGCTCGGGGCAGCTGCCTACCCCATGCTGCTGGCGCACCCATCCACCGCATCCCTCGCGAGCGGGCTGGGCAGCGTGAACGACGTCTTCAGCATGGTGGTGCTCGTGCTCAGCGAGGTGGCGATTGGGTTCTGCATCGGGGCGCTCGCCGCGACGCCTTTGCTCATGCTCGAGCTAGGCGGGCTGGTGATGGGCAACAGCATGGGCTTTGGGCTCGCGCGGGTGTATAGCCCCGAGGCCGACGTGGACACCGACCTGCTCGGGCAGTTGCTGTTCACGATCGCGACGGGCATCTTCATCGCGGCGGGCGGGCTCGAGCAGCTGTTTCGCGGTTTGCTCGCGAGCTTTGCGCACCTGCCTCTCGGCGCGTTTCATGCGGGGCTCACGCCTCTGGAGGCATTTGTTGGTGTGCTGTCCAGCGGCACCGAGCTTGGGCTGCGGGTTGCAGCGCCCGTCACGTGCATCGTGCTCATGCTCACCGTTGTGTTTGGCGTGCTGGGCAAGACGATGCCGCAGCTGAACGTGATGAGCGTGGGGTTCACGGTCAAGATGCTCGCGGGGCTGTCGATGCTGCTGTTTGGGCTTGCGTCGATGCGCGGGCCCATCGAGGAGCACCTGACGTTCGCGTTCGACAGCGTGCACCGGTTCATTGGCGGGCTTGCGCCAGCGAGCACGATCATCCAACCCACTATCCAACCCACTATCCAACCCACGGCAGGAGGCTAACGCACCATGGCAGACGACATGGGCGAAAAGAGCGAGCTTCCAACGCCCAAGAAGCGGCAGGAAGCGCGAAACCGCGGGCAAGTCGCCAAGAGCCAGGACCTCTCGGCCGCGATTGACTTGCTGGGCGCGACGATCATCCTCGCGCTGCTGGGCGTGTTTGCGGTGCGCGCGTGCAAAAGCGTGCTGCGCAAGGGCCTTGGAGACGACGCGTATGGGCTCGCGGTGGGCGATCTGGGGCAGATGATGCGCGATGCGCTCCTCACGCCCGCTATCTCCGTGGCGCCGGTGCTGGCGCTCATGCTCGTGGTTGCGGGGCTCACGCAGGTGGTGCAGGTGGGGCTGCACGTGAGCGGCTATCCCGTCACGCCCAAGCTCGATCGCCTGAACCCCATCAACGGCTTCAAAAACCTGTTCGGATTGCAGAACCTGGTGAAGACCGGCATGGGCGTGGCGAAGATGATCGTGGTGGGCATCGTGGCGTGGCTGTATGTCGCGAGCGTGATGCCCCGCATCGCAACGCTGCCCCAGCTCGCCGCGTCGCACGGCATGCTCGCGATGGGGCGGATGGTGCTGGAGCTTGCGATCTGGCTGCTGGCGGTGCTGCTCGCGCTGGGGCTGCTGGACTTTATGTATCAGCGCTGGCAGATGACCCGCAACCTGCGCATGACCAAGCAGGAAGTGGAAGATGAGCACCGCAACATGGATGGCGACCCGGAGCTCAAGGCGCGGCGTTTCCGCATGATGCGCGACATCATCGGGCAGCAGATCGGGCGCGACGTGCCCACGGCGGACGTCATCGTGACCAACCCCACGCACTATGCCGTGGCGATTCGCTACGACGAGAAGACGATGGCGGCGCCGGTGGTGGTTGCTAAGGGTGTCGACACGCTGGCGCTGCGCATTCGCCAGGTCGCGCTGCTGAGCAAGGTGCCGATTGTGGAGAGGCCGCCGCTGGCGCGCGCGCTCTATGCGAGCGCAAAGCCCGGGCAGGCGATCAAGCCCGAGTTCTATCAGGCGGTTGCGGAGCTGCTGGCATATGTCTATCGCCTCGACGCGACGGCGAAGGCAGAGCGCGAGCGGAGCGAGCAACGGGCGCAGGAAGCGGCTCGCGAGGCGATGCGGATTGCGCGGGCAGGGCGGGAGGAGTTGGTGCGGGTGTAGGGCGTAGGACGGGGAACAGGGAACAGGGAACAGGGAGCGGGGAGCGGGGAGCGGGAAGGTGACAGGCGACAGGTGACAAGAGACAGGTGAAGGGCAACGGGGGATTGGGGTGGGTTGTGAAGTGTCGATGGTGAAGAGCAGGGTGATGAGCGGGTGATGAGTTTGGTATGGCTGATGCGAACGCTAACTCTGGGCAGGCTGTGACGCCGAATGCGGCGGGTGGACGCGGCGCGCGCGGGAAGGCTCCGCGGAGCCCGGGGCAAGGTGCTGCGCCAAGCGCCGAGCCCGGAGCGGTTGCGAACATGGGCGTGCTGCCGCCTTGGATGTACAAACTGAGCAAGCATCGCGGGGCGATCGTGCCCGCGGCGTTCATCATGATGCTGGGCGTGCTCATCGTGCCGCTGCCGCCGATTCTCATGGACGTGCTGATCGTGGTGAACATCGCGGTGGCGATGGTGATGCTGTTGACGACGCTGAGCATGAAGGCTCCGCTGGACTTCTCGGTGTTTCCGAGCCTGCTGCTCGCAACGACGCTGTTTCGCCTCGTGCTCAACGTCGCGAGTACGCGGCTGATTCTCACGGCAGAGGCGAGCACGCCCGAGGAGGCGGCGGCGGTCGCGGGGCACGTCATCATGGCCTTTGGCGACTTTGTCGCGGGCGATGATCTGTTCGTGGGCGTCGTGATCTTCCTGATCCTCATCGTCGTGCAGTTCATCGTGATTACCAAGGGCGCGACGCGCATCAGCGAGGTTGCGGCGAGGTTCACGCTCGATGCGATGCCCGGCAAGCAGATGGCGATCGACAGCGATCTGTCGGCGGGCATCATCGACGAGCGCGAGGCCCGCACGCGCCGCGAGCGCATCGCGCAAGAGGCCGACTTCTTTGGAGCGATGGACGGTGCGAGCAAGTTTGTGCGGGGCGATGCCATCGCGGGCATCATCATCACGGTCATCAACGTCGCGGGCGGGTTTGCCGTGGGCATCATCGCCCGCGGCTGGGAGGCGGGGCAGACGGCGGAGGTGTTTACGCGCCTCACGATCGGCGATGGCCTGACGAGCGCGATCCCCAGCTTCATCATCTCGATCGCGGCGGCGCTCATCGTGACGCGCAGCGGCAGCAAGGAAGACCTGGGCGATCAGCTGACGGGGCAGATGAGCAGCCAGCCCCGAGGCCTGGCGTTCACTGCGGGGTTCTTGGTGCTGCTCACGCTCACGCCCTTGCCCACGCTGCCTCTGGTGGTGACGGCGAGCGTGCTGGGGGCGATTGCCTGGGGCATGCACCGCGAGGGCAAGGCCCGCGCGGCGAAGGCGCGCGGAGGCGGCGAGGGGCCAGCGGGCATGCCGGGCGTGATGCCTGCGGGGCCAGCACCCGAAGCGCCGGTGGAGACGCTGCTGAAGGTCGACACGCTGGAGCTGGAGATTGGCTATGGGCTGGTGCCGCTGGTGGACAAGGGGCAGGGGGGCGACCTGCTGGATCGCATCTCGGCGATTCGTCGCCAGCTTGCGGTGGAGCTGGGCGTGGTGATGCCACCTGTGCGGATTCGCGACAACATGCAGCTGCCCAGCGGCGAGTATCGCGTGAAGGTGCGCGGCAACGCGGTGGCGACGGGCAACGTGCGCACGGGCAAGATGCTCGCGATGGACGCGGGGCTCACGAGCGGCGCAATCGAGGGCGAGCGGACGCGCGAGCCGGCGTTTGGGCTGGATGCGTGGTGGATCGATCCTGCGCTGCGGCCTCGTGCGGAGATGCTGAACTACACCGTGGTGGAGCCAACGAGCGTGATTGGCACGCACCTGACCGAGGTGGTGCGCAAGCACGCCGACGAGCTGCTGACGCGCGACGAGGTGCAGAACCTGCTGGAGCAGCTCAAGCAGCGGAGCCCGCGCATCGTGGAGGACACGGTGCCGGCGATGATGAAGGCGACCGAGCTGCAGAAGCTGCTGCAGAACCTGCTGCGCGAGCGCGTGCCGGTGCGCGACCTGGAGACGATTCTGGAGACGGTGGCGGAATGGGGGAGCAAGACCAAGGACCTGGACGTGCTGACGGAGTATGTGCGCAACAGCCTGCGGCGAACGATCTGCCAGAGCATCGCGACGCCCGACCCCGCGACGGGCGTGAGTCGGATTAGCTGCGTCACGATCGACCCCGCGCTGGAAGAGGTTGTGCAGGCGCATATCGATCGCGGGCCCGGGGGCACGACGATCACGATGCCCAGCCGGATGGCGCAGGCGATTGGTCAGCAGATCGCGGCGGGGCTTGCGAGCCTGACGGGGCGTGGGAACTTGCCCGTGGTGGTCGCTTCGCCCCCGGTGCGGGCGGTGATTCGCCAGTTGGTCGAGCCGCACGTGCCCAGCGTGGTGGTGTTGGGGTATAACGAGGTGGTGAGCGGGGTGGAGGTGGAGAGCTTGGCGCTCATTGCGCCGCCGGCGAGCGTGATGGCGGCGGCGGTGGCGTAGGAGATGAACACTGTTGACAGGGCGCCGAAACGGGTGCAAGGAGGGTGCGACGATGGAAACTGAGAGGAGTTTGTGCGGTGAAGGGAGGCGCGGACTGATGTGCGGACTGGCAACAGGACGCGATAGGTGTCGAGAAGGCCCTGTGCAGGGTGCCTAGGTTTGGGTCCTTCGGTTTTTTCAACCGTGTGTATCTTCTGAAGTTTCACAACACTTGCTCGCCATGGACGGCTCATGAATCTCAAGACGTATCGCGCTCGATCGATGGCAGCCGCACTTGCGGATGTGAAGAAGGACCTGGGGTCTGCTGCGGTGATTTTGCGCACGCGGAGCTACCGGGTTGGGGGGATGATGGGGGTGGGGGGGCACGAGGAATATGAGATCACGGCGGCGGACGGCCCCGTTGAGGGGCTGGCAGCGAGCGGGCCCACCGCAGGGGGAAGCGTGGGCGGGACGTCGCGCGCGAGCCGGGCGCTGAGCGCGGGGATGGTGCCCGCGGAGGCGCTGGGCGAGGTGGGTGCGGCGGGGCTTGCGCTCTCGTCGAACACGCGAGACATCACGCTGCAAGATGGCGAGTTTCGGCCTCACACGTTTAGTGCGATTGGGATGCGGGAGGAGCCTGGGCGGGAGCCCGTGCGGGAAATGGCACGGGAGGTGCCGCGGGAAGTGCAGCGGGAGCCGGCACGCGAGGTGCCAAAGCCAGCACCGCGGTTGGCATCGCCCGCTGCGCTGCCTGTGGCGCAGCAGGTGGAGGCGAAGCCCTCGCCCGCGCCGAGCATGAGCGGCAAGGAGCAACTGACCACCGCTGTGGACTTTGCGCCGACGGATGGCGCGGCGCTGCGCACGCTGCAGGGCGAGCTCTCTTCGATTCGGCGGCTGATGGGCACGCTGCTGGCGGAGACGCGCCGCGGCGGCGCGAGCAGCGCGGCGGCGATGGCGGCGATACCCGGGCTGGGTATTGGGCTGGGTGTTGGGATCGGTGCGGCGGCGAGCGGACCTGCTTCGCCGAGCAACGCCACGGGCGCGAGCGATGCGCTGACGGACATCTTCATGACGCTGCACGATGCGTGCGTGCGGCCCGACCTGATTGATCGCGTGATTGGCGGCGTGCGCGACGAGCTGACGCCCGACGAGCTTGGGCAGGCGCAGATCGTGCGGCTGAGCACGCTGCGGCAGCTTGCGGGCATGCTGCGCGTGCGCGGGCCCGCGGTGCTGGTGCCCGGCGCGGGCGTGCGGACGATCGCGCTGGTGGGCACGACGGGCGTGGGCAAGACGACGACGGTGGCGAAGCTGGCGGCGATGTTCAAGATCAAGCATGGGCTGCGAGTGGGGCTCATCACGATCGACACCTATCGCATCGCGGCGGTGGAGCAGCTTCGCACGTATGCGAACATCATCGGGCTGCCGCTGGAGGTGTGCCTCACGCCCAGCGACGTGGAGCAGGCGAGCGCGCGGCTGAGCGCGACGTGCGACCTGATTCTGCTCGACACGGCGGGGCGGAGCCAGCACGATAACCGGCGGCTGGATGAGCTTGCGGGGTTTGTGAGTGCGGCAAGGCCCCACGAGGTGCATCTGGTGCTGAGCGTGGCAAGCAGCGAGACGGTGATTGCGAGCGCTGCGCGGCGGTTTGCGAGCATGCGTCCTGACTGCGTGCTGCTGACGAAGCTGGACGAGGGCGTGGCGCATGGCGCGGTGCTGAACGCGGCGCACAGCGTGGGGCTGCCCATCAGCTTCGTGACGATGGGGCAGGAAGTGCCGGACCATCTTGATGTTGCCGATGCGCATCGCCTTGCGCGGATGATTCTGGAGGGTGCATCGCCCGACGGGGCCAACCGAGGGGAGGCGGCATGCCACTCTTGATGCCACCGTCGATTCCACCCTCGACCCCGCCACTCTCGCCCACTTCGGGCAGTGGACATCTGCCGCCTGCGGTGGATGACGCTGCATTGCAGCAGGCGTGGCAGGCGAGCGCGCTGGCGCAGGTGCAGGCGCAAGCGCAGGCGGAGCGCGAGCGGGAGCAGCCTCGCGAGGCGAGCAAGCCCGCGCGCGGGGCCGGGCTGTATCTGCAAGCGAGCGATGGGGAAGATCAGGCGGCGCGGCTGCGGAGCGTGATGGCGCAGTATCACGCGGGGCAGGTTGGCGGTGCGCAGGGGCAGCCGCCCCAAGCCCCGGTGCAGGGCCCGACGCACACGCGCCCGGTGCTGCGCGTGACGCACAGCGCGATGATCGGGCCGGGAGCTGGTTTTGGGCATGGCGTTGGCCACGGGGGTGGAGTTGGCGCGGGCGTCGTGACGCACAACCTCACGCAGCGCATCGCGGCGGTGGCGCAGGGCAAGCCCGCGGCGCCGGTGCAGGCGGCGCTGCCCGAGCCTTTGGCGTGCAACGTGCCGGTGATTGCGATCACGAGCGGCAAGGGCGGCGTGGGCAAGAGCAGCATCAGCGTGAACATCGCGGCGTGCCTGGCGCAGATGCGCGTGCGCGCCACGCTGGTGGACGCGGACCCGGGGCTGGCGAATGCGGATTTGCTGTGCGGGGTCTCGCCCACGACGCGGCTGGACAGCGTGCTGGCGGGCGGGGCGGCGCGGCGCGGGATGGGGAGCATCGCGGTGCAGACGCCCGCGGGGTTTGCGCTCGTGCCCGGCAGTGCGGGGCTGGCGCGGATGGCGGACCTGGGGCCTGCGGACCGCGTGCAACTGCTCAGCTCGTTGTGCGAGCTTGAGGAGAGCAGCGATGCGCTGCTGATTGACACGGGTGCGGGGCTGAGCCAGAGCGTGCTGGCGTTTGTGAAGCACGCGGACTTTGCGGTGGTGGTGGCAACGCCCGAGCCCACGAGCATCGCGGATGCGTACGCGATCATCAAGCTGCTGCACGCGGCAAAGAAGCCCGAGCCCGCGGACGTGCGGGCGCAGGCGGGGGCTCTGCCTAAGCGCGGCGGCGTGCTGCTACTCATCAATCAGGCGAACTCGCAGGCGGAGGCGATGGACGTGTCGCAGCGCATCATGAGCACCTGCCAGCGGTTTTTGGGCGTGTCGCCCGAGCTGCTGGGGTGGGTGGTGCACGATGATGCGATGCGGGCCGCTGTGCGGGCACGCACGCCCGTGACGCTGCTGCAACCCCACGCGCAGGCGAGCAAGCAGCTGCGTGGCCTCGCGGCGGAGCTCGCGCTGCGGGCGGGGCTGCACGTGGACGAGGGCACGCGACCGGTGCGAGCGAAGGTGGGCGCGGTGCGGGGGTTCTTTGGGCGGGTGTGGGGGAGGTGAGGGGCGGGGCGGGGCGCGGGGGGTGGGGTGGGTTTGGGCACAGCGACGCAGATCGCATCGAGACGTGCACCGGTGCGGGCATCGAATGCTCGATGCTTCGCCCCGATGGGGCGCGGGGGTGTAGCCACGGGTGGAGCGCAGCCCGCGGCTTTGCGGGCGAAGCGCAACCCGTGGAGGGCGTATTCCCCGCGCGGGACTGCCCCGTAGGGGCAGAGGGGTGGCGGATATGACAACCGCGAAACACCCAGCACGGCCTGATGCGATCGCTTACTCACCTGCTTTGTCGTTCAGTGAGTCAAAAAGTCGATCAATCTCGGCATCGCCTCCCGTCGTTTGATCGACAGATCGGGAGCCCCGCCAGTCGTCGTCGTCGTCGTCGTCCCCGTGTGCCCCCTCTTCGCGCTGCTGCAACTCTCCGAGCCTTGCTTCGAACCGCATGTTCGTGGAATCTAGAGACAAGCCCCAACCATGGGCGACTGCTTTAACCTCGTCATGCCACTGTTGCAAATCTGAAGATGATTCAGCGTTGTAAATCGCTACGTCGACTTCCTCCATGCAGAAAGACGCCGCGCGTTGCGCCCAGTCTTCCATCTCGTCATCGCCAAATAAGCTCTCGTTCTGCTTTACAAACCGCGTCCAGGCCGCCCAGTCGTTAGCAGTCGGGGAATCGGACAACCGCTTGTCAATGAGCACCAAAAGCGACTTTGTCAGTCGAGCAACCCCCTCGTCGCGAGTGAACGCCTCTAGCGCATACGTCAGAAAGTCGCAACAATGCAAGGTAGCCATCCGTTCGGCTTCGCCACTGTCCACCATTTCATTTGCAACTTCGCAACAAAGCGACAGGATGTTTTCCGGCCCGTACTTCTTCGCCCACGCGGCAACTTGGGAAAGGCGAGCGCCCACATCCGCACCAGCGCGAACCAGTCTCATCTCTCCATCGGCGCGGTACTGTACAAGCTGGTAGGTTCCGGCTCTTGCTCCGAGCGTCCGGCGAATCGCTTCCTGCAGAACGGTGTCGTCAGGTAGCAACCCGCTTGGGTGGGCACCGACCCTGCCGTCAGAAGCCAGGCAGACAAGGCAGGAGACTTGTTCGAAGTGAAGGGCGCAACGAAGCAGCGATCGCCGCACGTCGATGTCGGCGACGATCCGTCTTCGTACGTAGTCCTTTATGGAGGGGTTATGAAACTCAACGGCTGTCTCTGACTGAGCTCGCCTGCTCCGAGTAAACGATCCCTCAAGCTGCTTCATCGCATCGCGAAACGCTCTCTTGTTCTCGATCGATGATGCCTCTGTCGATTGGATCCCTCGAAGGCGTGCCCACACTGCGCGGAGTTCATCGAGACCAAGGCAGCCCTCGATCGAGCCGAGCGACAACAGGATCGCTCTAGCATCCACGCCGATCTGGTTGTCAAATGCATGCTGCCACAATTGCGTGGGGTCGTCCAAGACCTGCACAAACCTATTGACATAGCCCTCAGGCGGCACTCCCAACGATCCGGCGCCAAGAGTCATCCACTCCACTAGGCGTGGGCTGTATCCCTTGTGGTCAATTATGCGGCGGTAGCCCCTTGCCCTCAGCAAGGCGGCAGCGTATTCGTGCGAAAGGCCAGAGAAATACACATGATTGTACAAAACTCTTGCGCGGTGACCCCGCGTGTAGTCTTCAACTGTGACGATGCACTTCGCCATGTCGAGGTCAGCGCGGTTGAGGGGTTCGTAAACGCGCTTGGCGTCTTCAAGAATGTACTCTCGCGTTGTAAAGATGACTTTCAGGTGCTTTGCGCGTCGCGATTCGGCCAGCAAGCGAGCAATGCCTCGGTCCTCGTTTTTCCCGAGCCGCTCGCTAATGCTCGATTGGCCCAGAAAATCATCGTAGTAGACGACTTGCCTCTTCATGACGTCTAGCGCTTCGAACGCCTCTTGTACATCGTCCCGCACCGCGATCAACTCGTAGTCTTCTTCCATCAGGCGGGTAACCAGTACTTGTGCCAGGGTGGTTTTCCCGATTCCTGGAATGCCTGATAGGATACAGTGGTTATGCTTGGCGAGAATCTTTATCGCTGCGACATAGGCGCCCGTCTGTACGTACAAGGACATCTTGCGCTCGATGTCTTCCTTCGTCATCGCATTCCACACGGCGGTGCCATGTCGAAGCACTCGCTGGAGCACGGGAACGCTCGTTAGCCAAAGCTTGTAGTGGACCGTCTCGACGCCCGGGTGCTTTCGGAGAAGCGCGTTGAAGTCATCCTTTCCGTATATGTCATTGACACCTTTGCAGTGTGGTGCAAGTATAGTCAACAGTTCTTTCTTGTTCAGCGGGGTCAGGCCCAACGATGTAGCCAGAATAAACCGCGATGGCTTGAGCTTCGCGAGCTTCGGCAGTTCTTCAGCGGTGAGTTTGGCCTTCAGGTTGGCGTACTTGGAGCGGCAATAGTGCTTGCATTGCACCAACGTGCTGCCGTGAATACGAGCGCCGTGCAAGAGGTCGATTCCAGCGTCCCGCCCCTTGGCAAATGGCTGAAATGTCACTCCGAGTTCTGCGCCTAGCAAGTCGCAAGCGAGATCCTCAAAGTCCGCGTCGGACAAACTGTGAAACGTGTACTCAGCCATTGTGTAATCTTATGATTCTACGGTGACGCAGCGGATAGCGTTTGCCGGGGCTGCCGCCCCCGGCACCCCCGCTCAAGGCAGTTGGGATGTACGACGATCGCGGCGGGCGGGTCTCTTGCGGGCAGGGAGCGGTGTGGAGGTGTGAGAGACACGCGGGCGGCACGCCCTCTGGGGGGCTGCATCAGCGCGACACAGTGATGGATGGGTTGGAAACGAGTCCCGGTCGCGTGGGTGTCGGCGGGCGTGAACTTCCTCCGCCCCTGCCGGGGCGGGGTGGGCTGAGGCGTGCTGTCCACGGGTTGCGCTGCGCTCCACCCGTGGCTACAGCCCGTCGCCCCGTTGGGGCGAGGAGGGGGCGGGTTCTTTGCTCTGCATTCTGTGGCGGTGTGTGCGATGCGTCTCTGTGCTGAAGTTGAATCAGCCGGGGCGCTCGCGTTGTCTCGCGCGAGTCGGCGGGGCGTGTGTGCGGACTGAGTGTGGAGGTTTGGGCGTACAGGCCTGATCGATGATCGATAATCCCTGATCGCTTCGTGTGCGTTGCTACGCTGGGTGATGCAGCAGGAGGCTCCGCGACATATGCAGGAGGGGGAGTTTCTCGCGGCGAGTGCGCGGGTGGCGGAGATGATTGCGGGGTATTGGGAGGGGCTGCGGGGGCAGGGGGATGGCGCGGGAACTTCTGGTGGGCTGTCGGGCGTGCTGTCGGGCGTGAAGCCGGGTGATGTGCTGCGGGCGTTGCCCACGCACGCGCCGGAGGTGGGCGAGGTGCTGGATGAGGCGGGGATGACGCGCGTGCTGGATGATGTGTCGCGGATCATCATGCCGGGCATCACGCACTGGCAGCATCCGTCGTTCTTTGCTTTTTTTCCGGCGAATGCGAGCTATCCGGCGATGCTGGGCGAGCTGCTGTGCGCGGGGCTGGGCGTGCAGGGCATGCT
>JAIYDA010000157.1 GCA_027487735.1 Planctomycetaceae bacterium | reverse complement strand
CGATCGCCCGCACGCACCTGCGGGCGGCTCTGCGCGACGCGCTGCATGCTCATGATGTCGGTGGCTTGCAGGGTGGGGGGCACCATCGCGCCGCCATTGGGGGTGGGCTCGGGGCCCACGGTCCACTGATAGCCCGTTTCCTTCGAGCGCACGAGCATGTTGGCCCCGAGCAGGGTTGGGGCCATGCTGCCCGTGGGGATGACGAAGGCCTCGATGACGAACCCGCGCACCGTGAAGGCGATGACGAGTGCGATAAGGATCGAGGTGAGCGTCTCTTTGATGCTCGTGCGGGTCTCGGGGGCGGTTTGCTGTGGCATGGGTGGTGCTGTGGCAGTGTAGAAGGCAGACGGGCGATGCGAGCCGAGGGCACAATGACGCGCGACGAGGGCAGGTGACAAGCGGCGCGGCAGCGAGGATGCCGCGCAGGTGCATCGGCGATTTCTGGTCCATTGAGCGAGCCGACAGAGCTGTTCCCACGAGCTTGGTTGGCGTTACTAAGATTCACGCTTGCCCAAGCTTGTTCACGCACTGCACGACGTGCCTCGCGAGGCAAGTGAGTTTGGAGATCGGCCCTTTGCAATCGTCTGACAGCGCCTCGAACAATCCTTCGCCCTCGCAGTCGTCCGCGCAGTCGGCGGGCGGCAGGCCTGCGCCCTCGCGCACGGTGATTACGAAGGGGCGGTATGCGCCGCCCATGGCGCCGCCTCCCAAGTTTGTGCCGCTGCGCCCAAGGCAGGAGCTCTCGAAGCCTGCGCTGCCCGCGAAGCCTCGCAAGGTGCGCGGTGGCATCTCGCTGCGCGGCACCGAGCTGGTGGGCGAGGCGGCGTGGGGTGCGCAGCGATGGATGCGCCTGGTAGAAGACGCGGCGGATGCAAACTGGCTGGCTGAGGGGCTGGAGTATGCGAAGCTGGGGCAGACCAAGAAGCAGACGGTGAGCGCAGGGCGGGTGGAGACGGTGGTGCAGGGGCGATCGGTGCGGCCTTATGTGTGCGTCTTCGGGTTTGACGTGCTGAGCCCGGAACAGTGGGAAAAGGTCGTGGTCGCGATGAGCGAGAACGCGATGCACGCGGCAAAGCTCATGGCGGGAGAGCTGCCCGCGAGCGTGGAAGATGTGTTTGGGCCATTGGGCCTCAAGCTTTATCCCACGGCGCATAGCGACGTGCGCGTGACCTGCGAGTGCGGGCACGCGATGGCGCGCCGCAGCGATGGCACGGGCGGCTGGTGCAAGCACTTGGCCTGCGCGGCGTATTTGCTCGCCAACAAGCTGGCGACCGAGCAGTTTTTGATGTTCCAGCTTCGCGGCATCGAGGCGAGCGACCTGCTGGACAGGTTGCGGCAGCGGCGCGTGGTGTCGGGCGCGGCGCAGGGGATGGCGACGCCTCTGTATCAGCAGCGCGTGCCGGGCGTGTCGGATCGCAACAGCCCCGCGCTCGAAGAGCAGGTGCAGTGCTTCTGGAGCATGCCGGCGGCGGCACGCGAGAAGCTGCAAGAGCTGGACGTGAGCCTCCGCGGACCCGAGGTGAGCCACCCGCTGCTGAGGCGGCTGGGGGCGAGCCCCTGGACGGGTCCGGGCAGCTTTCCGCTCGTGGGGCTGCTCGCGAGCTGCTATGAGGTTGCAAGCCAAGCGGCGATCAGCCAGGCGGAGATCAAGCAAGACACGGACGACGCGAATGGGGATTCGGTTGGCGAACAGGGGACGAGCAGGTAGCGATTGGGCGTCAAGAAAGCGCGGGGCTGGCACCACGGGTGGGTGGGCCCGATTGATTGGGCGTGCTATGTTTTTCTTCCATGGCACTCTCCCCAACTGGTAAGAAGTTCGTTCTGTTGTACTTGCTCACGCCCCTTGCGGTGCTTGCGCTGCTGGGCGTGATGATCAGCCGGTCGCTGGGCGACCCCACGATCAAGAAGGCCGCGCCGGTTGGGGCGGGTGCTGGGGACACGGGCGGGGCAAACGCGATCGGCCAGGAGCTTCGGCTTGCGAAGCTGGACGAGAAGGATGCCGCCAAGACAGTCGCGGCAGCCGGTGCAGCAGCGGCAGCAGCCGAAATGGAGATGGTGAACCCTGCGACGCTGGAGCAAGGCTTCTTGCTCGTCGTGCAGGACAAGACGGGCAAGAGCAGCGCGAGCAGCCCGATTTACGTCGCTGGGAACTTCAACAACTGGAACCCGAAGGACCCCGACGCAAAGCTGACGCCCCAGAGCGACATGCGCTGGCGCATCTTGATGAAAAATCCCCGCAGCACTGCAAACGCGAACGAGCCCGTGCGGTTCAAGTTCACCCGGGGCGACTGGGCCCTGGAAGAACTGCGTGCGGACCTGAGCGTGCCGGGGGATCGCCCGCTGCCCATGATTCCTGCGAGCAGCATCAAGCCGGGCGAGCCGCCGCAGATTGAGATGGTGGTGGAGGCGTGGGGAGACATGCGGCCTGATTTCAAGGAGCGTGCGGGCAACGACCCGTATCGCACGATCGCGGCGACGGGCACGGTGCGTCGCTTGCAGGTGGCGGGGGGCGTGATCAACGGTCGCCCGCGCGAGCTGCTGGTGTGGTTGCCTGCGGGATACGAAGAGGGCGCGAGCAAGGGCGTGAAGTACCCGGTGTTGTATATGAACGACGGGCAGAACGTGTTTGAGAAGCTGCCCAACGTGCCGGGCGAGTGGAAGGCGGATGAGACGGCAACCGACCTGATCGGCAAGGGCATGGCCCGCGCGACGATCATCGTGGGCATTCCGCACGGCGGCAGCACGCGACTGACGGAGTACACGCCCACGGGCGTGACGATCAATCATCCGACGTTTGGCGTCATCGAGGGCCGCGGGGATGAGTATGTTCGCTGGCTGACGACGGAGGTGATGCCCCGCGTGGAGCGCAGCTTCGCGGTGAGCCTGGAGCCCAAGGACACGGGCATTGGCGGCGCGAGCATGGGCGCGGTGGCGAGCATTCTCGCTGTGTCGAAGAACCCCGGACGGTTTGGCAACCTGCTGCTGGAGAGCCTGCCCAGCGTTGCGACGGACGTGAAGCAGTGGACGCCCTTCATCGAGAGCGTGAAGGTGTGGCCCACGCGGGTGTTCCTGGGTGTGGGTGGCAGCGAGCTGGGCACCGACCCCAAGCTGGCAGAAGCCAACAAGAAGTATGCCCAGGCGACCAGGAACCTCGACGCGTGGCTGACGAAGCAGGGCATGTCGCCCGATCGCAAGCTGCTCATGATCGACGACAAGGCAACGCACACCGAGGAGGCGTGGGCGGCTCGCTTTGACGATGCGCTGAGCTTCTTGTATCCGCCCGCGGTGGATAGCACGAAGTAAGCGGGCCAAAGCTCGGCGATGTGCGACGCTGCTGAGCGAGGACGCTGGGCGAGTGCTCTGGGCGAGTAATCAAGCAGTGCTGGGCGGCAGCGCATCGGCGTTTGCCGCTTCGAGCACGCCCGCTGGCAGCTCGCGCACGCGGCCCTGCGTATCCACGCACGCGAGCACGGTGCGCGCGACGACGCAGATCTGACCGGTGCGGACTTCGCCCGCAGGGCCATGCTCACTCTGGTGCACCACGCAGAGCTCGTACTCGTGCTCGATCTTCACGCGGCTGCCGCCCTTGATGCGGCAGCGCACCTCGATGATGTCGTCGTAGCGGGCGCTGCGGCGGTAGGCGACGTCGAGCTTCACGATGACGAGCAGCACGCCCTGCGTCTCGAGGGCGGCGTAGCTGCGGCCTTGGGCTCGCAGGATGTCGGTGCGTGCCTCTTCAAACCACGCGATGTAGCTGGCGTGGTGCACCACGCCCATGGGGTCGCACTCGCCGTACCGCACGCGGATGCGGGTGGCGCTGTGCCAGGTGGGCGGGGCGGGGCAGGGGCCCAGAGCGAGTGCGGGGTTCATGGGCTGGCAGCGTACGTCGCAGCGGCACAGGCGAGCAGCCGCGGTACAGTGGCGCATGCAAACTTCGAGCATGCGTCTGGCTTGCGGCGTGGCGGCGACGATCGTGGTGATGGGCGTGGCGATGAACGGCGCATTGCCCACGAATCTAGTCGAAGGCACGGCTCATGCGCAGCCAACGTCGCAGCCTCAACCCGAACCCACGCAGGAAGTGCCAAGCGCGAGCGAGCAGCTTCGCGCCCTGCTCGATGAGCACGTGGCATGGCTCGATGCGAACGACCCGCTCGGCGCGAGCCTGCGCGGCAACGATGCCTACGCCGACAAGCTGAGCGACCAGAGCCCCGAGGCGCACGCGCGCCGACGGGTCGAGCTCGCGGCGCGGTTGGAGAGGCTGCGGGCGATTGCGACGCAGACTCTGTCGGAGAGTGAGCTGCTGGATGCAGAGCTGTTTGCGTATGACGCGCAGCTCACGCTCGATGGCGGCAAGTTCTTTCCGGAGCAGTTGCAGCTCGACAGCCTGAGCGGGCCCCACATCTGGCTGCCGCAGATGGCCGACCGCGTGCCGCTGAACACGCAGCGCCAGCGCGAGGGATATGTCGCGCGGCTGGAGGCTCTGCCCGAGCATCTGGGGCAGATCACGCGGCAACTGCGGGCTGGGATCGCCTCTGGGCGCGTGCCGCCACGCGTGGTGCTGAGCAAGACGCTCGCGAGCATTCGCTTGCTGAGCAGCGTGGACGTGCGCGAGACTCCCCAGGTGTCGCCCTTCTTCAAACCTTTCGCGGGCAAGCCCATCGACGGAGATCCGCTGGCGCAGCGTGCGCTGCGGGCGATTTCTGAGGGCGTCACGCCCGCGTTCGCGGCCTTTGGCGACTTTGTGGAGAAGGAGTATCTGCCTGCGTGCCGCGAGAGCGTGGGGGCGAGCGATGGCGTGGATGGCATCGCCTTCTACAACCACTGCCTGCGCGACCACACGACCACGAGCATGACGGCGGATGAGATTCACGCCCTGGGCCTGCGCGAGGTTGCTGCGCTGCGGAGCGAGATGCTGAGCACGATCCGCGAGACCGACTTTGTGCCCCCTGCGGGGGCGAGTGATGCGGAGGTGCTGAGCGCGTTCCTGGCGCACACGCGGAGCGAGCGCTTCTTGTGGACGAGCGCTGAGGCGATGATGACCGACTATCGCGAGCTTTGCAAGCGCATCGACCCCGAGCTGCCCCGCCTGTTTCGCACGCTGCCCCGCAACACCTACGGCGTGCGCGAGATTCCGGCGTTCGCGGCCCGCACGAGCCCCGTGGCGTATTACTACCCCGGAAGCGCGACCTCGGGCGTGCCCGGGTACTTCATGGTGAACACGAGCAATCTGGCGCTGCGGCCCAGGTTTGCGCGCGTGAGCCTGACGATCCACGAGGCGGTGCCGGGGCATCACTTTCAGGTCGCGCTCGCGCAGGAGCTTGCGGACGAGGGCGTGCAGCACCCCTTCCGCACGAGGCTCGGGTTCACGGCGTTTGTCGAGGGGTGGGGGCTGTATAGCGAGCGATTGGGGCTGGAGATGGGCGAACGCCGGGGGAGCGCGCTGCGTCCGACCGACGCAAACCGCGGGTTCTATCAAGACCCCTACGACAACTTTGGCAGGCTGAGCGACGAGATGTGGCGCGCGTGCCGGCTGGTGGTCGACACCGGGCTGCACGCGAAGGGCTGGACGCGCCAGCAAGCGATTGACTACCTGCTGAGCAACACCGCAATCTCCGAGATGGATGCGCGGAGCGAGACCGACCGCTACATCGGCTGGCCCGGGCAGGCGTGCGCGTACAAGATCGGGCAGCTTGAGATTCTCGACATGCGTGCGAAGGCGGAGGCGGCGCTGGGCGAGCACTTTGACATTCGAGGCTTTCACGACGCGGTGCTGCTGCAGGGTGCGGTGCCGCTGCCTGTGCTGCGGCGCGTGGTGGAGCGGTGGGTGGCGGTGCAGGGTGGGCTGGCGCGGGAAGCAAAGTGAAGCAAGCGCGAGACAAAAAGCCCCGCGCGGAGCGCGGGGCTTGGAAGAGCCTTGGAAGAGCAAGCAGGTGGTTCGGCGAGGGACAGGCGAGACGCCTGTTCCGCCGGTACTTTTAGGGCGTCGCGGGCATCTCGGTGCGACGATCCTTGGTGTTGGCGGCCTGGGCGGCTGCGGGGTCGGCGTCGATGGCTTCGATGCGGGCCTTGAGCAGCACGATGGCACTCTCGAGCTGCAGGTCGATGCCCTCGCTGAGCAGGCGCGTCGGGTCGGTCGCCTTCCACTTCGCGTTCAGGTCCACGCCGTTCTCGGCGAGCGGGATGATGTCGGCGTTGCGGCGGATGAGGATGGAATCCTCCACCTGCTGGGGCAGCATGCTGACGCTGAGGTTGGGCTGCACGCCCCAGGTCGTCTCGCCTGGGCGACGGTGGATGATCGTCTTGTCGGGCAGCATGTAGTACGCAGTCGTGATCTTCAACATCGCGCTCTGCTGCTGGTTGAGGGGCCAGACATTCTGCACGCTGCCCTTGCCAAAGCTGCGGGCACCGAGCACCAGCGCATCAAGGTCGCTCTCGCGGCTGAAGACGCTGACGGCGCCGCTCACGATCTCGCTCGCGCTCGCGCTGCCCTCGTTGATGAGGATGACGACGGGCATGTGGGCGAGTGAGGCCTTGCGGGCGTCGGTGTAGCCCACGACCTCTTCGATGCCGCCCGCACTGCGGGCCATGACGATGGGCTGCTTGTCGATGGGCAGGAATCGCTGAGCGATGCTGACTGCCTGGTCGAGCAGGCCGCCCGGGTTGAAGCGCAGGTCAAAGACGAGCCCGCGCAGCCCGCCCGCGGTCATCTCGCGGATGGCGCGGTCGAGCTCCATCGTGGTCTCTTCGTCGAAGCCGCTGAGGCGGACGTAGCCCACCTTGCTGTCGCTATCGACGAACCAGTTCCACGCGTCCTCGCGCGGGCCTGTGCGCTCCCAGCCCTTCACGCTGGGCGTGTCGATGCGGGCACGCTCGAGGCGGAACTCGAGCTCGGTGCGCTTCGCGGTGTCGGCGGCCTTCTCGTTTGGCTTCTCGGCTGTCTTCTCGTCGGCCTTGTCGCTGGCTTTCTCCGCTGGCTTGTCGCTTGGCTCTTCCTGCGTCGCTTCTGCAACGCTCTCGTCGTGCTTCTCAGGCCGCTCGACGGTGAGCACCACCGACGAGCCCGATGGGCCCGTGATGACATCAACCACGTCGTCCAGCCCCAGCCCGAAGATGCTCTTGCCGTTGACCTTCGTCAGCACGTCGCCCGCGTGGATGCCCGCGCGCTGGGCGGGTGTGCCCTCCAGAGGCGTCACGATGCGGACCTCGCGCTGCTCGTTCAGCTCGATCTGCACGCCCACGCCCACGAAGCTTCCCTCGGTGGTCTTGCGGAAGCGGCGAAGCTCATCGGGCCAGATGATCTGCGAGTAGTCGTCGAGCACGCTGGTGGCGCCGTTGCCAAACTCGTGCAGCAGCACCGCGCTGGGCAGCTTGGTGGTCGCGTCGTTGCGCTTCATCAGGCGCTCGAGCAGGCTGCTGACCTGGAAGGCATCGAGCTGCACGGGCAGGTCGGCGAGTGCGGTCTTCTCGCGGTCGATCATCTCGATCATCGCGTCGCGGTTCTGGGCCTCGTCGATGCCCGGGAAGACGTCGCCCAGGTCGCTCGTGAGCAGCGTGCGCAGCGAGGCGAGGGCGCCCACCACCATCGTGTTCATGGGCACACCCTCGATGTGGTCGCGGGCTCGCGCCAGGCTGCGCTCGACCATGTCGGTGCGGATGCTGCTGAGCTTGCTGCGATAGTCGGCGTTCAGCGCGTTGAAGGCGGGCAGTGGCTTGTCGCCCCGCGCGATGCGAAACTCGTTGTTCAGGTCATAGAGCTTCTTGGGTGCATACATCCGCAGCACCTCCTGGCGCTGGCTCAGACGGCGGATGTCGGGGCGATAGACGCCCGAGATGTCGTGCAGGGCGTTGAGGCGCAGGAACAGGTCCGTCGCCTCCAGCAGCTTGCCACCACGCTCGAGGTCGCGGGCGAGCGCGTCGGCCCGCTTCACGAGGTCGGCGATCGGTGCCTCTTGCATGAGCATGTCGCGGTCGGGCACGAGCAGTTGCAGCTCGATGGCCTCGCCCAGAGCCTTGCTCACGGTGGTGGGGGTCTGCTCTTCGGCAAGCAGCTTGCCCAGCTCCTCGCGCACGCTCGTGATCTTTTCGGCGCGCTTGTCCTCGCGCTCGCGCAGGTTCTTCAGGAGCGTGCTGCTCGAGACCTTGAGCGGGCTCTCGGGCTCGCCCAGCACGTCGCCCGCATCGATCTGCGCGAGCAAACGCTCGAAGGCTCGCTCGTCACCCTCGCGTGCAGCCTCCCACAGCAGCTGACCCCACTGGCTTTCTTCGAGCGCGGCTTGCGTCGCGGGCGCAGCGACCGACGCTGCCTCTTGCGCCACGGCCTGGGCGTGCGCAGGGCCCCCGGCGGCACAGAGGGCAGCGGCAAGCATGAGCAGGCGAGGAGCGGAGGAGAGCGAGCGCGAGAGCGGAGAAAAACGCATCAAGAACCTCCGAAGGGCAGGACGGACTCGGGCAGAACCAACAGAACACCGAACTCAGACCTGCCAACGTATTGGTCCCGCGATGGGCTCGCGGGTTCCCTGGCGTATCGGGTGCCATGCCCCGTCAATCTACGTTCGCGCACGACCTGCGGATCGTTGCACAATCGCAGAGATGATATAGGACCGATTTATCCCGGCGTGCCAGCAGATGCGGCACGCCTGCCCGCGCGCACGGCAAGCGCGAGCAGCACCGCCACCACGCCCAAAGTGAGGGCGAGGAGCCAGCGGTCGAGCGAGCCCGCACTCGGCGCAGTTGACAATGCATCAGTCGCAGCCCCCGCAGAAGTCCCAGCGAACGTGATGGCGAGCAAGCCATTGAGCGGCCCGAGCGAGTATCCCAGCCCGATGAGGGCCTCGTGCGTGCCACCCGCATCGACCTGTGCTTTGCCCACGCGCATGGCGTAGGAGATCGCGCCGGTGTAGATGGTTCCCATGCCCAGCCCAAAGAGCACGAGCCCGCTCACGATGATGGGCAGCGCTGCGTTCGCCGATGCCAAGGACGCGAGCGTGCACGCACCAAAGCCCAGCAGCAGCAACGTGACGCCGATTACCGGCGCGGCAAGCGTGCCATACCACGCTTGCCAGCGATGCAGCAGCGCGAACGCGAGGACGCGGGGGAGCAGCCAGGCGCTCGCAAGGATCGTGCGCCAGTCTGGGTGCGTGCCCAGTCGCTCCAGCAGCCCAGCGAGGAAGGGCGAGAGTGCGCTGCTGAGAACATAACTCAGAGGGAGCAGCACCTGAAAGACGGCGAGCAAGGATCGCTCGCGCAGCAGGGTTGCGCCTGCGGCATGGTCGGCGTGATCGTCGTGCAAGTGCGGCGCGGGGTTGGGGCTGAACTTGACGAGCGTGGCAAGCGCAATCAGGTGGACAAGCCCAAGCAGCGCGATCGCCTGCGGGGCGAAGTTCTCGATGAAGGGCGAGATAGCCCAGTAGGCGACGACCAGCGCGCTCGACCACACCACATTCCAGATGCCCAGCGCGCTGCGCTGCTGCGCGGGTGAGCGACCACCCGTGAGAAAGCTCTCGACCATGGGCCACAGCACGCCCGTGAGCGTGCTGTAGACGCCCACCATGCACCACAGGGGCCACAGCATGCCGCGCGTGGCAAGGGGAACCATGCACAACGCCGCGAGCAGGGCCATGAGCCACGCGAGCACCGCACGCTCAGAGAGGTGCAAGCGCGAGCGCAGCGCTCGCACCACGGGGCCTGCGCCGAGGGCTCCGATGATGTAGGTGATGCCCAGCACGATGCCCAGGACAAAGTTCTGGCGATCGCTGAATGCGTAGCCCTGCTTGGTGACAAAGAAAATGCCCGATGTGATGACGCCCGTGCCTGCGCTGTTGAGGAACGTGAACGCAAGGACGGCTGGGAAGCTCGTGGGTTTGGCGTGGGCGGGGGCGGCGGTGTGCATGCTGGGTCAGCGCTCCAGCGTCACGCGATTGCGGAGCGTGCCGATGCCTGCGATCTCGACCTCGACGTTGTCGCCCTCTTGCAGAAAGATCGGCGGCTTGCGCGCAAAGCCCACGCCGCTGGGCGTGCCTGTCAGCAGCAGCGTGCCGGGCACGATCGTGTGCCCCTGGCTCAGCTCGCTCACGAGCGTGCGCACGTCAAACAGCATCTGGCTCGTCGATGCGTCCTGCATGGTCTGCCCATTCACGCGCGTCTGCACGCGCAGGTCGTGGGCGGGCGCGAGGGTCTTCCACGCGATGGCGATGGGCCCGACGGGGCAGAAGGTGTCGAAGGCTTTCCCACGATAAAACTGCCCACCCGCGCCGTCCTTCTGCCACCAGCGTGCGGAGACGTCGTTCGCGCACGTCAGCGCGGTGATGTAGTCATCGGCTTGCTCGGGCGAGATGGAGCGGGCGAGCTTCCCACCGGGCCCAGTGCCAATCACCACCGCGAGTTCGCCCTCAAAGTCCACCTGCGGACGATCCTGGCAGATGCGCGGGATGACGATCGCGTCCTCATGCAACGAGGCACTGAGCGGGTTCTTCGTAAACAGCACGGGGCGCTCGGGCACAGCGGCACCTTGCTCGCGCGCGTGCTCGGCGTAGTTCTTGCCGATGCAGACGATGTGGCGGATGGCAAGGTCGGGCCCGCTGGGCATCGTCATGGCGATGCCCAGCGAGCTGCGCACGAAGCGAAAGGCGGTTGCGTCGCTGGTCATGGGTGCGAGCATATCACGCGGGCTGCGCGTGCGACGCGGCGGCAAGACGCTCGAGCGTGCGTTGCCCCGCACCCGCTCGCAGCGCCTCGCGACAGCGGGCAACCCGCGGAGGCAGGCCAGCAGCAATCCACTGCTCCACGCTCTCGCCCGCCCGCGGAGCATGCGAGGCCACGAGCATGGCGAGGGCAGCGCTCGCGATCGTCCACTCGGCGCACGCAGAGGGCTCGCCCGCGAGCACGCTGCGGGCAATCGTCGTCGCGTGGGCCAGGTCGGTCGCTTGCACGCTCGCAACGGGCGAAGGGCTGAGGCCGCAGGCTTGCAGCAAGTCGGGAGAGATCGTGCCCTCGTGCACGCGGGCGGTCGCTCCGTCAACGAACCAAACGTGGGTATCGCACGCGAGGCTCAGTTCGTCCATGCCGTTGGCAGCGTGCATGGTGATGGCGCGCGCGGTGCCCAGGTGCAGCAGGGCGTGGGCGAGCTTGCGGGCAAGTGCAGCGTCGTAGGCACCCAGCATCTGCATGCGTGCCTGGGCGGGGTTGCAGAGCGGGCCCAGGGCGTTGAAGATCGTGGGGAAGGGCAGGCTCGCGCGGGCCTCGCGTGCGTGCCGCACGGCGGCGTGGTGATGCATCGCAAAGCAGAAGCACATGCGAGCCTGCGCGAGACACGCTGCCTGCTGCACGGGCGAGGCATCGACATGCACGCCCAGGCTCGCGAGAATCTCGGCGCTGCCTCGGCCTGTCTTGCTGCGATTGCCGTGCTTGGCAACCAGCAAGCCCTGCTCGCTTCCCGCAGCTGCGGCGACGATTGCCGCGAGCGTGCTGATGTTGAAGGCCTTGGG
>JAIYDA010000020.1 GCA_027487735.1 Planctomycetaceae bacterium | reverse complement strand
GGGTTGTCGTTCACGATGTGCCCGATGAGGCCCGGGCCCACGTTGTAGCCGATGCTCTTGCGCGTGATGCCAAGCTCCGGCACGAGCGTGATGGCGAGGGGCTCGGGCTTGTCGCTCCAGAACTGACGCGGGACGGGCATTGCCGCGGCATAGATCAGGCTTTGCAAGGGCTGATACGGGGCAGACTCTGGGCGTGCCTCAATCAAGTACATCGCATACCCAGCCGCCTCCTGGCCCGAGGCCATGTCGAGCAGGCCCTTGGGCAGGTCAGCCGAGAACAGACGGACGACCGTCTCAGCAATGCTCACGTTCGCGGCCTTCTCGCTTCGGGTTGAGGTGTACGCAGCGAGGGTGATGATGCCAAAGCCGCTCACGGCGGCGAAGGGGAGGAACGCCTTGCGGATCGGGATGTGCTTGAAGTAGCCGTGGAATGCGCCCCACGCTGCGGAGATGAGCACCGCCGTGAGGTCGCGGCGACCAAAGTTCTGGAAGATCACGACGACCGTCGCCATGCACAGCAGCGCGACGAAGAGCGTGATGAAGACCGGGTTGAACCAGTTGCGGGCCCACGCCCATGCCGCCAGCCCGACGGAGGCCGCGCACATGGCATAGGCGACGATGAGGGCGAGGTTGGTGAGCAGGGGGACGAAAGCCAGGCTGAAGCGGAAGAAGAGCGCAAGCCCGAAGACCCCGTAAGCCAGGATCATCATCGTGGTCGGAATCGGGGTGGCTTCCTTGGTCCCGAGCTTTCTTTGCAAGCCAAAGGTCAGGGCCTTGGTCTTCCAGCCGATCGCGAAGAAGATGAGGAACAGCGTGACTAGCCCCGCATACACGGGCGACGTGCGGGCGGGCTCACTAAAGCCGCTCTCGTTGGTGTGGGGGAGCGTAAGAATCAGCGCGCCGCTGGTGAGCTGAAAGATGATGAAGCCCAGCAGAAAGAAGTGCAGCATGCAAAGCAGGGGCTTGCCCTGCGCGATGCGAAAGAGCACGACGCCGCCCAGCAGCACCGCAAGAAACGCAAGATAGATCGCAACCAGCACTTCCATGGTTCTTGCTCGACGGTTCGGGCACCCCTGCAGGCCCCCCCGCTGGCGTTCACGCCTGCCTGAGAACTGCCAAGGTGCCCGGGAGATCGGTTCGTCCTCCGCGACAACTTGCGTCCATCCCACATCCCTCCCCGCGCCAGACGCAAGTCTTGCGCGTGCGGGGAAGCCTCGGAGCACCCAGCGTAGCGGCCTTACCCCACCAGCACCCGCTCATACGCCGCCGCCATCGCCCCGGGTTCATAAGTCGCCCGCGCCCAGGTCTGCCCAGCTTCTCCTCGTGGGCGGAGCTGGTCGGGGGCCCGCGCGATCGCGAGAACGGCTTTGGTCAGGTCGGGCACGAGGGTGCCGCCCCCATCGAGCACGATGGCCCCGCCTCCGCGCTCAAACTCGCGCCAGGTGTCCACTTGCTTGGTGGTCAGCACGGGCGTGCCGCAGAGCATCGCCTCGACGAGCGCGATGCCGAAGTTCTCCTGGCTGGTGGGCAGCACCACCAGGTCGACCGCTTGCAGCAGGCTCCACTTGCGATCGCCCGTGACCAGGCCCAGAAAGTGCACGTCGCTCTCGAGCCCAAGCCGGGAGACCCGCTCGCGTAGCTGCGTCTCATACTCGGGCGGATGCCCGAGCCCAGCAAACATCGTGACGATTTGGGGCGTGCTCGCGTCGCTTGCGCGGGCGTTGCGCCACGCGCTCGCCGCGTCGATCAGCTTGTCGGGCCCCTTCTTGGGGTTGAGGCGCCCCAAGAAGAGCACCTTGAGCCCCTCCTCGCGCAGGGGCGCGAACGCCTCGCGGGCCAAGTCGGGCCCGGGCAGCGGCGCGAAGGCGGCGGGGTCGAGCGGTGGTGGGGGCCCCGCCACGACCGGCGCCTCGCAATAGCTCCGCCCCTGCAGCAGCTCTTCCTCGTTCTCAAAGTGCACGCGGGCAGCGTTGCGCAGCTGCCACCCCGCCACGAGCCGCAAAAACACCTGCTTCTTCAGGCTCCCCTGCTGCATGCTCCACGCGTCGAGCATGCCGTGGGGGCTGACGACGAATGGCACGCCCAGCTTGTGCGCAAGCCTCGCGAGGGCCGCGTTCGACGGTGCCCACACCCCGTGCAGGTGCAGCGTACTTGCGCCGCGCAGCACGAGGCGGGCAGCTTGCATCGAGAGCCCGGGCAGATACTGCGTGGGTGTGTCGCGCTCGCTGTCGAGGGCGTTGCGACCGCGCAGGGTGGCGACATAGTCTCCCAATGGCACGCGCACGCACAACGGCACGCCCGCAAAGGGCTCGCGCAGCGCTGCGTCGAGCGCGGGCAGGTCGCGAGATGCATCCACGCGGACCTTGCGATAGCCGCCAGCGGGGCGATCACCATCAGCAGGCCCGGCATCGCGCACGTCGGGCACGTCGTCGTCCTCGCAGGTCAGCAGCACGACATCGTGCCCCAGCCCAGCAAGCATGGGGCAGAGCAGCATGCAGGTGTTCACCACGCCGCCATCGCGCCGCCTCATCCACTTGAGATATTGCACGATGCGAGCCATGCCGGTGCGGGGGTCTACATGCCGTCGTCGTGCTCGGGCTCGCCCACGTCGTCGCCAAACTCCAGGCCCTTCTCGCGCTGGATCTTCTCGATGTTCACGACGCGCACCAGCCCGTCCTTCAGGCGGCGCTCCGCAAAGTTGATGATCAGCCCAAGCTCCAGATCGCTCGCCTTGAGCTTGGCACGCAGCGCGAGGCGCTCGAACGTGCTGATCTGCCCGGGGCGGGCGAGCACATCGACAAAGAACCGCGAGTCGATGCACAGGTCGGTGCTCGTCTCGCTGATCTTCTTGCCCTTATACATCACGTCCACCTGGTGCCCATGCTTCACCACCACGCCCGCGTCCGCGAGCTCGATCTTCAGCGCGTTCGCATACGCCGTCGCGTCATAGCCCGGGCCCAGAGCCTTGTGCACCTCGATCGCGGCACCGATCAGCTTGCGGCTGCTCTCGGTGGTTGCTGCGTCGAGTGCTGAGAGCGGAATGCCACGCCGGTCGTCACGGCGATCGTCGCGCCCGCCGCGATAGCCGCCGCGGCCTCGCCCACGACCATCGCCGCGACCATCGCCACGACCATCGCCGCGCCCGCCTCCATAGCTGCCCTCTCCGCGACCATCTTGTTCATACGACATAGCACAGTTCCTTTGCGTGTTGTTGAAGCGCTCTTGCACTCGTAGGGGGCTGTTGCCTCCCAAAACCCAGAGATCCGCACACACAAAGCCTACGCCCGTCCGAGCACCAACGCCGCCTGCTGCCCCGCCAGCGAGCACCCCAGCACGAGCACATTTCGGATGCCCTCGCCCCCACCGGGCTTGCCCAGCTTGCCACCCGCCGGCCCGCCTGCGCCCCCGCCCAGAGCATGTGCCAGCAGCACCTCGGGCACTTGCTGCCGGCGCAGCACGAGCCCGGCAATCGCCGCTTGCAGCCCGCCATTGCCTGCCGCACAGTCCCCCAGCACATGCCCCAGTGCCACCACCGGGGGCACCCCCGGGCCAAACACGCTCTCGAGCGCACCACGCTCGGTTTCGTCGCTGCTGGCGACGCCCAGCCCCTGCGCCACGCACAGGTCGATGTCCTGGGGCTGCTTGCCCGCATCCCGCAGCGCGCTGCGGGCCGCGTTCGCGAGGGCACGCACCCGCGCCTCGCGCAGGGTGCCGCCGCTGGATGCCGAGAGTGGGGCCACCGCGTGCGCACTGCCAAAGCCCAGCACCCGGCACGATGGCGTCGCGCCGCGAGCCCGGGCCCGCTCCTCGCGCTCGAGCATCACGAGCCCGCCCGCCTCGCCCGGCACGCCGCCACCCCGCTTGCTGTCGCTGGCTGCGGCGAAGGGCCTCACGGTGCTCAGCGCGTCGCTGCCTGGCTCGCAGACGCACAGGCGCTCGGCGAGCGTCATGCGGGCAACCGCCATGAGATTGATGCGACTCTCGGCACTGCCCGAGATGCAGGCATCCGCCGCACCGCGCTCGATGACGCGTGTGCCCTCGCCAATGGAGAGCAGGCCGCTGGCCTCCGCACAGGTGATCGTGTTGCTGGGCCCTTCAAACCCGTGGATGATCGTGACGTGGCAGGCGAGCATGTTGGGCAGATACTTCAGCATCCACAGGGGCTGCAGGTTCTCCATGCCGCGGGCGGGCGCTGGGGTGGCTTCGGTCGCGACGGTGCCCCACGCCCGCAGGTCAAACCCGCCCCGCACGCGCACCTGCGCGTCATCGCGATCGGTCGTCGCGGTCGCGAGGGCCATGCTCAGTTCGCCTGTCTCGGCACTGATGAGCCCGGCCCCAATCTGGCATCCCACGCGCTCGGGGGCATAGCTGGGCGCAGACCCCTCGCTTGCGCGGGTGGTTAGGCCTGCGTCGGTGACGGCAAGCTGGGCGCAGGCCACGGCGATCTCGATATCCCGCGCCATCACCTTGATGGCTTTGCGATACCCCTTGGGCATGAAGTCCTTCGCGGAGAAGTGGGGCACCTCTGCCGCGAGCGCGCACGGAAAGGCCTCGCCCTTGTATCGCGTGGGTGCGCCGATGCCCGAGCGACCGGCGCAGAGCGCATCCCACAGGGGCTGGGCGCCCACGCCGCACGCGCCCACCACGCCGATACCGGTCATCACGATCGAAGGACGCTCTTGCGTCATAGGCGCGGAGGGTAGGTCGTGTTCGTTGGTCGTTTGCCTCGTGCGATGAGCCGCGTGCGCGGGGGTTCGCCGGGCTGGGTCCACATGCTCTACGCTTTTGCATGCGGCACGCGTCAACCACGCTCCTCGTGCTCTGTGCAGCCAGCCTCGAAGGCAGCTTTGTCGGTAGCGCGGTAGCCCTCGAGCCACCCAAGGAGCTGCACGAGGGCCTTGCGCTGTTTGAGCAGAGCACGCGCAGCAGCGTGCAGATGGAGGTTGCGCTCCCCGAGTCCATCTCGGCGACGCGGCTGCGGCACGTGCTCGACGTCATCAATGGTGCGGATCTGGGCGATGCCACCAAGACGTTTACGCCCGACTTCCTGGAGTACATCTCGGCGGAGGAGATCGCGACCGAACTCGCGAGCGTGGGCACGAGCTTTGATGGCGAGAAGGTGATCGTGGTGGAGGTAGATAGTCGCGAGGAGCGCCCCGACACCATCACCGCGACGGTCTCGTCGCGCCGCGGGCGGGCGTTTCTCACGATCTTTGTGCTCGTGAACGAGGACACGGGGTTGGTGAGCGCGCTCCGCATCGACCCGGCGGGCAATCCGGGCGGGGGACCTGCGCCCCGAGGGCCTGCAAGCTGGGGAGACTTCGCGGGCGAGCTCGACGACTTGCCGGGCGAGGTGTCGTTCGGCGCGTGGGCCCTCGTGCAGAGCGAGGGGGGCACGCAGGAGCTGCTGCCCGTGGCAGGGCAGAACGAGCATCGCGCACTGGCGATTGGCTCGAGCTTTAAGCTCTGGGTGCTGGGCGCGCTGGCGGAGGAGGTGCTGCTGACGCCCAAGGAAGACGCTGCGCAAGAAGCAGCGACCGACCAGCCCAGCGCTGCACCAGCCAAGCCCGCGCGGGCGTGGACGGAGACGCTCAGCGTGCGCGATGCGCTGAAGAGCCTGCCCAGCGGCACGCTGCAACTGCGCGAGGAGGGCACGACCATCTCGCTCGCGCAGGCGAGCATGCAGATGATCTCCATCAGCGACAACACCGCGACCGACCACCTGCTGCACACACTGGGGCGGCAGCGCGTG
This sequence comes from Planctomycetaceae bacterium, assembly GCA_027487735.1. Taxonomy (GTDB): domain Bacteria; phylum Planctomycetota; class Phycisphaerae; order Phycisphaerales; family UBA1924; genus BJHL01. The sequence continues at coordinate 1,087 of JAIYDA010000020.1, read as the reverse complement.
GAGGCCTTCATGACCAGCGTCGTCGCGGTGCCCGAGCGCAACGTGCCCCTGCTCAGCACGCGCGAGGCGTTTGTCCTCAAGCTCAGCAGCGATGATGCGCTGCTGGAGCGATTTCTCGCGAGCAGCGCGGACGAACGCCGGGGCATGCTGGAGGGCGAGCTTGCGAGCATGAAGCCCGACCTTGCCAGCGCGGGCGATTGGGACTCGCCCAGACTCATCGAGCAGGTGGAGTGGTTTGCGAGCGCTCACGACTGTGCGCGCACGCTCGCGCGACTGCGCGAGCTGGAGCTGTGGGCCCAGCGCGACCCGGCGCTCGTGCAGGCGGGCGCAGCGAAGCCCCTGAGCGATGCGCTGCGCGCAAACCCCGGGCTGTCACTCGATGCAAAGGTGTGGAAGAGTGCGGCCTTCAAGGGTGGCAGCGAGCCGGGCGTGCTGCACAGCTGCTGGCTGCTGGAGCGTGCCGATGGCAAGTGGTTTGTGTTCAGCCTGGGGTGGAACAACACGAAGGAGCTGATCGACCAGGAGGCGTTTTTGCGGCTTGCGTATCAGGGCGTGGACCTGCTGTCGCGCGATGGGCTGGCAGAGGGGCAGACGCTGCCCGCAGCCACGCCTCCGGCCCAGGCCCCCGAGCGCGTGCCGACAAGACCCGAGCCGGCGACCACGCCCGAGCCAACGGGCAAGCCCACGACGCCTGCCGTGCGACCGACGTGAGGGGATGAGTGACAGGCGACTGGCGACAAGCGAACGGGAAATGCTTCGAGCACGAGCGAAGGTTGTGCGGGGCTGAGCCAGTGCAGGTCGGGAGCTTTGGTTCAGCACAGAGGCACTGAGAGAAGGAGCAAGATGAGAAGAAGGAGGGGTGGAGGGAAGAAGGGAAGAAGGGAAGAAGGGAAGAAGGGAAGAAGTGAGGCGCGCCGTTCTCTCACGTGGTTGCTTCGCCTGCGTCCACACCTCGCACGTCGCACAGTTTCCCTTTACCCCTTTGTCCCTCTATCCCTCCATCCCTCTATCCCTTTTTCCCTTCATCCCTTCTTCCCTCCTCTTCCTCTGCGTCTCTGAGTCTCTGTGCTGAAATCGAAAAACCCCT
>JAIYDA010000021.1 GCA_027487735.1 Planctomycetaceae bacterium | reverse complement strand
GGCCCGTTTCGTGACGATCCGCGGGTGGCAACTGGTCTATGGTCTTGAACTCTTCGCCTGCGGGTGCGCGTCCCTGCGCAGCGTGTGGCAAGAGCCTTTGCAAAGCCCGAGTGCGGAGCGTTCTGCTCCGCCTGCGAGCGACAACTTCTGGAGATGCAGATGCGCGAGCGTGCACGCCGTCCTCTGGGCACTTCTTCCACCGCCGCCCTCGCGGCCCTTTCGGCGTTCGCGCTTGCTGCGCACGCGGGCAGCGTGCGGGCAGCAGAAGCACTTCCCGCGCAAGGCGCTGCTGCCCAGCCCAGCCCAACGAGCGGCATTCTCTGGCGTGCCTACGGCGAGACGCCCACGAACGTGACGCCCCACATCGTGCCCGGGACCGACGACGTGCGCCGCACGCTCAGCCTGCTGCTGCACGAGCGGGTGTGCATCGTGCGCCTTGCAGGCGTGCCCACGCAAGCCGATCGCGCGTTCCTGCGCGAGCATGGGATGTCGCTGCTGGGCGTGCTAAGCCCCGACAGCTTCTACGCCCGCCTCGATGCAGCAGCACGGCTGGACGCGATCGCTGCGAGCGGGCTGGTGGCGGGTGCCGAGGTGCTGCAAACCACGTGGAAGATCGAGCCGCGCTTGCTGCGCTTGCGCACGGGCGAGGACCTCGCCCTTTGGGGGCGCGAAGACGCTGCCGCAGCGCTTGCTGCACCAAACGCCGACACCGTCGTGCCCGTGAGCGTGCTGCTGCACGAGGATGTCGACGCGGCGGCGTTCGTTGCCGAGGCTGCGGAGCTTGCGATTGGCGGGAAGGAGGGCGTGCAGGCCCTGCGCACGCTGCCCATGCTGAGCATGCAGATGAGGCTGGCTGACCTGGAAGCGCTCGCTGCGAAGGCGGACGTGCAGTGGATCGAGCCCGCCCTGCCCGCGATGACGACGACGAACTTTGAGAATCGCGCGCTCACGGGCGCTGCGATCGCGCAGGCCTCGCCCTGGAACCTCAATGGTGCGGGCGTGGGCGTGTTTGTGTTTGATGGCGGGCTGGTGCTGGGCTCGCACGTTGCGCTGAGCGGGCGCGTGCAGATCACTGAGACAGGCACCGACTCGACCAACTACCACGCCACGCACTGCGCGGGCACCGTCGCGGGCGATGGCGACCCCGACCCCAACCGCCGGCACCAGGGCATGGCCCCCGCCGCGTCGATCCTGTCGGCGGGCGTGAGCATCACCGGCGCGACGGGCTGGCTCTATACCAACCCCACCGACATCGAGGCGGACTACATCGCCGCCTTCAACGCCGGCGCATCGCTCAGCACCAACAGCATCGGCACCAACACCGAGTTCAACGGCTTTGACTGCACCTGGCACGGCAACTACGGAGCCGTAAGCGCACTGCTCGATCGCCTGGTCGTAGGCTCGCAGGCGAGCTTCAACGAAGGGGACCCGGCACGCGTGGTGTGGGCAGCGGGCAACGAGCGGGGCGGCACACGCTGCGGCGCGAACAACCCGGGCTTCCGCAAGCTCGCGCCACCCGCGCCAAGCAAGAACATCCTGCTCGTTGGAGCCGTGAACGCCGATAGCGGGCCCGATGGCGACACCATCGCCGACTTCAGCAGCTTTGGCCCGACCGATGACGGTCGCGTGAAGCCCGATGTCGTGGCCCCCGGGTGCCAGGTGGGGGGCGACCAGGGCATCACGAGCACCGACTCAAGCAGCAACACCGCGTACACCTCGCTGTGCGGCACGTCGATGGCGTGCCCGACCGTCGCGGGCCTCTCGGCCCTGCTCATCCAGGACATCCGGGCTCAGTTCCCGGGCATTGCCGATCCTCGCAACAGCACGCTGCGCGCGATCTTCGCGAGCACCGCGGTCGACCTGGGCAACCCAGGCCCAGACTTTCAGTTTGGGTTTGGCTCGGTGCGCATCGTGCCTGCGGTCGAGCTCGCGCGGGCGACAAACTTCCGCGAGGCAACCGTGGTGCAGGGGCAGGTGCTGACGTTTGAAGTGCTCGTGCCCGATGCCACGCCCAGCGTCCGCATCACGCTCGCGTGGGACGACGTGCCGGGCAACCCCGCGATCATTCCGCAGCTGGTCAACAACCTCGATCTCGAGGTGATCGACCCCAACGGGCAGCGGCGCGGCGTCTGGCGGCTCGACCCCGCAAACCCCGGCAACGCCGCGACGCGCATCGACGGCCCGCAGGGCGCGACCGACACCGTGAACAACATCGAGCAGGTGCAGATCGATGCGCCGGTGCCGGGCGTCTACAGCGTGCGGGTGATTGGCGCCAGCGTGCCCACGGGCCCGGGCCCGGGCGGCACGGGCGAGCAGAGCTTCAGCATCGCGAGCACCAGCCAGCTTCGCAGCCTGGGTGGCGTGCCGCTGGTGTACATGGCTCCCAGGCAGCTCGCGCCGGAGCTGACGCCCGCGGGCAACGCATTGCCCGTGCGCGTCGCGGTCACGGCCTTTGCCGATGAGATCGTCGCAGGCTCTGTCAAGCTCAACTATCGCACCAGCCCCACCAGCGACGTGCAGTCGATCGTCATGACCAGCAGCGATGGTCGCGTGTTTGAGGCGAACCTGCCGGGCTTTGCCTGCGGCGATCGCCCGCGATACTGGTTCGAGGCGCGCGGCCTGGGCAGCGGCGTGACGACCCTGCCCACCCAGCCCCTGACCGGCAGCACGTTTGTGACGGCAATCGGCGCGTACGAGCTGCAAAGGCTCGACCCGCTGGAAACCCTGACCGGGTTTACCGTCGCGGGCACCGCGCTCACGGGGCGCTGGACCAACCAGAACCCTTCGCGCACGGCATCGCTAGACAACAACGTCACCTTCCAACCCGAGGACGACGCGAGCGAGAACGGCACGCGCGCGTGGGTGACGGACGGGCGCTCGGGCTCGTCGGCCCAGTTGTTCGATGTCGATAACGGCTTCACCACGCTCACGAGCGCACCGATTGATCTCACGGGCGTCGAGGTGCCGCGCGTGGGCTACAGCAGGTGGTTCTATAGCTACAGCGGGGGCTCACCCCTGCGCATCGAGGCGAGCCTGGATGGCAACACCTGGCGCGACGTCGAGAGCGTGGCGGGCAACGACCTTGCCAACGCCCGCGGCGGCTGGCGCACGAGCGAGTTTGGCGTGGGGTCGCTGCTGGGCGTCTCGAACCCACCCAGCGTGCGCCTGCGGATCACGGCTCAGGACGGCAACCCCAGCGATGGCCTTGTCGAAGCACTGTTCGACGACCTGCGCGTGCTGGGCGTGGAGTGCAACCTCCCCGCGTGCGACACGATCGACTTCAACAACGATGGGCTTTTCCCCAGCGACGAAGACCTCGTGACCTTCCTGCAGACCCTCGCGGGCAATGCCTGCCCCACGTGCAACGACATCGACTTCAACAACGACGGGCTCTTCCCCAGCGACGAAGACCTCGTCGCGTTCCTCCGCGTGCTCGCGGGCGGGGACTGCTGAAGAGGGTGC
>JAIYDA010000070.1 GCA_027487735.1 Planctomycetaceae bacterium | reverse complement strand
GGCTTCTTTACTGCCAACGGCACAAGTGCTGGCGGAAATCCGTACACCCATGTTGGCCTCAACGACAACTTCGTGGTCAGCTTTATCCCGGCACCAGGCGCGGCGGCGCTGCTGGGCCTTGGCGTGCTCATGGCGGCGCGTCGTCGCCGCTAGGGACGTTTCGCCGCAACCGTTCGTGCCAAGATCAACCTCACACGGCCTCGGCACACGCTCAGGCCGCCGTGTTCTCTTCCCAGGACATGGCGCACAAACGCCGTCAAGTCCGCCTTCCCGCTGCGGCGGAGAAAACGCCTTCCATTTCCCTCCGTTTGTGTTAGAATCTCTGTCGTGTTCGGCGGCCTCGAGCGGTGAACTCGTCACGCTTCAACGCCCTCGGTTGCACTGGCAGATGTTGTTTTGCCTCCAGGGAGATTCGATCGATGCGTCACGTCACTCTCCTGATCGTTGCGGCGTTCTCGTTGCTCGCTGCGGTTGCCGCCAAAGCCCAGACACCTTTCACCTACCAGGGCGAACTCAGCAGCGACGGCACGCTTGCGACAGGCACATACGACTTTCGCTTCCGCCTCTTCGATGCCCGCGAGAACGGTTCCCAGTTCGGCTCCACCCTGTGCTCGGACAATCTGTCGATCTCCGCGGGCCGCTTCACGGTGACTCTCGACTTCGGCCTGGGCATCTTCGACGGGGGGAATCGATTCCTCGAGATCGAGGTCCGCTCTGATGCTGGTCTTGGCTGCGCCGATGACACCGACTTCACCATCCTGAGCCGCAGGCAAGAGCTCACCGCAGTTCCCAACGCGAGCTTCGCGCAGAATGCCGCCACAGCAACCACAGCCATCACCGCGAACTTCGCCCAGAACGCCGCCACGGCAACCAACGCCACCAGCCTCAATGGCCAATCTCCGAGCTTCTACCAAAACGCCGCAAACCTTACGGGCACTCTGCCCGATACGCGCCTGTCAACCAACGTCGCCCGCCTGAACAGCAACCAGACGTTCACCGGACTGCTGAACTTTACCAACCCCGGCAACACCTTTACCGGCAACGGCGCAGGCCTGACGAACATCAACGGCGCCAACATTGCCGCGGGCACGATCGCACGGTCGTCGCTCAGTGCCGATGTGCAGAGCGGGTTGGGAACGCCCGTCCCCGATGCGTCGTTTGCGGGAAGCGTTGCGACTGGGACCGGCCCAATTTCGGTCGCGGTGTCGGGGTCGTTCGCGTACGTAGTGAACGAAGGCTCAAACACGCTGCAGGTTTTCAACATCAGCAACCCCGCCACGCCAACATTGGCGGGAAGCGTTGCGACCGGGGGCGGTCCAAGGGGCGTCGCAGTTTCGGGCTCGTTCGCTTACGTCGTAAGCACCATCTCGAACTTTCTTGGAGTTTTCAACGTCAGCAACCCAGCAGCGCCGACTTTCGTGGGAGCCGTCGCGACCGCGAGCGGTCCAACGAGCGTTGCAGTCTCGGGCTCATTCGCTTACGTAGCACGCTCAAGCTCGCACACGCTGCAGGTTTTCAACATCAGCAACCCCGCAGCGCCCACGCTCGCCGGAAGCGTCGCGACCGGCTTCACGCCAAGGGCCGTTGCGGGGTCGGGTTCATTCGCATATGTGGTCAACTCCGCCTCGAACACGCTTCAGATCTTCAACATGAGCAACCCCGCTACGCCCACCTTGGCGGGAAGCGTTGCGACCGGCCTCGAGCCGATTTCTGTCGCTGTGGCGGGCTCGTTTGCGTATGTCGTGAACTTTGACTCAAACACCCTACAGGTCTTCGACATCAGCAACCCTGCCACGCCCGCACTGGCGGGTAGCGCCGCGACCGGCCTTGAGCCGATTTCTGTGGCTGTGTCGGGCTCGTCTGTGTACGTGGCGAACAAGAGATCGAACACGCTGCAGGTCTTCAACATCGTCAACCCTGCTCTGCCCACACTGACGGCAACCGTCCCGACCAGCCTCTCCCCATCCGCCGTAGCGGCATCGGGCTCGGCCGCGTGTGTGACGAACATCAGTTTGGCCTCGCTGGACGTATTCAAGATCATGAGCGGTGTCGGCTTCGGCGCCCCGCTGGCATCGTCAAGTCTCACCGGCGTCAACGCGTCGGCGTTGACCAGTCTCAACGCCTCGAACATCACCACTGGCACGCTGGCCGATTCGCGCCTTTCGTCAAACATCGCCCTCAAGAACGCGGCGAACGCGTTTACGTCAACGGGTGTGACCTCCTTCGCCGGCAACGTCGGTATCGGAACGACGACGCCGAGCAGTCAGTTCTCATTGCAAGCCGTAAGTGCCGGGGCGACGCAGATCGCGCTTACCGGCGGCCCAGCGACAGGCGGCGCGATCCCGCCGCGTACCTGGTCGATCCAATCGTCGGACGTCAACGGTCCATTGAACCAGATCACGGGCTCGTTTCAAATTGTCGACCGGACAGCCATCGCGTCCCGGCTCCTCATCGATACCAACGGCAACGTCGGCATCGGAACCACCGCCCCTTCCCAGCGCTTGACCGTCGCCGGCAACATGAACGTCACCGGCTCTATCGCCAAAGGCGGCGGTTCGTTCAAGATCGACCACCCCCTGGATCCCGAGAACAAGTACCTCTACCACTCCTTCGTCGAGTCGCCCGACATGATGAACATCTACAACGGCGAAGCAACCACCGACGCCGCCGGCTACGCCGTCATCACGCTTCCCGAATACTTCCAAGCCCTCAACCGCGACTTCCGCTACCAGCTCACCGTCATCGATGACGACGACCAGACCGACGTCATCGTGTGGGCCAAGGTTGTCCGCCGAATCGGCGCCGAGGCGGCCAACACCTTCACCATCCGCACCTTCCGCCCCAACGTCACCGTCTCATGGCAGGTCACCGGCGTCCGCAAGGACGCCTGGGCCGAGAAGAACCGCATCCCCAACACGGTCGACAAGCCCGCCGCCGAAAAAGGCACGTCCCTCCACCCAGAGGCGTTCGACAAGCCTGCGACCCAGCGCGTTTATTCGCCCGCTGCCCAAACGCTGTCCCCTGGCAAGTAGCCGCGCGCGATCTCTGCTCGTGACGGACAATCTCCCGCAAAACGACAACCCCCGAGCCTCACGACTCGGGGGTTTGCCTGTTCCGCAAGAGCGGTCGGCGACTGGTCTTGGCCACGTGCTCTTCGCAGACCCGGAGACACTGCGCCCAGATGCGGTCATCCAACGGCTTCAACTCGGCTGTCGACTCTTTGCGATCCACACCG
>JAIYDA010000008.1 GCA_027487735.1 Planctomycetaceae bacterium | reverse complement strand
GATTTCGCGGGCTGGAACATGCCCCTCTACTACGCGGGCCTCACGCAGGAGCACCACCAGGTGCGCACGCGGGGCGGCATCTTCGACGTCAGCCACATGGGCCGCGTGAAGATGACGGGCAGGCACACCCGCCGCTTCCTTGAGAAGGTCTGCACCCGCCGCATTGCCGACATGACCGCAGGCCAGTGCCGCTATTCGCTGGTGTGTAACGAGCAGGGTGGCGTGAAGGACGACGTGATCGTCTACCGCTACGACGACGACGACTTCACCGTTGTGGTCAATGCCAGCAACCGCGAGAAGTTGCTCAAGCACTTCGAGGACGTGCGCAAGGCGGGCGACTACAGCATGAAGATCGACGACCAGACCACCAGCACCGCCATGGTCGCGCTGCAGGGTCCGGCGATCATCCCCCTCGTCGGCAAGTTCAGCCGCGAGGTGCCCGCACTCAAGAAGTATCGGTTTGCCGTCAAGAACCTGATGATCATCAAGCTCACCGTCAGCCGCACGGGCTACACGGGCGAGGACGGGGTCGAGGTCATCTTGCCCAGCGGCGCGGTGGGCATGGCCCTCAAGCTGCTGCTTGCCGACGTAAAGATGGACGCGCCCGATGCCGCCATCAAGCCCGCCGGGCTGGGCTGCCGAGACACCCTCCGCACCGAGGCGGGCATGCCGCTCTATGGGCATGAACTGGGCGAAGAGATCAACGCGCTCTCCTGCGGCGTGGACTTTGCCATCAGCCTCGACAAGGACGCGGGCGACCACGCCGAGACCTTCATCGGCATGGAAGCCCTGAAGAAGACCGCCGCCGCTGGCGGGCCCGCCCAGAAGCTCGCGGGCTTCATCATCGAGGGCAAGCGGAGCGCGCGGCAAGGCATGACCATCCTCGCGGGTGGCAAGCAAGTGGGCACCGTGACCAGCGGCTGCCCCAGCCCCACCCTCGGCACCTGCATCGCGATGGGATTCCTCGATCGTGCGTATCACGCCCCTGGCACCACCGTCGAGATCGACACAGGCCGCGGGATGCTGGCGGCGAAGGTGAGCCCCCTGCCCTTCTACAAAGCACCAAAGGTGTGATCATGCGAGCCCAGCCCGCGAGCCCAGTTGCGCAAGCAACGGGGCTCGCAACCACCGACAGGCCCTAGAGCCCAGCGCCATCCACCACGGTCGCGCAGGTGCGGTCTGTCTCCCACACCGTCATCGCGTGCAGCGTGGCACCATGCTTGGCAACCTCGGGCGCGAGCAGGCGGAAGAACACTGTTGCGATGTTCTCGACGCTGGGGTTGAGCCCGCCCCGGGCTTGGTCAAACTCTTGCGTGTCCTCGTTCAGGTTCGTGTGGTCAAAGCGGTCGAGCAGCACGCGCTCGCACAAAGCCTCCAGCGTCGCAAGTGAGAAGCCCGTGCCGTCAGCGCGAGGCACGAGGCGCACCGCAGGCTCAAACTGGTAGTTGTGCCCATGCCCGCGCGGGTTGTTGCACTTGCCGAAGGTGCTGCGGTTTTGCTCGTCGGTCAAGCCCTTCGCATGCAGGCGATGGGCAGCGGCAAAGTCAAACCGCTGGCGGAGCAGCACGACGGGCCCCGCAGCACGAGTGGACGTTTCACCTTCGATACCGGTTTCCGCAGCAGGCATAAGCACCTCGAACGAACAAAAGGGCGACACAAACCACCGCACCCCCACCGCGATGGGCAAGCGCACAAGCAGACGCTCCCAGAGCCTTGCGAGCGCGACATGGGGGAGCTCTCCCCGCGCGTAGGCACCTGCCACGTCCGCATCGTGCAGCGCGGCATGGAGCGCTTTGTCGATCACGTGAATGTCCAGGAGATATCCCGTGAGTGGGTCGGGCTGGCCGCGCACGCTGACATCAAACTGAGCAAACGCCCCCAGCCCAACCAGCCTCGGAAACCCCGCAAACCCGTTCTTGCCCGGGCGGACGGAAGCCTCGGGCACCACAGCGCCCGCCGAGAAGCAGACGCGCACGCTGCGACGAAGCACATGGGGCGAAAGCGTGGGAAGCGTGTTGGGCATGAGAGAACAGAATCGCAGAGCAATGTGAAGGCTTCGGGAAAGACCGACTCGCTTCGAGCGGCGCAGGCAAAGCGACGCAGCGAGCCCCAACGAAACGAATCGCCCGCTCAAGGGTACCCTGTCGTCAGCCCCGCACCTTCCGAGTGCATCAGCTTTGCGATGCGGGGCGAAATCAACCCGGCGAAATCAGCACGCGACCCGACCCGGATCGAATCCAGTCGGCACCCAGGAGCTTGTTATGGCAGTTGCATGTGGCGGAATGTGTGGCATGAGCAAGGCAGTCCTGGGCATCGCCCTCGTCGCAGGCGCTGCGATGGGCCTCACGGGCCTCGCCGAGGCGGGCCTTGGCACCGCCGACGACAAGACCGAAAGGACTCCCGAAACCAAAGCTCCGGAGACCAAGCCCGCCGAGGAAGCCCCCAAAGAGGAAAAGACCGTGGACCCCTACGTGCTCGACCACACCATGAAAGACATCGACGGCACCGACCAGGCCCTCTCGCAGTACGCGGGCAAGGTCGTACTGATGGTCAACGTCGCGAGCAAGTGCGGGTTTACGCCCCAGTACAAAGGCCTGGAAGAGCTCTACGACGCGAAGAAGGACAAGGGCTTGGTGGTGCTGGGCTTTCCGGCCAATAACTTTGGCGGGCAAGAGCCAGGCTCCGAGGCGGAGATCAAGGAGTTCTGCTCGACCAAGTACGGCGTCAGCTTCCCCATGTTTGCCAAGGTGAGCGTGAAGGGCGACGAGATCTGCGATTTGTATAGGGACCTCACTTCGCAGGCCGCTCCCATTGGCGGCGAGGTCGGTTGGAACTTCACGAAGTTCCTGGTCGACCGCTCGGGCAAGGTCGTGGCCCGCTACGACAGCCGGACCCGCCCGGACGATGTCGAAATGTTGAAGAAGATCGATGACCTGCTCGGCGCAAGCGCGCCCGAGGCAGAAAAGCCGGCCGATGCCGCCGCACCAGAGAAAAAGGCCCCTGCCGCGAGCTAATGCCGACACTATCACACTAAGTCATTTCTTCACAAGTGTTTAGAAGTCGGAAACCCAGTCTGAACCACGTCCTGCGCATTGCATTAGCAGAGTCTTAGCGCACACGCCCCTTTCCTTCAGGCCTTGTACCCCGCATCCTCGCTTGCTCGAAGCTGGTCGCCGCTGGCAACGCCCAATCTCGGCGTGTGGGGCGGTCCGTTCGAGCACGTGGAGTGGCATGACATGGCTCAGTTGCTTGGGACAACAACTCTTCGCACCGGCAGCATGCTGGCGATGATTCTTGGCGTCGGTGCCGCTTGGCTCAGCGGCTGCGAGCAGAAGGCACCCGCCCCGGTGGACACACCGCCAGCCCAGATTGCGGGCACACCCACCACAACGGGCGGTTCTGTTGGAGCCGCTTCAGGCACCCAAGGCACCACGCCAGCAACGCTGCGCGGCAGCGTTTCCATCGATGGCAGCAGCACCGTCTACCCCGTGACCGAGGCGATCG
>JAIYDA010000010.1 GCA_027487735.1 Planctomycetaceae bacterium | reverse complement strand
CGCGTGCTCGACCCCGAGAGTGGCCGCTGGCTGCAACGCGACCCGATTGGGTATGCGGGTGGGAGCAACCTGTACGGATATGTCGGGGATGTGCCACACTTTGGGGTGGACCCGATGGGGTTGTCGCCACTGGGTGACTACTTCGATAACTTCGCTGGTGGAGCGAGTGAGCTCATTGATATTGTGACCGGCGCAGCCAAGGCAGAGGATGCTGCGTGGGTTGAGCGGATGCGCGGGCAGCGTTCGGTAAGCGACGAGGCACTGCGGAACGTTGAGACGGCCCTGGGTGAGCTCCGGAATGAAGAGGGTCGGCAGATCGTGCGCACGGGCGTCGCGGTCCTTGTCACGATCGCGACGCTCAACCCAGCGGCCGCCACGATCGTCGCGGGTGGCGGCGTGGGAAGTGGGCTCGGTGGTGCGATCGCGGGCGGAGCGGCTGTTGGGGCATTGATGGACCTCGCCAGCCAGACAACGGAGATCGCGTTTGGCTATCGTGACTCGTTTAGCTGGAAGAGCTTCACAGAGTCAACACTGCTCGGGTCGATTGGTGGCGTCGGCGGGAAGATGCTCGGCGATCGGGTGAAGAACTCGAAAACTCATGTGTTTTACTCTGGAGTGGCACGAGAACTAGCAGACGAATTCGCTGCAAAGCGGGGGGCGACTACGATCACAGGAACCTTCGCGGGCGTCGTCGGGGACGCGGTCGAGTACTTACTCAGGACTTTCGTACGCAAGGTATCTGACGACACGATCGCTGCTGGCTGGACTCCATCTTCTGCTGTGTATGCAGGAGCGACAAGATTCAAGGCATGGGCTTTCGGCGACGAAGTTGTGCTCTACACGGGACCAGCGGGCCCGACGAAGGGTGGTGTCTGGGAGCGCATCGAGCGTCCGATTCTTGGCAACCGGCCCGTTCGTCAAGTGAATATCATTCCAGGACCAACAAACAATGTCTGTCACTAGAGGTATTGCATTTAAAGACGTAAGGTACTTGCGAGGTCACGGGCGGGAGGCTGTATTCGTTGGTGAGTGGAGACTTGGCTGGCAGTTTGGATTACGACTGCCTGGTATCGTTGGTTTGGTAATTGATTTTCGTGAGCCGATGGTGTGGTCGTCGATAGATAAAAACTACACGTTGCCAGTGACGAGTGAAGATATAGAGTATATAATTTTCTACTTGCGCACCCGATGGGGCTACAAGCTCACCCGGGTTACTGCACTTGTCATGCCGTGGACTCGAACTGTTGTTCTGCTGTCAGGTGACGTTGAGGTGCCGCTGTAAACCGCTGGGTGTTATACGAGAGCCGGCGCCCCAGGGTGTATTCATCAGCTACTCCATGAACGCACCCGATGGACTTTGATGGGGATGGGCTCGTCGGTGGATCTTTGGAAAGTGTGCAGGACGGCAACGCGCTCGAAGAGGCGTTGGGTCACGCGCCGTACGACATCGACCCGAATGGCATGTCAAGCGTGGTCGATCCCAAGCTGCGAGCGTGGCGAGCGCTCGCAAACGTCACACGTGGCGAACTCCCACTTGTGGATGAGGGCGATCCTGCGTGGAACGGGTGGAAAGATGATCAGCGTGATGCGTTCGAAGACGCAGTAGAAGCGGTGCCGGAGACGGAGAAGTGGGCAGACCGGTTCGGTAATCTGCCGCTGTACGCGAGCTATTGGTGGGACGCGCGGGTTGGCGTGTACCACGTGCGGCATCGCGTGCTCGACCCCGAGAGTGGCCGCTGGCTGCAACGCGACCCGATTGGGTATGCGGGCGGGAGCAACCTGTATGGGTATGTCGGGGACGTGCCACACTTTGGGGTGGACCCGATGGGGTTGGACGCGTGGTTGCTTGGTGATGTCGCGCGGTATGTAGGATTAGATGGTTTAGGAGAGCATTTAGATGATGCTGTGGATGGCTTGTTTGTATTAGACTTGATCGAGTTAAAGTTCGACAACTGGGGTGATCGTGTTGATCAGAACGCACAGCGAAACAACACCGATCGTGGTGGGTGGGGATTTGATGATTACGTAGACAATGCGAACATTGACCACCAGTCCAAATCGAAGGACGTTGTAGAGACTGCCCGTGCTACAGGCCAGGTGTTGGAACAGTCAATGCGGGCGGCATTTCCAGCCGGTGATGCAGCAGACGCAATAGCTGAGGCATACCAGAGTATTCAAGACAATCCGTCACCTGAGAATATCTCTAGAGCTGGATTGTTGGTCGTCATATTGCTCGCCCCTGGTCCGGATGGTGGGGCAGGCGTGACGAGGCGTCACAGCGATGATCGACAGGCGTTGCTCGAGCTTGTGAAAGAAGCGCACAACGGGGATAAAGTACTCACGCGTGAGCAGGCAGAGATATTGCTCGATTGGGCGAAGGAAGCGAAAGCGAATAGCCGTGCCTCGTCAGAGGACTTGAGTACAGTTGACAACCATTGGAGGCCGCATGGAAAGCCGACTCCTCACATTCATATAGATAAGTACCACCTCGCGGTAGAACCGGGTGTAAAACCACGGGAATGCACTAAAGGGACGCCATGATGCTCAAAGAATCAACAATGGACTTGCTTGCATATCACTCCGCGTGGCGGCCTGATGACAGCAAATACGAACATCCTTCGTTAGTCCGCTTGATTGCATCTCCGGATTTTGTTGATGCCAATCAGGCGCTTTACTATCTTCAACTGCTTCAACAGGTTAATCTTGAGGTCAATGGTCCTGTGCCGTCACAGACCGTCAATTTGCATATCGACAGTTTGCCGCGGCCCCTTGTTTTCATGATGAACGATACTCGCGAAAAGTGCTGGGATTCATATGTTTACGCAAAGGATGTAAGGCGCCGTTGTGCAATCTATGCTATTATACGATGGATTGATGTGTGCTGGGGATGGATACTCGATGGCGACATTGATGATGTGATTAATGAACTCAATGAAGTATATATGACGATTCTGTATGAGGAAATGATTCGGTTGCAACTGGTGTCTGATACAGAATAAAGTGAGTCGTGATAATAGAACTGTTGAGTTGAAAGATCATTGACAAGTCCTGAGGTGACGCAGGATCGGGCCGCGCTCGAAGAGGCGTTGCATCACGCGCCGTACGACAGCGGCACGGGCGTGGTCGATCCGAAGCTTCGGGCGTGGCGAGCGTTGACGAATGTGACGGGCACGCCGCCGCCTGCGGGGGTGGGGCCGTCGTCGATGCAAGCTTGGTACAACTGGCAAGGTCTGCAATGGGATGCATTCAACGACACGATGATGGAGGTGCCGCAGACGGAGAAGTGGGCAGACCGGTTCGGCAATCTGCCGCTGTACGCGAGCTATTGGTGGGACGCGCGGGTTGGCGTGTACCACGTGCGGCATCGCGTGCTGGACCCGGAGAATGGACGCTGGCTGCAACGCGACCCAATCGGGTACGCGGGCGGGAGCAACCTGTACGGATATGTCGGGGACGTGCCACACTTTGGGGTGGACCCGATGGGGTTGTCGGTCTTGGGAGGGATGGTCGAAGACTTTTTGGCTGGGCCCGAAGCGATTGTGGATAGTCCTCCATTGGTGACAAAGGCATGGGATTGCTCTGTCGAAAACGAGAATCTACCCCCTCCCTCGCACGGCTGACCTCGCATGGCATTGCATGGCGACGCTCTTCGACAGTCGTGCCTTGGATGATGCCAACACTCCGCGACGCCATCGGCCTCAAGCGCACCGTCGGCTCGACCCGCACCGCTCGCACCCAGACCACCATGCGTCACGAAGCCGCACTCATGGTGCTGACCTCCGCCCTGCGGGTGCAGCCTCGGTGGGAAAAGTTGGTTTGCGACGGAGCAGATCGCGAGAATGACCTCCCCCCCAACCCCTGATCCCCCACCCACGACAGCGCCCTCGCCCTCGCACTTCTCCCCCGTCTCCTGTCCCTTGTCGCTTGTCGCTGGTTGCTTGTCGCTTCTCTCTTCCCCCGCTCCCCGCTCCCCGTTCCCCACTTCCCCTATTCTCCCCCGTGCCCTCCCCCGCAGACATCCTGCCAGTCCCGCGCTCCGCAGGCCTGCTGCGACCCATCCTCGCCATCGCACACAACGACCTCCGCCTGCTCATGCGCGATCGCATGAACTGCTTCTTCACCTTCGTCTTCCCCGTCATCTTCGCGCTCCTCTTTGGCTTCATCTTCGGCGGCGCGGGCGGCTCCAGCTCAGGCCGCATGCCCCTCGCCATCCTCGATAGCGACGCCTCCGCCGCCTCGCGCCAGTTCGTTGCCGACCTGACCGCCGACAGCGCCCTCAGCGTGCGTCCCGTCACCACCCACGCCGAGGGCGAAGCGCTCGTCCGCACGGGCAAGGCCGCCGCCTGCATCATCGTGCCCAAAGGCTTCGAGGACCAATCCCGCGCCATCTTCAGTGGCCAGCCCCTGCGCCTCGAAGCCGTGGTCGACCCCGCCCGCAAAGCCGAGGCAGGCCTGCTGCAAGGCAAGCTCTACCAAGCCGCCTTCAACGTCCTGGGCCGCACCTTCACCGACCCCGCGCAGCTCAACACCGCCCTCGACACCGCCCAGCGCGCCCTCTCCTCAAGCACCGACCTCTCCCTCGCCGAGCGTGCCGCCTTCGGCGTCTTCTTCGGCACCATCAAAAACGCAACGTCCAATCTGCAACAACAAACCACGCCGAGCGACGGCGTGACCACCTCCTCGTCCCCCGTCGCAGGCTGGTCCCCGCTCGACATCTCCATCGCCGAACTCGCCGCCCCCACCAACACCAACGACGCGAACCAACCCACGCCCAAACGCACCAACCCCCGCAGCGCATTCCAAGTCTCCTACGGCCAAGGCGTCGTCTGGGGCCTCATGGGCTGCGTCGTCGCCTTCATCGCGGGCCTCAGCACCGAACGCGTGCAAGGCACCCTCTCGCGCCTGCTCATCGCCCCGCTCCGCCCCGCGCAGGTGCTGCTGGGCAAGGCCCTCGCCTGCTTCCTCGCCTGCCTCCTCGTGCAGGCCCTGCTGCTCGCCGCGGTCTACCTCGCCAGCCTGCTCGCCGAGGGCGGCAAGTTCAGCGTGCAAAGCTGGCCCATGCTCGCCCTCACCGCCTGCGCCAGCGCCCTCTGCCTCACCGCACTCATGATGGCACTGGGCACCATGGTCCGCAGCGAATCAGGCGGCGCAGGCATGGGCCGCGCCGTGCTCCTCGTCCTCGCCATCGTGGGCGGCGGCACCGTCCCCGTCTTCCTCATGCCCGCCTGGATGCAAACCGCCAGCGCCATCAGCCCCTTCCACTGGTCCGTCCTCGCCATCGACGGAGCCGTCTGGCGCGGCTTCTCCCCGCGCGAGTTCGCCCTCCCCCTCGCCGTCCTCTTCACCACCGCCGCCATCGGCATCACCCTCGGCGCCCTCCTCATGCGCCGCGTCCGCGCCCACTGAGCCGACAAGCGCACGCGAACGCGTCGAGACATTCGACTTCAGCACAGAGACACCCCTGCTCCACACATTCCCGCGTCACCGCCACACACCCCTGTGGTTTCTTCACGGTGCCCCGCGCCACGCTGCACGCCCCGCCCCGCCCACGCCGAACATTTCCGCATGCGCGCCGCCGACGCCGACCACATCGCCCTCATCCACCCGCGATACCTCCGCGCCATCCTCGCAGGCTCCAAGCGCATCGAGGCCCGCCTCACCCTCACCCGCCGCGCCCCCTTCGCACGCGTGCACCCGCACGATCGCCTCTGCCTCATCGCCACCGCCCGCCGCGGTGCCTGCCTCGCACGCGTCGAGCGCGTCCTCTGCATCGAGCTCCTCTCCCCCGCCGGCATCACGCGCCTCCGCCGCACCTACAACCACCTCATCCACGCCGACCCCGCCTTCTGGCGCGCCAAGCGCCACGCCCGATTCGCCACCCTCCTCTGGCTCACAGACATCCACCCCTGCGACCCCCCGCCCGACCTCACCAGCCTCCCAGGCTTCTCCCCCCGCAGCGCATGGCACACCCTCCCCGCGCCCCGCGCCAATAAACCCACCCGCTTGAATCTCGCGTGCCCCTCCCCCACACCCACGCGATAACGCCTCCGCCCATTCGCTGCTTCACTGCTTCGCGAACTTGCTGCTTTGCCGCTTTGCTGCTTTATCGCTTTATCGCTTTCCCAATCTATCGCTCTACCCGTCCCCTACCCCCTCGGCCCATCATGAATCGCCCCGCACGTCGGGCAGATCGCCCCATGCGTGCCCCGCGGCACCTGCGCCATGTCGTTGCCGCAGCTCATGCACCGATCCACCTTCAGCTCGCGCCCCAGCCCCTGCACCGCGACCGCGATGGTCATCACCGCCGCGCCAATCACAGGCCACGTCGGAATCGCGGTCAAAAGGATCGCCGCGATCGCGAGCCCCGCGACCGTCGCCGCGACCCACAACACCTGCCGCCGAACGCGATGGAGCATGTTCATCTTCATGCGAGCCCCAAGCATACCACCCCCCACCAAACGCCTCCACTACCTGACCTTCCTCACCCGTTCCCTGCTCCCCGTTCCCGGTTCCCCCTACTTGTCCCGCCGATGGTCCGTCTTCCGCTGATCGCGCGTCTTGCTCCGCTGGCTGCGCTTCTGCGACCCCGTCTTGCCGTTCCACTTGCCGCCAGGACCAACATCCCCAAAGCCCGCACCGCCGCCAGCGCCCATGCCACCGCCCGCAAGCGGCTTCTTGTCAAACGCCTGCTTCGCCTTGCCAGCAGCCCGCTTGTCCGCATCCACCACCACGCACTCCATCTGCCTGCGTGCCAGGTCCACGCTCGCGATCTTCACGCTCACACGATCACCAAAGTTAAAGCTCCTGCCGCTGCGAATGTCCACCAGCGCACCCGTCTTCGCATCGATCTTCCACACAGGCACCAGGTTCTCGCGCGTCACGTCGCCTGGCAAGTCATCGCTCTTCACAAATCCATCGGCAAGATACTTCTCGATCTGAATGAACACCCCGCGCGGCGTGATCCCCGTCACGATCGCGCCAAAGGTCTCGCCCACGTGCTTCTCCAGCAGCTGCAGCACGAGGAAGGCCCGCAGCTCGCGCTCCGCCATCTCCGCGTTCTTCTCCCGCTGCGTCGCATGCCGACCGATCTCCACCAGCTCCGCCTCGGGCACGATCCCCGGGCGATCGCTGATCTTGATCCCAAGCTGCTTCCACCCGCCCTCTTCCGAAGGCCGCCGCTGTCCGTTGTCGGTTGCCCGCAAATACTCTGCCAACGCGCGGTGCACCGTCAGGTCGGCATACCGCCGGATCGGGCTCGTGAAGTGCGCATACGCCTCGCTCGCCAGCGCAAAGTGCCCCACCTGCGCCGGGCTGTACTCCGCCTGGCTCATCGTCCGCAGCACCGCAAAGTGCACCGCCCGCGCCGCGGGCGTGCCCGCCGTCGCCTTCAGCAGCCCCTGCAGCTCCTCGCGCGTCGGGTTCCGCGGAATGCGATACCCCGCCACCATCGCCACCTTCCGCAGCCCATCCACATCCCCGGGCACAGGCTCTGGGTGGATGCGCCGCAGCAGAGGCAGGTGCATCCGCTCAAACAGCCGCGCCAGCACCTCGTTCGCCTCCACCATGAACATCTCAATCAGCTTGTGCGTGAAGGCGTTGTCCTCTTGCTGCGCATCCACGACGTGCCCGTGCTCGTCATACACCAGCTCCACCTCGGGCAAGTCCAGCACGATCATCCCGCGCCGGTCCCGCCGCCCCTGGATCGCTCGCGCGCACGCGTTCATCTCGCCCAGCGTCTCCAGAAGCTGATCGGTGTACTTGGGGGGAGTCTTGGCGTGGTGCCGCGCCTGCGTCATGTCGCCATCGATGAGGAACTGCGCCTCGAGATACGTCAGCCGCTTCGCGCTCCTGATCAGCGTCTGCGTGCACCACTCCCCGATCACATTCCCGCGATCGTCGTAGCGCATGTACGCGCTCTTGCAAAACCGCGGCACGCCCTCTTGCAGGCTGCAAATGCCGTTGCTCAGCACCTCGGGCAACATCGGAATCACCAGCCGCGGCAAATAGCAGCTGTTCGAGCGGTCCTTCGCCTCCTCGTCCAAGTCGCTGCCGATGCCGATGAAGTGCGCCACATCCGCGATGTGCACCCCAACCTCCCACCCGCCGCCCTGGTCTTTCGGCAGGCGGCGGATGCTGATCGCATCGTCGTAGTCCTTCGCGTCGGGCGGATCGATCGTGATGATGTAATCACCCGTCACATCCAGCCGCCCCGTGAGCGCGCTCGCGCCGCGGTCCTTCCATTCCTGAATCTGGCGATCAAAGTCGGCGCTCGCTGCCCGCGCCTGCTCCACGCACTTCTCCGGAAACTCGCCCGGCAGATCAAACGCCGCGATCACCGCCTGCGTCTCGACGTCGGGCCTGCCCGCATCGCCCAGCACACGCACGATCACGCCCTCGCCCAGCATCCCATCTTCCGGAAAGGTCAGCAGCTCGACGACGACCTTGTCCCCCTCTCGCGCCCGGCTGCTCTCGGCATCCTTGATCACGATGGGCTCACTCAGCTGCTTGCCATCGGGCAGCACCAGCCACTGCCCCGCGCTCGCGCCCTGGGGCCCGCTCCCCTTGTTGCCCCGCCGTGTCAGCACGCCCGTGTAGCTGCTCCGCCGCCGCACCGTGACCTCGACGATGCGTCCGCTGGGCCCATCCCCCGGTCCGCCTCCCTCGCGCCCCGGGTGCAGCACCTTCACGCGCACCGTGTCGCCGCTCAGCGCAGCCCCAGTCTCTTCCTTCGCAATAAAGATCGCGCCCTCGCGCACGGGCGAGGAAGGCTGCACAAACCCAAACCCGCGCTGCGTGCGACGAAACACGCCCTCCACCTCGGCGTTGCCCCCATCCGCCAGCGTGCGGATGCTGGGCAGCATGAGGTGCCCGCTCGTGCCCAGCTCGATGCGTTGCTGCGCGTGCAGCTCCTTCACCGCGGCCCCAAAGGCCTCCAGCTGCTCTTGAGGAATGTTCAGGTCCTTCGCAACGTCGCCCAGCCGCGCGGGGGTGTAACCCTCGCTGCGCAGGTGCTCGATGAGGCGCCGTTCAAACTTGCTTGTCTCGCTTATCACGCCTGCACAGTAGGGTGCGTGCGTCGCTGCCTTGCCGCTGCTCCCTTGCTTTCTGCCCATCCGCCGCCCCTCCGCTATTCTTTCGCCATGCGTGCCCACCTCGCTGCGCTCCTCTGCCTTGTGTTGCCTGGGCTTCTCTCACTCGCGGGCTGCACCGTCGACCACAAGCCCTTCGGCGCCGGCAGTCGCCCCAACGTGGGCGAGGGCGATGCCTCGCGCGTCTTCGAGCCCGTCGCCCTGCGCGTGCACCCGCTCACGCACGTCGACACCGCGGGCGACGACTGCATGCTCATCGCCCACATCGAGCTGCGCGATGCCTACGCCGACAGCGTGAAGGGCCTGGGAGACCTCGTCGTCGAGGCCGAGGGCCCCGAGGGCGAGCGCGTCGCGTGGGACATCCCGGGCATGCTCGACCCGCAAGCCAACACGCGCCGCTTCGACCCGCCCACCCGCACCTATCGCCTCCCCCTGCGCTGCCCAGCCTGGGTGCGAAGCTGGGCGGGCCTGCGTCGCGGCACGCCGCTGGTCGTGAAGGCCCGCCTCACCCGCCCCGATGGCGAGCAGCTCGCTGGAGAGCTTGCGCTCCAGCGCTAGAAGATCGCTGCGCCCACCCCTACTTGAGCCCACCACCCACCAAGCTGCGCACGCGCACCTCATCACGGCAGTTGATGAACGTGCCGCTGCGGGGGATGCCCTCTTCCGAGAGTTCGGGCGCCACAAACCCGGGCATGCTCGGGTTATCTCGCACCACCCGCACGCGCTCGAAGCGGTGCTTCTGCGAGTCCAGCGCCGCGCTGGTGCGGAAGCCCCCCCCGGGCCAGTTCTCGATCGTCGCGCCGCGCACGTCAACCCACGTGCTCTGCACGCGCGACAGGTGCAGCCCGCCCCAGCCCCCCTGTCCCGTGACGTTGCTCGCGACAAAGCCCGTGATGCTGACGTACTGCGCGTCGTCGATGTGAAAACCGCACGTGATGGTCGGGTTGCCGTCGCTCACGTCAGGAAAGCTCTGCCCATCGAGCACGCGATCGTTCACGCTGAGCACCACCGCGAGCCCGGGCGTCTGGCGGTGCCCAGCCTGAAAGCCCATGGGCGTGCGGATGCTCACGTTGCCCTCGCTATACGTCGTTCCAGCGCGATAGGCAAAGCCGCAGTGGCTCACGTCCTCCGCGACGCAGTTGATGATGCGGCGCACGCCCCGCACGGCGTACAGCCCCTGATTCTTGTTGCTCATCATGTACACCGGGCTGTCAGGAATCCACCCGACGCGCCGCATCGCCACGCGCTCCATCAGCAGCGTGCCACCATCGTGATAGACGCCCTGCGCGTTCCCGTCCTCCTTCACGCCGTTCGCGAGGCGATCGTCGAAGATGTCGGCGATTGTGCAGTCGCGCAGCGTGACCGTAAAGTCGCTGTCGCTGGGGTTGTCTCCAAAGATGTAGTGCTCGATGCCCACGCCCCCCGAGCCCATGGTGAACGTCACACGCTCGCACACGATGTTCGTGCGCACACCCCGCCTCCCGCCCTGCACGCGCAGGCAGTCCAGCCCGCGGTCGCGCACGCTGTCTGGCAATCGCCCAGCGCGGATGGTCAGGTCGCGCAGAGAGAAGTCGACGTCGACCTCCTGGTTGCGGACGAAGATCATGCTCATCTCATCGACCGACGTCGGCATGCCCGTGATCTCTGCGATCGCCACACCACCGGGCGAGAGCTCGCCCCGCAGGTGCAGCGACTTGTTGATGCTCAGCATCCGCCCCTCGATGTCGTGCGACACCGGAGCCAGCAGCAGCGTGCTGCCCGCCGGCGCGAGGCGCACCGCCTCGTGCAGCGTGCGATACGCCACGCCGGGCCCGCCCTGCGGATCGACACGCAGCGTGAGCGGCTCCTCCTGAGCAGCTCTTCCTTGCAGCGTCCGCGCCACACCCTCCGGCTGCCCGCCCCCATCCCCACCAACTTGCATCGCCATGGTTTCGGCTCCTTTCCAGGAGCACACGATACATGCGAGCAGCATGAATGCAAGCGAACCTGCGCGCATGGACGCGTGTTTGCGCGCGCCAGCGTCCGATGCCCGCGAAAAAAGCGAGGCGATGCAAGCGCGCGGGGCGACTGCGAGAAACCGATTGGGGGTGCGCAAGGATTGCATAGGGTGCTCTCCGTGCATGGAGGCACGCGTGATGCACGCAAATACAAAACTCACGGATCCTCGCACCGCGCTGGGCGATTTCCCCCAATATGCACACCAACAAGCACCGATCATCGCGTATCTCGCGACGCGTTTGCCTCAGCGCGAGCCCTATCGCGAGCCCGCCTGCGCGAGCGACGCGGGGCGCACCTCGATCTGAATCTCCGCCCATGCGAGGCGATCGGGCACGCTCGGATCGTTGTAGAACAAGCCGCGCAGATCGCCCACGGGCTGCCACTGCGGGTTGCGCGCCAAATAGTCTCGCAGCTTCGCAACGCCCGCGTTGATCGTGCGATCACTCGAGCGACCCGCAAGCCCCACGCTCAGCATGACGGCGGGCTTGGTGTCGATGATGCGCACGCGCGTGTCCTTCGGGTCGTTCCCCGTTGCGCCTTGCGCGGGCTCGCGATACAAGAAGCTCATCGTCCACTTCGCGTCGTCCATGGGCTTGTCGTCGCTCACGCTCGCGCCGCGCCAGTCCATCTCCACGGGCGAGGTCATCGCGATGTCACGCCGCTGGATGTGCTGGAACAAGGGCCAAAACCCCTCGCGCCCGTTGCGCTGCATGCCGCTGCCCTCCGCCTCCACGCGCGAGTCGTCCACGGGTGAGCCATCGGCGTTCACGCGGGCCCCATACTCCGCGCGGCGGATGCTTGGGTAGTGCTTCAGCTCGATCGTGCCCGGGGGCGTGGGCCGCGGATAGCCCACGGGCAGCGCGGTATCCACAAGGTGGTCACCACTGCGATACACAAAGCTACCGCGACGTGGTTCAAGCGTGACGACGATGGCAGGGTCGCCCTCCAGGCGAAGGGCCTGGCCCATGGGCGGGATGGCAGGGGCGGAAGCGGTTGGATTGGTGGTTGACGCGGGCTGAGATGCGTTGTTCTGCGCAGCGATGGTCTGCAAAGGCGCGGCTTGCGCCGGTGCGGGAGCTGGAGCAGCTTGGGCCGGCGCTGCGGGAGCGCTCGCCGACGCGTTGGCTGCGGGAGCCTTCGTCTGCGAGTCGCAGGCGGCGAGGGGGAGGAGCGCGGAGAGGGCGAGGACACCAGGGCGAAGTGCGGGCGGAATCTGCATGCTGGTGTTTCGCTGGGTGTGCTTGGGCGGACGCACCGGCGTGCGCGACAAAGCAGAGCGATGGGCGGCCAACGGACTGGTGTGTGCGGTGGGCCCTGTTGCCCGCTGTTGATCCTCTGGTCGCCTCATAGTGGCCTCATGGTGGGCCAGGCGTCTGAACCTGTGCCACAACGCACGCCACCTACGCAATACTGAACCGCTCGCCTGGCCGCCACGCCTACGCCCCGTCGGGTCGCTCAAACTGCTCCGGATGCTCTCGAACGTATCGGGCCTTCAGTTCATCCAGTGCTCGCTCCAAAGAGTACCACGCCGTCTCGATCTCATCGTGCTCGTCCGAGGAAAGGTCAGGCATTGGGTAGTCATCCGGCCATTGATCCTGAGGCTTCTCGGAGAAGATCCTTGGAACGCTTTCCATAACACGTGCGAGAAGCAACGCGTGATGGTGCGCGCCAATAGCTTTGTACCCTGCGAGGGCGATTGGCACAAACTCATAGCAGTTGTTGTAGTAGATCGCACAGAAGCCGCCGTTAAACACTTGAGCTTCGATGACCCGCATCGCGACAAACCATTGCACAGGCAGCGGGCGCTGACTCAGCGCCTTCGCATCGAACGCATCGCACCTCTGCGCGACGCGGCTGAGCGCCTCATTCCACTCCTCATACGCCGACATCCCCGAATCTCCTAAAACTCCGCATTCTTCGGCGTTCTCGGGAACGGAATCACGTCCCGCACGTTCGCCATCCCCGTGATGAACATCATCGCGCGCTCAAAGCCCAGGCCAAAGCCCGCGTGCGGCACCGTGCCAAAGCGACGCAGATCGCGATACCACCAATACTCGCCGATGGGCAGGCCCATCTCGGTGATCCGCGCGTCGAGCACGCTCAGGCGTTCCTCGCGCTGGCTGCCGCCGATGATCTCGCCCACGCCCGGCACCAGCACGTCCATCGCGGCGACGGTGTCGGCGGGCGCGCCATCGGTGCCCGGGTCGTTCAGGCGCATGTAGAAGGCCTTGATCTGCTTGGGGTAGTTCATGAGAATGACGGGCTGCTTGAAGTGCTTCTCCGTCAGGTAGCGCTCGTGCTCGCTCTGCAGGTCCGTGCCCCACTTCACTGGGTATTCAAACTTCTCGCCCTTGGCGATTGCCTGCTCGAGAATCTTGATCGCCTCGGTGTAGGGCAAACGCCGGAAGGGTGTCTTCAGCACGTGGTCAAGCCGCTGGATGAGGCCCTTCTCGATGCGCTCGTCGAAGAACTTCATGTCATCCGCACGCTCGGTCAGCGCGGCGTTGATGAGGAACTTGATGAAGTCCTCGGCAAGCTCGCTGTCCTGCTGCAGGTTGGCGAAGGCGATCTCGGGCTCGATCATCCAGAACTCGGCGAGGTGGCGCGCGGTGTTGCTGTTCTCGGCGCGGAAGGTGGGGCCAAAGGTGTAGACGCGGCTGAGCGCACAGCAATAGGTTTCGACGTTGAGCTGGCCGCTCACGGTGAGGTGGGTTTCTTTGCCGAAGAAGTCATGTGAGAAGTCGATGGGGCCCGCGGGTGCGGCATTCGGCATTCGGGATTCGGCATTCGCCGGCGCGCCGTGGACGCGCGGGAGGTTCAGCATGTCCAGCGTGCTGACGCGGAACATGTTGCCCGCGCCCTCGCAGTCGCTGCCCGTGATGATGGGCGTGTGCACATAGAAGAACCCGCGCTCGTGATAGAAGCGGTGGATCGCCATGCTGAGGCAGTGGCGCATGCGAGCGACGGCACCAAACGTGTTTGTGCGCACCCGCAGGTGCTGCATCTCGCGCAAGAACTCGAAGCTGTGGGGCTTGGGCTGGATGGGGTAGGTGTCGGGATCATCGACATAGCCCACCACGCGCACCGCGCCGCCCGTGCTTGCTTCCACCTGCAGCTCGTTGCCACCCTTGGGCGTCTGCGACACCACGCCATCAACCTCCACGCTGCAATGCGTCGTGAGCTTGCAGACCTCGCTCGCGTAGTTGGCGATGTCGCCCTTCACGACCGCCTGCATGGCGTCGAAGCAGGTGCCATCGTGCACCGCGACAAAGCTCAGCCCGCCCTCGGCCTTGCTGTCGCGCCGCGTGCGCACCCAGCCCTTGATGGTGACGCGCGAGCCCACGGGCGCCTTGAGCGCATCGACGACACGAAGCCACTGCGAACCAGCCATGGGAAGTTTCTCCGGCGAACAACAAAGAGCGAGCAGGCCCCAGCGCGCGTGCGCGGGGAAGGTTGGGGCCAAGGATAGGGATGAGGAAGAAAGGACAGCGACAAGGCACGCACCGCGCTTCGGACAGCCCGCCCCCGAATGCCGAATGCCGAATGCCGAATGCCGAATGCCTAGTTGTTGCCCTTCCCCACCGCAAACGCCCACACCACATTGTCCTGCTCGGGCAGAATGTCGTTGTCCACGCTCACCAGCAGCAGGCCCCGACCATCGGGCAGCGTTGGGCCCTTGGCAAGGCCCTCGATCTTCTCGGGCATCGCAGCGCCCTTCAGGCCCAGCGCGGGGTCCAGCAGGTCCAGCCAGGGTTGCTTCGAGAGCGGCGCGATGCCCGCGGGCAGCTCTTCACGCGGCAGACTCTCGATGCCCGAAATGTCGCTCGCCTTGCCGGGGCCAGCGTTGCCCGTGCCAACCTTGCCCGGGCCAGTCTGCTCAGTCGTCCCAAGCTGCGCGAGGTTGATGGCATAGACCATGCGCTTCTTTGCCTTCTCCCCCGGGCTGCCGCAACGCTCGAGCACCAGCAGCGTGCTGTCGTCCCACACCAGCAGCTCGTTCACGCCGTT
>JAIYDA010000023.1 GCA_027487735.1 Planctomycetaceae bacterium | reverse complement strand
GGCGCTGGTGTTTGTGTATCCGCACTTGCAGCGGTGGTTCACGGGGGAGAGCACGCGGTGGAGCAGCTTTCAGTTTGTGATGTGGGGCGAGGCGATCATGGTCGCGGTCGTGGGCGTGTTCATTCTGTGCTTGCCGCGGGAGATCGTGCAGGTGCCTTGTCGCAAGTGCGGGTATGAGCTGGAGGCACTGGCGGCGGAAGCGGGGAATGTGCGGTGTCCGGAGTGTGGGACGGAGGGGGCGGTGAAGAAGGAGCGGGCGTGGTAAAACCAGCTTGACCGTCCCGAGTCATTCAGGCGGTCGAGCGAAGACCGAAATGAAAAGGGCGATAGCGAGTTTGTTCGCTACCGCCCGCCTACCTAGTTACTCGACGGATCAACTTTTCGTCCATCGCCAAACTCGTCTTTGCCGAACCGGCCAAAGGGAGCGTCCGATTGACGCCGCCGACCATTAAAGCCGGGCGGTTTACGAAAATGCGGTCTAACCGCCACGGTTTTCGCCGGATCGGTTGGCTTAAACCGCTTGACCCACTCAAAATCCAACTGCTCGTCGTAACACATAGTCTTGCCTCCTTTCTCCGAGGCAGTGGACATTTGCGCGAACGAGGACGATAATGGGGGTGGCTGCCAGCCAGTCCAAGCGTCCTTGCTTGTGCAACGGAAGGCCTCGGGCCTTCCCTGGAAGTGCTCTGCGAAATGGGCAGCTCGAACTGCCCATTTCGCGTTTACTCAACGATCGTGATTTTCTTGAAAATGCTCGGTCGGCGTCCAATGCCCGATTCAACGAGGGTGATGTGCTCCTTTGCTTCAGCCATTCGCCGCAAGGCCTTCGGTAATGACGCGGCTTCGCCCAGTTCCGTACCAGGCTCCCGGGTTGTTAAAAGCTGTCGGACGTTCTCAGTCGTGAACTGATTGGGCAGTTCGTCCAGCACGTCGATGACTAGCGATGTCAGGCTACGCGAACTGCCCCCTGCTGCTGCATCCGCGCTTGACAGCGGCCGTGCTTTTGGGACGGGCAGTTGGTTGAACCTCTCAAACACGCGCTGAATGACGAGAATCTCAGCCTCCAACTGAGCGAGCTCCGCCTGCAGCTTGCTCCGATGGGCCGCTAGTGCATCCAAAATCTCGGCGGGCGTTTGGGGTCGCATAGTTACATGATATGAGCCTGTCCACTCTCGGCACCCGGAAAACGCAAATTTTCCTGATTTGGTAGGTGTGGACACTTCGTGCACAAACTGTCAACTGCTCTCTCTTGCTTTTCAATGGAATGCTGGTGTGCATGATGCACCCGCCTGTCTCGATCCTTTGGGATACCGGCATGTCGATTCGCCGTCTAATCATGCCACGCGAGCGCCGACGTACCCGACGCCGTCGCAACATTTTTCCGCGAAATCCTGTGAGCATTTGTTTGAAGCCAAACTCGGATGCACGCGCCATGGGCGTTGTCCTTTCTCATGCGATCAGTTGATTGCCTCGAAGGCGGAGTCGCGCTCGCGTGCTTCCCGGTCACAGGTCATCCGAGCGTTCGAGCAAAGAGAACATCCTCTACCTGATAGCGATCTGTCAACTAGCTGCAACTGCGGTGCCCGAACTCACGCTCCATGTGAGTCGCCGCGAAGTCGGCGTGGACGCGGCGTGAGAACTTGGAGCGTGATTTGGTGCCGACTTCACGGGCACGCTGGGTGTCGCTCGAACGAGAATAAAAGAAGTGGCGCGAGAGTCGCCACCCGGGGCGTGGCGGTGGGCCGGAAACCTAGTACAGGCCTAGGGCGAGGGATTCGACGCAGTTTTTGGCGGCGAGGGGGATGTCTTTGCGTTGTTTGTGGGCTTCGCGCATGGCGCGGACGAGGGTGCTGCCGACGATGGCTGCGTCGGCGTCCTTGACTGCGGCGCGGACGTGGTCGGCGGTGCTGATGCCGAAGCCGACGGCGAGGGGGAGGGTGGTGATTTTGCGGAGCTCTTGGATGCGGTTGCCCAGGTTTGGGCCGCTGGAGCTTTCGCCTGTGATGCCGGCGCGGGAGAGCACGTAGACGAAGCCTGAGCAGAGCTGGACGATTTTTTCGCAGCGGGCTGGGGGCGTGTTGGGCGAGACGAGCAGGCTGAGGGTGAGGTTGTTTGCGGTGCAGGCGTCGCGGAGTTGTGCGGCTTCTTCCAGTGGGCAGTCGGGGACGATGAGGCCATCGACGCCTTTGCTGGCGACGAGCGATGCGAAGGCTGCGACTCCCCCACTGCCTGTGCCTGTGCCTGTGCCTGCGCTCATGCGATAGACGATGCTCATGCTGACCATGGCGACGATGCCTGCGTTCACGCGGGCGCGGGCGGCGGCGATCTCATCGAGGACGGTGGCGGGTGTGCTGCCGGCTTGCAGGGCGTCGTGCATGGCTTCGGCGATGACCGGGCCATCGGCGATGGGGTCGGAGAAGGGGAGGCCGACTTCGATGATGCTGCCGCCGGCTTGTTCGCAGGCGACGAGGACATCGGGGAGGATGCCTGGTTTGGGGAACCCGCCGCAGACGAAGGGCATGAGGGCCTTGAGGGATTGGCCCGAGGCGGAGAGGGATTTGAAGATGGCGGGGATGCGGGACATGGGGAAGGGAGGGAACGGGGAGCGGGGAACGGGGAGTGGGAAAGGGGGGAAAGATTTGGGGTTTGGGGGATTTCGGAGAGATTTGGAGAAAAAAAGAGAAAAACGGCTTACGAAAAAAGCAGGATGTGGTATTCTATGGGGGTGAAGTGCGCGGGCGTCGCATGGAGGCGGCGGGCGCGAGATGGGGTTGCTTGGTGGGTGCGCTCGGCGTGCAGGCGAGTGGCCCGACTGGGCAACAGGTGAAGCTGAGGGGCGGCACGCGGCACTCGCTGGCGGCTGGCCTGGACTCGGTCGATTTCTTTGGAGCAATTTCAATGCAGAGCACGCGTCGCGGGTTTACGTTGATTGAGTTGCTGGTGGTGATCGGCATCATCGCACTGCTCATCGGGCTGCTGCTGCCTCACCTGGGCGGGGCGCGCGAGGCGGCGAAGGCGCTGCAAGAGCAGGCGGTGGCGCACCAGCAGGAAGTCGCGTTCTACGCGTACAGCGTGGATAGCCGGGACAAGATCATTCCCTCCTCTGCACACTGGGCATGGAACCACGCGCCACCCGAGGCGAAGAACGGGCTGTATCCGCCGGACCCGATTCAGCGCGGATACTTCATGGAAGGCTCGATCACGAAGACGTGGACGTGGCACTTCCTTGGCGTGACAAACTACAACGTCGACGCGATGATGTTGGATAAGGTGACGATGCGGGAGTTCCGCACGCGCAGCTCGGCACCGACGAGCATCGCTGGGCCTTACTCCAAGTACGACAGTGACGGCACGTTCCAGGCTGCGCTGGGGTGGCACCCGTCGCTCGGGATGAACGGCATCTACGTCGGCGGCTCGTATCAGCATGGTGCATTCTGCGGCCAGCCGCCGGATGTCAATCCTGATCTCAACTGGGGTGGCGAGCGAGCCTACCCGGCGTCGCCCAATCCGCCTGTGTCGGGCGGCAACTTCTATGTGACGAGCTTGGCGAACGTGAACTTCCCGAGCACGCTGCTCGTGTTTACGTCGACGCGTGGTGGTGACGTGCAGGGCTCAACCTTTTGGGGTTGGGGTGGCACCGATCCGAACACGCCCGCCTCGGGCAAGTTCTTCCCTGGCTACTGGCTCGCGAAGCCGCCGCGGCGGCACCCGACGGGCATGGGCAGCTACAACAGGCAGCTGCAGCTTGGTGGCGGCTGGACGGCAGCGGCGAACCAGAACATATTCAACCCGAAGTTGGTGCCTGGCACGTGGGGCAATGTGGACTTCCGCTGGGGCGGGCGCGGACAGCGTCGTGCGGTGGCGTGCAAGTTGGATGGCAGTGTGTCGATGCAGACGATTGAGCAGATGCGCGACATGCGGCAGTGGTCGAACTTTGCGACGCGTGCGGATTGGGACTTTGTCCGCGCGAACTGAGTGTGGTCGTGCGTGACAGCGTGTACGACAACTGAGGTTTACCCGACGCGGCTGGTGACAGCCGCGTTTTCATTTTTTGTTTAGGCACCACGCGGCGTGCGGAACGGATGCGGGTGGAGGACGTAGGGACTACTGTGCGAGATCAGGTCGCGTGTGATACGCGCTCGCTTGCCAAGGGAATACTGCTGCATGCCTTCATTGAAACGTGAACACAAGTTGATTCTGGCGGGGGTTTTGGGCGTGGTTGGCATTCTCGCGGTGGTGCGCGGGGTGATGGTGGCCTCGCAGCGCGAGCAGCCTGAGTTGCCGGCGACGGTGGAAGAGCGGCTTGCGCTGGCGGTCAAACTCGACGAGGAGGCGCTGGCGGCAATGACCAAGGAAGAACTGGAGCTGGAGTTTCGCACGCGGCGCGAGAATCACGCGGAGGCGGTGCGGCAGAACTATGGCGCAGAGGGGTTGGCAGCGGGCTTGCAGCGGGCGAAGGATGAGCTCAAGAAGCGGGGGCTGAAGGAGCCGAGGTGAGGGGAAGGAGGGATAGAGGGAAGAGGGGAGAGGGGGAGTTAGGGCTCGTCGAAGGCGGGGCTGGGAGCGTCGGGCTTCATGATTTCGCGCAGCACGACGGTGGCGAAGGAGCCGCGGGGGAGTTCGAAGGCGAGGCGGACGAAGGGGCCGTGCTCGTCGAGGCCACCTTCGACTTCGGGGTCGATGATGGGGACGCGGAGGGGGCGGCGCTTGCCGTCGAGGGCGAGGGAGGTGGAGGCGTCGAAGGCTTCGAGGTGCTGGGGGGTGATGCCGAGGCGGAGGAGGGCTTGCTCGTCGAGCTGGGCGGGCTCGTGGGTGCAGCGGGGCATGGCGGTGCCCCACATGGGGCCGCTTGGGGAGATGTCGAAGGTGGCGAGGCGCTGGGGCGTGTCGGGAGATTGCAGCACGGCGTCGTCGACTGGGAAGACGGCGAGGTTTTGCTTGATGGCGAGGTCGCCTAGGAGCAAGGAGCCGAAGGTGCCTTGCTGGAGGCGGGCGTCGAGCACGGCGTTGAAGATGGCGCTTTGGAAGCTGCTGAGGTAGAAGCGGATGACGGTTTCGTCGAGCGTGAGGATGGCGCGCTTCCAGACGGAGGGGGGCGGCACTTTCGTGTTGGCGGCGGGGGCGAGCTGGGCGAGGGTGCGGAGGACGCGCGTCTCGGTGCGAGCAGCTGGGGGGAAGTGCTGGATGGCTTCTTCGAAGTGGCCTGCTTCGAAGAGCTCGCGGCCTCGCGTGTTCCAGTGGTCCCAGGGTTTGGGCTGCTTGCCCAGCATGATGCGGCAGGCGAGGGCGAAGTCTCCGAGGACGATTGCGCGGCCTATGAGATGGTTGTTGAGCATCATGCCGAAGCGCTGCTCGCCCAGGCGATTGGGGACGCCTGTTGCTTGCAGGATGCGGATGGCTTTGAGGGCGGGGAGGACGTCTGTGGGGCGGACGCCTCGGATGCGGATGCTGAAGCGGTTGCCGCGGAGATGGCCTGGGCGCAGCTTGTTCGTGTGGCGATCGACCCAGAGGATTTGGATGTTCTCGTGGATGAGCTGGGGGAAGTCTTCGGGCTTTTTGCCGGGTGCGTGGACGCTGATGACCTGGCGGGTGATGGCGAGTTTGTCTTTGAGGCCTGCGTAGCCCACGTCTTTCTTGCGGACTCCGAAGTGCTTGGCGAGCACGTCGATCATTGCGAGGGTGGGCATGTTGCGTTTTTGGACGAACATGTAGATGTGCTCGCCCTCGCCTGCGGGTTGGTAGAGGGGTTGCTCATCGACGAGGAAGTCTTCGGGGCGCTGCTTGATGAGGCCGCCGATGCCTGGGATGTCGGCGGTGATGTATGCGGCGGGCTGGACGTGTGGGTCGGGGTCGAGGATTGGAGGAGGGGGGAGGGGGGACATGGGGGAGCCAGAGTGGCGGAGTGGCGGGGTGAAGAGTCGGGCTTGATCTGGCTTACAACTGGCTCACAACTGGCTCATGGGGTTGCGTTTTTCGCGGAGGGCTTTTTTGAAATCGGCCCATTTTTGCATGGCGACTTTGGGGGTGCCTGCGGCGGTCATGAGGCCGCCTTGGGGCATGTCGGTGGTTGGGGTGGTGTTGTCGACGAGCTCTTGCCAGCAGATGCCTTGGACGTAGGGCTTGCCTGCGCAGATGGCGAGGGCGTGGGTGAGCCAGTCGGCTTGGGCGCGTTCGCTCCAGGGTTGGCGCCAGTAGCCGGGCTCGTGGGGGTTGCCTGCGTCGGAGCCGACGCGTGAGGAGAAGGGCGTGGCGGGGATGGGGCTGCTTGGGCAACCGAGGCAGGAGATGATGAGGGGTTTTTCGAGGGCTGCGTAGCGATCGAGCATGGAGGAGAGGCTGAGGAGGTCGCGCGTGCTGAGGCCTGGCTCGGCGTGGCCCATTTGCACGCGGAGGCTGATGGCGTCGATGGGGAGCTGGGCGGCGAGGGCAGCTTCGGCGTAGAGGTAGGGCGGGATGCTGCGGCGGTTGGCGGCGTGGTATTCGCTCCAGGGCTGGGTGAGCTCGAGCTGGACCTTGGCGGCGGGGTGGAGCTTTTTCACGAGCAGCACGGCGATGCGCGTGAGGTCCAAGATTTGCTCGAAGCTGACTTTGAAGTTCGTGTTGACGTGGAGGCCACTGGCGACTGTCCAGCGTGCGACGGTGCGGCGGTAGCGGGTGACGACGGCTTGGACGTGCTCGAAGACGAGGTCGCGGAGCGTCTCGTAGTCGTTCTCCCAGATGAAGAGCCACTCGGGGGTGCTTTGTGGGCGGAAGTCGACGAGGGGGCCGCCAATGACCGGGAGCTTGGCGGTACGGACTGCCCACTCGATCCATTTGTCGGTGGGTGCGAAGTTGTATTTGCCTTCTTTGGGTTCGAGGTCGATCCAGCGCATGGGCATGGAGACGAAGTCGCAGCATTGCAGGGCGGCGGACTGCGCGTTCTTCGTCACGACGTCGGAGAGGGGCGTGGGGCTGATGCTGCAACCGAGCACGGGCACGCTGGGGAGCACGGCGTGCCCCAAGCCTTGCATGGTGATGGCGGCGTTGGGGGGCGGAGTCTCTTGCGTGACGCGCTGATAGTTTGCGGCGGCCTGCGCGTAGGTCTTGCCGGAGAGGCGACCGATGAGCTGGCGGTCGGCTTCGAGGAGTGCGAGGGCTTCGCCTGCTTCGAGAGCGTGGGCGAGTGCGGCGCTGGCGAGGGTGCTTGCTTGCTTGGCGGCGGGGTGGGCCTGGGGCTCGGGGTTTTGGAAGGCGTTGCCGAAGGCGACGAGGGCTTCGGTGAACTGGTCGCGGGCTTTTTCAAACTGGCGCGTGACGGGGTGGTCGGCGGAGAGATCTGTGAGGCCCCAGTCTTCGAGCTTGTTCAGCAGGAGCATGATCTGGCGGCGTGCGAGCTCGAGGGTGAGGAGGTAGGGCTTGGGGCGCTGGGGGAGGAGCGTGGTGTGGAGGCTGAGGAGGCCAAGCTCTGAGCCCAGGGGCGCGGGGCCCGAGGGCGAGGTGGCGCGGCGGACGACCATCTGCACGGCGAGGCCCGCGGCGGCGAGCTGGCCTTGGTCGGCGAGGAAGGTGCCGCCTGTGGGCGCGGGCTGAGCTTGGACGGAGCCAGCGGTGGGGACTTCGTCGCTGCCCACGAGATATGCGGAGCGGGGCGGGAACCGCTGGGGTTCGATGCCGTCGCCTTCGAGGACAGAGAAGGTGAGCATGGGAGAGCAGGCGGACGAGGGGAAGTGAAGCCCCCGCGATGGTGCGGGAGTGAGGGGACATTATTCACGGGTGGGAGGGTGGGCGTCGGGAGCGTGCGTGAATGCGCGGCGTGTGACAAGCAAGCACTGCGGCTACTGCACGAGGCGGAGGTCGCCGTTGTCGGCGGCTTCGAGGACTCCGAGTTCGCGGAGGGCGAGGAGGGCGGCTTCTTGTTCGGCTTTCTTTTTGGTGGCGCCCCAGCATGCGGTGTAGCGCTTGCCGGAGATTTCGACGCTGACTTTGAAGGCTTTGGCGTGGTCGGGGCCTTGTTCGTCGAGGACGCGGTAGATGGGGGCGGTGTTGAAGGCGCTTTGGCAGTGTTGCTGGAGGACGCTTTTGAAGTTGCGGTGGTGGCCGCTGCCGGCGGCGGCGTTGATTTGGGGCTGGACGAGCGGGGTGATGAATGCGCGGGCAGCGTCCATGCCGCCGTCGAGGTAGATGGCGCCGATGATGCTCTCGAGTGCGCAGGCGGCGAGGGAGGCGGGGAGCTCTCGCGAGGTGAGCATGCCTTTGCCGACGAGGAGGTGCTGGTCGAGGCCTAGGGAGCGGGCGAGGACGGCGCAGGTGTCGCGCGAGACGGCGTGGGATTTGATTTTGGTGAGCTCGCCCTCGCGGAAGGCGGGGAACTGGGTGAAGAGGAGCTCGCAGACGACCATGCCGAGGACGGCGTCGCCCAGAAACTCGAGGCGCTCGTTGGCTTCGAGGCCTGATTCGGTCATGCTGGTGTGGGTGAGGGCGCGCTCGAGCAGGGCTGGGTCGCGGAAGCGATAGCCCAGGGTGGTTTGGAGGGAGGAGCGGGCGGGGTCGTCGAGCATGCGATCGTCTTCACATTCTTGACAGTTGGCGGGAAGTACGTCGGCAGAATTCGCGGGTGGGTGGAGGGGAAGTGGGGTGCGGGGTGGCGGGCAAGTGACAGGGTGGGGTGGCTGGAAGGATGGACCCGAAAATGTTCCCAACTTGACGATTGGAAGGCCGGCGAGCGATTGGCTTTGGGGAGATGGGCGGCCTATCATCTCGACCTGGCACTTGGGGCTGGGGTTCCAATCCAGTTTTGGAGTTTTTCCCAAGGTTGGGACTTGCTCGTAGGTAGGACTTCGCCATGCATTATCCGCACCGCATCAGCCGCATCAAGCGTAAGCGCAGCATCGGGTTTCGAGCCCGGATGAAGACGACCAATGGCCGGAAGATGATGAACCGCAAGCGGGCTGTGGGTCGCAGCTTGAATGTTGCGGACAAGTAGGCCCTCGGGGCTGATGAGTTGCCTGCGACTGGGCGCGATGCGCTTCTCGCAGTCGACTGGGTTGTAACTTGTTGAGACTGATGAGCCGAGGAGGCGTTGCTTCCTTGGCTACTGTCGCTTTTGCGTCGTTGGATGGCGATGTGCTGGGGCGAGAAGGGCCACCTGCGAAGGAACGCGGCATGGGCGGGCACTCAAGCGGGCCAGTGCGGTGCGTGTGCTTTGATTGGGGCGGGGTGATTCTGCGCCACTGTCGGAGCTGGGATGAGGCGTGCGGGTATGTGGGGCTGCCGACACGGGTGGGGGCGATGGATGGCGCGTTGGTGGCGCGGCGGCGGGAGGTGAACACGCTGTACACGACGGGGAAGATCTCGACGGCGGAGTACTTCGCGGCGATGACGGCGGCGTGCGGGGGGTTGTATAGCGAGGCGGAGATTCGTGCGATTCATGCGGGGTGGCTGAAGCGCGAGTATGCGGGGATGGATCGGGTGTTGCTGCGGCTGAACCGCACGGCGGGGATTGAGACGGCGGTGCTGAGCAACACGTGTGCGAGTCACTGGGCGCGGATCGTGCCTGGGGAGAAGCGACCGGCGGACTTTCCGACGGCGGGGCTTGCGAAGCACATGCATGCGAGCCATGTGCTGGGGTGCCTGAAGCCTGGGAAGGAGATTTATCGATTGTTTGAGGAGCGGGTGGGTATGAGCGGGGAGAGCGTGCTGTTCTTTGATGACCTTGCGGAGAACGTGGCGACGGCGCGGGAGCTTGGGTGGCGGGCGGAGGTGGTGGACTACACGCAGGAGACGGCACCGCAGGTGATCGCTGCGCTGGGGCGGCATGGGGTGTGGCAGGAGGACGTGCAGCGGGAGAAGGCGTGCGGTGTGTGAGGGGTGGTGGGTTTGTGCGGGCTGGGATGCTTCGCGCAGCGCGTGCGCGGGCGCGGTGGCGGGTTTGGGGGCATGGGGAAGGTGAACCGATGGTGATGCATCGCCGATGCAAGAGACGCGAGTGCGCAGGCCCCGAGCAAGGGGAGGCACACGCGGAACGACTGCATGGGAGCGCCACCAGTGGACCTGAACATTGTTCTCAAGACGGCATTTGATGCGGGGGCGAGCGATGTGCACCTGATCGCTGGCAGCCCGCCTGTGATGCGCGTGAACCAGGTGATGACGCCCATGGACAAGTATGGGGTCATCACGAAGGACACGGCGCGGTCGTTCTATGAGCAGATGACGTCGCCCGAGAGCCGCGCGTTCTTCGAGCGGAACAAGGACGTGGACTTCTCGTATCAGGCGGAGGGGCTGTGCCGGTATCGCGTGAATGCGCACATGCAGCGCGGCATGATCGGCATCGCGATGCGTGGCATCAAGACGAAGGTGCCGCCGCTGGCTGCGCTGAACCTGCCCGAGGTGATTGCGCGGTTGACGTACTTGCCGCGCGGGCTGGTGCTGGTGACGGGTGATACGGGCTCGGGCAAGAGCACGACGCTTGCGGCGATGATCGAGGCGATGAACCAGCGGTATAAGAAGCACATCATCACGCTGGAAGACCCGGTGGAGTATGTGTTTGAGAGCAAGCAGTGCGTGATTGAGCAGCGTGAGCTCGGGCAGGACATGCCGAGCTTTACGAGCGGATTGAAGCACGCGCTGCGTCAGGACCCGGACATCATCTTCGTGGGTGAGATGCGCGATCTGGAGACGGCGGCGCTGGCGATCACGGCGGCGGAGACGGGGCACTTGGTGCTGAGCACGCTGCACACGATGAACGCGAGCCAGACGGTGGAGCGCATCATCGACATGTACCCGGCGAACCAGCAGAACCAGATTCGCGCGATGCTTGCGAACACGCTGCAGGCTGTGGTGAGCCAAACGCTGTTCAGCCGCGTGGACAAGCCCGGGATGGTGCCTGGCGTTGAGACGCTGCTGTGCACGCCTGCGGTGCGGAACCTGATCCGCGAGGCGCGGACGTTTGAAATTCCCAACGTGATCGAGACGAGCCGGAACCTGGGTATGTGCAGCCTGGACAGCAGCATCTCGGAGCTGTACTTCAACGGGTACATCAGCCGTGATGATGCGATCGCGCAGGCGGCGTATCCGGACAAGCTGGAGAAGCAGCTGGCGGCGTAGTTGGAACGTGACCAGAGGGATTGAGCAGAGCGAAAGCAACAACCATGCCCACCTACGAGTACACAATTCGGACGCAGAGCGGCGCGGCCCAGCGGGGCACGATCGTTGCGGACAGCGTGCAGGCGGCGGCGGCGATTCTGCGGAATCAGGGTGCGCACGTGCTGAGCGTGTCGCCCATCAAGGCCTTTGAGGGCGCGAACAGCCTGCTTGGCAAGATCAAGGAGCTGAACAACGGGAAGCCCAACCAGAAGCACGTTCTGGACTTCACGACGCAGCTGGCGGTGATGGTGCGCGCGGGCATCAACCTGCGTGCCGCGCTCGAGGGCATTGCGGAGCAGACGCAGCACGCAGGTTTCAAGAAGGTGCTGTTTCAGCTGAAGCAGGACGTGGAGGGCGGCAAGCAGTTCAGCGAGGCGATTGCGCGGCACCCGAAGCTGTTCAACCCGTTGTATCAGAACATGGTGAAGGCGTCGGAGATGTCGGGCAGCTTCAGCAAGATGCTGGACCGCATCGCGGCGTATATCGGGCAGCAGATTGAGACGCAGAAGATGGTGGTGGGCGCGGCGATCTATCCGGGCATCATCGGAACGCTCGCGGTGGGCGTGACGATCTTCCTGCTCACGTTCGTGCTGCCGCGGTTTGGTGCGGTGTTTGAGGGCAAGGAGGACGTGCTGCCCTGGGCGACGAAGTTCCTGATGGGTTTGAGCAAGTTCATGGTGGCGAACTGGTACATCATCGCGGCGGCGGTGTTTGTGATGGGCGGGGCGATGTATGCGTTCCTGCGGACGGAGGTTGGTCAGTTCTGGGCGGACAAGGCGAAGCTGTCGATCCCGGTGGTCAAGAACATGTTCCGGTCGCTGTACATCAGCCGGAGCTTGCAGACGATGGGGCAGCTGATCAACGCTGGCGTGCCCATGCTGGACACGCTGAGCATCACGAGCGACATCGCGGGGAATACGCAGTTTCGCGGGCTGTGGAAGAAGATCCACGCTTCGGTGAAGCAGGGCAAGAAGATCACGACGGTGCTGGGCAAGGACAACACCTTGCCTCGCGCTGTGGTGCAGATGATCGCGGCTGGCGAAGAGAGCGGCAAGCTGGGCGAGGTGCTGGATGAGATCAGCGGGTTTTATCAGAAGCAGCTGAAGGACCAGATCAAGGCGGTGACGAGCCTTATCGAACCCATCATGATCCTGTTGATGGGGTCGGTGGTCGGCTTTATCGCTATGGCCGTCATTCTGCCCATCTTCAAGATGAGCCAGCTGGTGAAGTAGCGCGAAATGGAATGCAGAGTTGGAGTGGGAGGCAGGGTGGAGGCGAGGGCCCATATGGACACGCGCAGGCACAACACCGTGGGGAGGCAGCGCAGCGGCTTGGGCTGTCGTCGGCGGGGCTTCACGCTGCTCGAGTCGCTCATGGCGCTCGTGATCATCGGCGTGGGCGTGCTGGCCTTTGTGGATGCGCAGAGCAGCTTCATTCGCAGCAATGGATGGTCGAGCCAGGCGGCGACGGGGATGTTCTTGGCTCAGGAGATTCGTGAGTTCTCCAGACACTTGCGGCGGCATGACCCGGTGACTGGGCTGTCGCTCAGCGGTGGCGCTGCGGTTGGGTGGGGTCGCGAGGCGAATGAGGTTGCGGTGGTTGACCTGGACGACGTGGACGACATGGATGGCGTGACGTTCGGGCTGGGGGGCACGTTTACGGGGCCTATCAACGCGAGCGGCATGGTGATTCCGGAGATTGACTTGACGGGTATCGTCGAGACGGCTTCGGGCGTGACGGTGCCTTTGCAGGGGTGGACGCAGCGTGTGATCGTGGACAAGGTTGATCCGTACAACACGACGCTGGCTCGCGACGACAGCTATCAGCAGGCGGCGACGACGCAGCTGCCTTTCATCGCGATCGACAAGTTTCCGCTGCGGGTGACGGTGATCGTGGAGTATCAGGGCGTGACGGACGCGACGGCGACGGAGATCACGCGGTTGTCGTGGGTGGTGCCGGCGAAGTAAGCGAAGAGCATCGGATTGGGCTGGATGGGCTGGTTTGAGAGGCGTGGAACGCAAGCGAGAAGGCAAACACACTATGGTCGCACGACCGACAACCCCGAGCACTGTGCACACGATGGCAAGCACCACCGGCGCAGCGATCTGCATGCACGAGGGGCTGAGCCCCGCGCAACGGCGGGCGCTCGCGAAGGCGCGCCCGGGTAAGCGCAAGGGTGTTGCTGCGGTGCTGGCGATGATGTTCCTCATCATGTTTGGCTCGCTGAGCGCGGCGATGGCGATTGCAAGCCGGGGCAACATCAAGACGGCGGCGACGCACCTGCACGTGAATCGGGCTCGCGCGGCGGCGGAGACTGGGCTTGAGGTGTCGGGGCGGCGGCTGTTTGAGGGTGCGCAGCGGTTTTTGATGGCGGACAGCAGCGTGACGCAGACGTTTGGATGGAACGTATGGCGCGGTGCGATGAGCGGGCTGGCGACCTATGACATCGTGCCGAGCCAGTTTGGGCGGCAGGACCTTGCAGACCCCGCGAGCCTTGCGGCTGCGGTGCGCGAGCTGCATGCGTTGGATCAGAACACGGTGGGTGGCTTTGGCGTGGACTCGCCCACGATCGCGGATGGCCCCACGGTGCGGCCTGCGGGGACGCGGGCGACGTCGTGGGTGTTCACGCCCCTCACGGTGACGGAGTATGACGCGGATGGCAACCCCGCGCTTGGGTATACGGTGACCTATGCACCGCTGAACGTGGGCAGCACGTTCCGCGTGCGCGCGATCGTGACGGGGTATGACTTTGCGTATAGCCGCAATGGCATGCCCGTGACGCGGACGCTGACGACGGACTTTGAGCTGGGCAAGCGGTTGCCGCACGCGATCATTGCGCCGAGCCGCGTGATGCTGGGGCGGAACGTGCAGGTGACGGGCGACCTTGGGCTGCGGTTTAGCGACGTGACGTTCAACAACGGCGATCCGCTGATTGCGAAGTCGGACTTTCGCGGGGTGGATGCGACGCTGGATGCGGTGCTGACTCCTTTCTATGCGAAGGTTGCGACGAACGACGTGGATGGTGACAATCGTCTGCGCGTTGGGCACGCGATTGAGGGCGCGGGCATTACGGAGATGAACGACACGGAGCCGAACCCTGCGAACAAGCCGCTGGTCGATGTGACGGGCGATGGCTTCGTGGACGAGTTTGACTTGTTCATCAAGCGGTTTGACTCGAACACGGATGGTCGCGTGTCGCGTGCGGAGTTTAGTGATGGGTCGGGCGTGCTGATCGACTCAGGGTTGTTTGAGCTGATCGACAGCAGCTATCCGGATCGCAACCGCAACGGGCTGTGGGGGTTCGTTGACACCAACGGCGACGGGCGGCGACAAACGACGGAGGTGTTCCTGGATGTCGACCCGGACACGGCTGCGAACAGCGATCAGGTGCTGGGATATCTTGATGGATTCCTGGATTATCGCGATCGCTACGTGAAGATTCGCGGCACGCAGAGCTATAAGGTGTCGAAGAGCGACTGGGTGGCTGCGCGCGGCGCGACGGCACCCAAGCTGCAGGGTGGCGTGCGTACGCGCGATGGGGGCGCGGCGCAGGTGTTTCAGGTGGACGACACGGACTTGCCGCTGATCAGTGCTTCGAGCTTTGCGACGACGCGGAATGACCTGATTCTCGCGGCCAATGGCGGGACGTTTGCGGCGCAGACTGCGTCGCCCACGCCTGTTCCGTCGGGGCCTGCGCCGGTGGTGCAGGTGCTTTCGGCGGACGCGGACAACGACGGGCTGCCCGACAACTTTGCGACGGCGTACTTCGAGAAGATGCCGTTCAATAGCCCGACGTTCAGCGATTGGTACTACCGCCCGGTGTACAAGAACATCGTGTTCCGGGATGTGCAGATCCCCATGGGCACGAACGCGTACTTCGAGAACTGCTGGTTCATCGGGGTGACGTGGGTGCGGAGCCACACGGACAACAACAACGTGCTGTGGAGCGAGTATGGCAAGCTGCGGCAGCCCAGCTCGGGCGCGCGGCCTGTGCCTGCGGTGCCGCGGGATGTGTATGGCGATGCGGCGGGCGAGACGAGCTATCCGGCGATGCTGCCTTCGTCGGCGACGCCTCCAACGCAGATGATTCTGATGGCGAACCCGCCCCTGGACAAGGCGGACATCCCGAACAACGAGATCGCGTTCACGACGGGGTATGACAATCTGCCCGAGCCGCTGGTCATTGCGGGCAGGCGAATCACGGACACGAAGGCTCTGAGCAACAACCTGCGGTTCCATAACTGCCTATTTGTGGGCTCGATCGTGACGGACACGCCGGTGACGTACTCGCAGTCTCGCAACAAGCTGCAGTTCACGGGGAGCACGCGGTTTGCGAAGCAGAACCCGCTGGACGCCAGCGCGAGCTACAACCCCGACGCGGCGGACCTGGACGTGCTGAGCACGAGCTCGATGATGGCGCCGAACTACTCGGTGGACATCGGGACGTTTAATAGCCCGCAGACGCAGAACGTGGCGTTGCAGGGGGCGATCATCGCGGGCGTGCTGGATGTGCGCGGGAACGCGACGATTGATGGTGCGCTGCTGCTGACGTTCGAGCCTCGCCTGGGCGAGGGGCCCATGCAGGATGCGCTGGGCAACCCGCTGGGCAACCCTGCGAACTACAACAGCACGCTCGGGTACTTCGGGCCTGATGACGGCGATAGCGAAGCGATCGACCCCGACGCGCTGCCTGTGAATGGCGCGGGGCAGCGCATCGTGGGGTGGGACACGGACGGGGATGGCTTTGAGGACGTGCCCGGCACGGCCCCGCAGCCCCCGGGCAGCACGGCGGTGCTGTTCAATGGATTTGGCGCGATTCGCCTTCGCTTTGACCCGGAGATGCGGCTGCCCCAGGGGCTGATGCTGCCTCTGCAGTTTGATCGCATCGCGAGCACATACTCGGAAGGATCGTGACCATCATGCAGAGCACTCCCCCACTGCCGCGGGTGCGGCGCGCGTTCAGCCTTGTTGAGATTCTGGTGTCGCTCATGATCATGGGCACGCTGCTGGCGGCGACGCTGGCTGCGCTGAACAGCAGCTTCAAGGCGTATAAGGACACGACGGAGAGCGCGAGCACGCAGGTGGTGTCGCGCATGGTGATGCACCGGGTGATGGGGATGATCCGCACGGGCACGGACTTTGGGCCATTTCCTAACGACGTGCTGAACCCTGCGCAGAACCCGCTCACGAGCACGTCGATTGAGTTTGTGACGACCACGCCCGGGGCGTGGCCCATGAAGATCGTGCGCATCGAGCGGCGGGACGCCTCGGACACGACGATTGCTCCGTATGAGCTGTGGTATGTGGAGATGCAGCAGACCGGCGCGGCATCGGCGCCCACGGTGGTGGCGCAGCAGCCCATGCTCACGGGCGTGCGCGAGGTGAGCTTTCGGCTGGAGTATGACGTGGGACCGCGCTTGCGGCAGGCGACGTTTGACCTGACGGTGATGCCCAATGACTTCCAGGCGGCGCGGTTTGCCAACGACTTGCAGACGCCCGCGATTCGGCTAGTGAGCACGGCGTGGCCTCGGCGGATCACGGATTGAGGCGGGGTGGTGGTGACCAGCGCGGGGGGTAGGTCGTTTTTCAGCACATAGGCACTGAGAGAGAGAGCAAGATGAGAGGGGAAGGGCTTGGGGGAGTGTGTAACGCGCGGGGCTCGCGCGGAGCACGCTCAAGGTTGGGGCGATTGCGATTGTGCTGTGAGCAGTGCGGCGGCTGCGGTGCCGGCGACGAAGCCGCTGGCCCAGGCCCATTGAAAGTTGAAGCCCCCTACGCGGCCGTCGACGTCGAGGATTTCGCCGCAGAGGTGGAGGCCCGGGCAGAGGCGGCTTTCGAGCGTGTCGAGGCGGACCTCGTTGAGGGGGACGCCACCCGCAGTGACTTCGGCGAAGGTGAAGCCTCGGTCGCCCGCGATGGGCAGCTCACAGGCGTAGAGGGCGCGAAGCAGCGACAGTCTTTGTGCGCGGCTGAGGCCTTGGGTGGTTTGGTCGGCGGGCAGGCCTGCTTCGGTCAGGAGCGCGAGCGCGATGCGCTCGGGCAGGCCTTGCTCGGTGAGCCAGCGCTTGATGGTGACCTTGAGGCCTTTGGTCAATGCTTCGTCGGCGGCTGCTCGCGTGGCGAGGGGAAGCCAGCTTGCGAGCAGGATACCTGCGGCTGAGGCAGCGCCACCTTGCTGGGGCTGCGTGCAGGACCAGTATCGGCTGACGTCGAGCACGGCGGGGCCTGAGAGGCCAAAGTGCGTGAAGAGCACGCTGCTACTGAAACTCGCGGTGGGTTTGAGGGCGTCGATCGCGTTGCTCCGTGCTTCGCCTATCGCAGCGGGGAGCGGAGCTTTGGGCAAGACGACGCGGAGCGTTGCTTGCACGCTGATGCCGCTGAGCTGCGTGGCCCAGTGGCCTTTGGGAAGCAGCAACGGGACGAGCGCGGGGAAGATGTGGCTGGTGAGGGTGTGGCCGAGCTGCTTGGCGAAGGTGTAGCCCAAGCCGTCGGAGCCTGTGCGCGGGAGGGCCATGCCGCCTGTGGCGAGCACGATGCGCCGGGCTCGCAGCGTGGTGCCATCGCTGCACGAGATGCGGAACGCTGAGCCATCGGGCGATTCGCTCGCGCGTGCGATACCTTCGACGCGACAGGGGTGCCTCAGCGACACGCGTGCGTCGCGTGCTGCGGCGAGGATGGCATCGAGCACGGTGTTGGCGTCGTCGGTCGTGGGGAAGAGCTTGCCTGTATCTTCTTGTTTCAGCTCGACGCCTTGGGCGGCGAAGAAGGCGATGGTGCGGTCGACGCTGAACCTGCCCAGCACATTGCGGATGGCAGGGCGGGATGTGCCGGCGTATTGGTGCTCGTCGACGACGTGGTGCGTGACGTTGCATCGCCCGCCACCGGCGACGAGGATCTTTGCGCCGAGCTTCTTGGCTCCGTCGAGCGCGACGACGGTGCCCGCACTACCCAGAGCGCGACCGGCGAAGATGGCTGCGAAGAGGCCTGCTGCGCCAGCGCCGATGACGGCGATGTCGCAGGTGTCAGGCGTTGCGGCAGATGATGACAGGGCTGGGGCGTCGAGCACGCTGCATCATTGCGGGC
This sequence comes from Planctomycetaceae bacterium, assembly GCA_027487735.1. GTDB lineage: Bacteria > Planctomycetota > Phycisphaerae > Phycisphaerales > UBA1924 > BJHL01. The sequence goes on along the minus strand of JAIYDA010000023.1, from coordinate 4,390 downwards.
CACTACGGTTTGCGCATGGAAGGCCCTGGCAAAGTTGGGCATGACGATGGGCGCGGCGATGGGCGTGGGAACGCTGTGCCAGGCGGCGTGGCACCGCAGGCGAAGCGGCGCGGGCTGCCCGCGCTGCCTGCGATCCCGCCTGTGTTTGATCTGCGTCGCCTGCGGAGCGTGGCGGTGCCCGACACAAGGCCCGGGTGGCTTTCGGGGATGCGGATTCGCAAGAAGCTGATCGTGCTGCACACGGCGTTTTGGCTCGTGCTCGCGGCGGCGCTGCTGCTGACGCTGCACGTGGGCATGCGAGACGTGGTGCAGCAGGCGGAGGGCGAGCGGGCGCTAACGGTGCTGCGATCGACGGGGCGGGCGCTGGCGCGAATGGATGCCGCGGAGATTGGGGGCGTGCTGGAGCGGCTGCGCGAGCGGCAGAATGACGCGTGGAGCTGGAGCGTGGGCACGGCGAGCGAGGTGGGGCTGAGCGCGACGGATGCGGTGCGGCTGATTGAGCTGGATGAGCGGGGTGGGATCATCGCGAGTGAGAGCGGAGGGCCTGCGGGGGCGATGCGATTGCAGAGCGTGCTGCAAGGGGGAAACGGAGGCCAGGGTGAGCGGGAGCGGTTCATCGTGCTGCGCACGCAGAGTGAGACGCTGCGCAGCGAGGTGAGGCGGCTGCAGGCGTTGCAGGTGGCGAGCTTGCTGGTGGTGTATGGGTTTATCGTGGTGGTGCTTGAGCTGTTTGTGCTGCCCGGGGGTGTGTATCTGCCTGTTCGGAGACTGCTGCGGGCGGATGATGCGGTGCGGCTGGGGAAGGGAAACGAAGAGATCATTCCTGAGGGCGAGATTCCGGGCGATGAGCTCGGGGCGATCATGCGAAGCCGGAACGAGACGGTGACGCGGCTGCGCACGCTGGAGCAGCGCACGAACGCAGCCCTGCTGCGGGTGGAGGAGATCGCGGGCGACCTGAAGCGCAAGAACGAGCTGCTGGAGATGGCGCAGCGCAACCTGGCGGATGCGGATCGGCTGGCGGGGCTGGGGGTGCTGAGCGCTGGCATCGCGCACGAGCTGAACACGCCGCTGGCGGTGGTGAAGGGGCTTGCGGAGAAGGTGCAGCGGGGTGTGGGGCAGGGGAGCACGCTGTCGGCGAATGAGGCTGCCTTGTTGGTGCGGGTGGTTGGGAGGTTGGAGCGGCTGTCGGAAGGACTGCTGGACTATGCGCGGGTGCGACCGCCGCGCGTGGCGCAGGCACGGCTGGGCACGCTGGTGGATGAGGCGATGACGCTGGTGCAGCTTGATCGCGGAGCGGCGAGCGTGCAGCTTCGCAGCCTCGTGCCCGCGGAGCTGATGGTGCCTTGCGATGGCGATCGCATCACGCAGGTGCTGGTGAACTTGCTGCGCAACAGCGTGGATGCGATCGTGGGGCGCGCGGTGGTGTCGCAGCGGGCGGGGAGCGTGGTGGTGAGCGCGAGCGTGATGACGCGCGACGGCAAGTGCTGGGTGAGCATCACGATCTGTGATGACGGACCTGGCATCGCGCCGGAGATGCTGGCGCGGCTGTTTGAGCCATTCGCTTCGACGAGGCTGGATGCGAAGGGCACGGGGCTGGGGCTTGCGGTGGCGGAGGGAATCGTGCGTGAGCATGGGGGCGTGCTGGCAGCGAAGAATCGCAGCGAGCCCGAGGCGGGGCTTGGGCCCACCGGTGCCAAGTTTGAGGTGCTGCTGCCCATGCCCGGCGAAGCGCAGGATGAGGGCAAGGGCGTGAGTCGCTCAGGCGGGGCCGAGAGCCGCTAAACTGCGGGCATGGAAGAAGCAGCCCCCGCGATGCCCCGTCTCCGCATCGTTGCACTCGATGATGATCCGGATTTTCGTCAGTTTCTCGCGACGGAGCTGGACGAGCGCGGGCATGATGTGCGCACGGCTTCAACGCCTGAGGAGCTGCTGCAACTCTGCCAAGCGAGGCTGCCCGATGTCGTGCTGCTGGACATGAAGATGGGGGCGTATTCGGGCGAGGCTGTGCTGGCGGAGCTGCGGAAGCGGTGGGCGCAGTTGTGCGTCATCGTGCTGACGGGGCACCCATCGATGGACACGATGCGCAGCACGTTCAAGCTCGATGTGTTTGATTACATCGCGAAGCCTTTTCCATTCTCTGAGCTGGAACGCAGCATGGCACAGGCCGTGAAGGCGCTGGGGCTGGCGCAGCGACCTGAGGACAAGCTGCGTATGGAGCTTGGGCGGCAACTGCGGCTGGCACGGGCGGAGCGAGGCTGGACGCTGAAGGAGCTGGGCGAGGCGAGCGACGTGAGCATTAGTCAGCTCAGCAGCATTGAGCGCGGGGCGCACTTGCCCAGCCTGGAGTCGCTGCTGGCGATTGCGATTGCGCTGGACCGCAAGCCCAGCGCGTGGCTGGCGACGGCGGGGCTCTAAGCTTGGCACCGGCAGAGGGAGAGGGTGACACCGCTCGCGTGGGCGTGGTCCGTCTCTTTCGGCAGTCATTTGCATTGGTTCTTGCGAACACGACCTCTTGCCCAATCAAGGCACCCAACCCCGCGCACTGCTCTTCACGGCCTTTGAGCCCAGCGGCGACGATCACGCCAGCAGCGTGATTGCGCAGCTGCGCGAGCAGGATCCGTCGATCACGATCTTTGCGTATGGCGGGCCCAAGATGCACCGCGCGGGGGCGCAGGTGCTGGAGCGCACGGGCGACGACGCGGTGATGGGCCTACCGGGCCCAGCGAAGGTGATGAGCCACCTGCGGCTGAACAAGCGCATCGCCCGATGGATGGACGACAACAAGCGCGGGCCAAGCCCGATCGCGGCGCACATACCCGTCGACAGCCCGGCGGCGAACTGGTCGATCTGCGCGATGGCGAAGCAGCGCGGGACGCGCGTGGTGCACTTGGTTGCGCCGCAGATTTGGGCGTGGGGAAGCTGGCGCATCCGCAAGATGCGTCGCCTGAGCGACCACGTGCTGTGCATCCTGCCCTTTGAAGAGAAGTACTTTCGCGATCGGGGCGTGCAGGCGGACTTTGTCGGGCACTTTCTGTTTGACGATGCGCTGGACATGACAGAGCTCGATCGGCGCGCGTCGAGCTTTGGGGATGGGCACCCGCGCATCGCGATCATGCCGGGCAGCAGGCCCGACGAGCTGCGCAGGCACTTTCCGATTCTGCTCGATGCATTTCACGATCTGCTCGCGCAGTTTCCGACTGCGGTGGGCGTGGTGGCAGCGACGAGCGAGACGGTGGCGCGGGGGCTCTCGGCGCAGGGGCAGACGCATGATCGCGGATGGCCCCCGGCGCTGCGCATCGTGACGCAGGACACCGACGCGGTGGTGCGCTGGTGCGACATCGCGCTCGTGAAGAGCGGCACGGTGACGCTGCAGGTGGCAAAGCAGGCCAAGCCCATGGTGGTGTTCTACAAGAAGAGCAACCCACTCATCTACCAGCTGGCGCGGACGGCGCTCATGAACGTCGAGAGCTTTTCGCTGCCCAACATTCTTGCGGGGCGGAGGATCGTACCCGAGCTGATTCCGCACTATGGCGGGGCTGAGCCCATCGTGCGGATTGCGCAGCGACTCATCAGCGATGCGGGCGAGCGCGAGCAGCAGGTCGATGCGATTCGCGCCGTGCTGCGCACCTTTGAGGGCAAGCAAGCGAGCGTGGTGGCTGCGAGAAGGATTCGCGAGCTGTGCGGCTGGGCGGCGACGACGGCCCCCCAGGATTCTGGTGCTGCGTAGGGCGGCACGATCGCGCCAGGCGTTCCACACGGCATGCAGCGCACGGGCGGGGTGTTTGCCGCTGGCGGATGTCCGGATTTGCGTGCGGAGCGGGGGAGAGCACCGCCGATGAGCGTTGCGGGGTTGGTGGTGCTTGCTTGCCACGCCCTGTGCCTCCGGAGGTGTTATGCGCGACGTGCTTGCTCTGTCGTTGGTGTTGGTGGCTGGCCTTGCAACTTCGGCCCTTGGCGATGGCACAGTCGCGAAGGCGGACACGCAGGGCGAAGCAGCGGGAGCGAGTGGCGGCACGCAGCGCAAGAGCATGCTGTCGCGCCGGCCTGCGCCGAAGCATGACGACAAGCACGACGACAAGCCCAGCGCAAAGCATGACGCACACGACGCGAAGGCGAGCACGCCCGCGCAGGCAGCTGCTGCCGGGGCTGCGCCGCATGCGGATGAACACAGCGACGCGAAGGATGCTGCGCCAGCCACGGTCGACCCGGCCCACGCAACGGCAACACCGACTGAGCATGCCTCTGAGGCCCCCACCGCTGCCCAGGCCCTTGCCTGGCTGCAAGAGGGCAACGCACGCTGGGTGAAGGGCGAGACGCAGAACCCAAGCAGCGATGCGGCGCAGCGCGAGCTTGCCGCGGGCGGGCAGCACCCGTTCGTGAGCGTGCTGAG
>JAIYDA010000058.1 GCA_027487735.1 Planctomycetaceae bacterium | reverse complement strand
TTGGTCATGCTGACGCGGTCGTGCAGCACGCCCGTCTCGGCAGGAAGGCTTTGCGGGCCAAAGTCGATGTTGTAGATGGGGGTGCCGGCTTCGAGGCGAGCAAGGTTCAGGGCGTGCCAGCCCACGAGGTGCAGGCCCAGGCCTCGGCCGCCACTTTGCAGCACGCGCAACGCACGCCCAGGGCTCTCGGCGGGCTCGTGATGGTGCGGGTCGTGGCCACTGGCGATGAGGGCGCGGGCAACGTCGACCGCGCGTTCGGTGGGGATGCAGAGGTGCAGGCCGCACTCGCCAACGAGGTCATCGCGCGAGACGACAATGGGTGCGCTGGCGATGGTGGTTTCGATGGCGGTGTTGGGGGCGAGCTCTGGCATGCCCACCAGTGCAGGGTCGGCGGCGGCGGTGCGAACGACGTCCCAGGCTGTGGGGCCGTGCAGGCTCAGCACGTGCAGGGACTGTGCGCGGTCGAGCAGTTCGCAATCCTCGGTGATGATGTAGGCTCCGAGGCCTTTCAGCGTGCGCGGCGCGGCGAGCATGTCGACGTCGAGCAGCGTGCGCGTCGGGAGGTGCGTGAGCCGAATATCGGCGTCGATGCGACCCTTGCGATTGAGCCAGAAGCTGCGACGCACGCTGCCTGCGGGCAAGCCCTTCAGCTCTTGCGTGAGCATGCGGTTGAGAAAATCCAGACGGTCGGGCCCGCGCAGTTCGAGCACGGAGCGATGGGCGCTGTCGAAGAGGCCACAGCCTTTGCGCATCGCGGCGTACTCGATCTCGACCGGGCCGCAGGCGGCAACGAGCGCGACGCCGCGCGGGGCAACTGCTTGCTCGGGCACGGGCTCGCCCTGCTGCTGGGTCGCGACATCAGCCGCCGCGGCGGCGACGCTGTGGGCATCTTCGCCATAGTGCATGAGGACGGCACCAGCGGATGTGAGCAAGGGCTCGAGAGGGGAGGGCGTAGCCATGGGGAGGGGGGCGAGCGGAGCGTGCGGCAGAGGGTATCGCGAGCGCGCGACGCAAAAACAGAATCGCATCGAGCGGGAGCTCGATGCGATGCGGAGAAGACAAAGTGCCCAGGACAGGACTTGAACCTGCACACCCTTGCGGGCTCTACCACCTCAAGGTAGCGCGTCTGCCAGTTTCGCCACCTGGGCAATGGTGGTTTCCCGGGTGTGATTGCTCACGCCCCTGGGAGGGAACTATACGCAGCGGGGTCGGGGCGGGCAATATCGATTGTCGGCTCCACAATCTCGCGCGGCGGGGGCGGTATGCTGGATGTGCTTATGCCCCCCACTGCTTCGCCCAGCCCGTCCGCCCACGCCGCTCCTGCGGGCCTGCCCGCGCTGCTTGCGAACGCGAAAGCGGCGCTTGATGCAGCGAGCGTGTGCGGCGCGGGGGAACTGACCCCGGCTGCGTCGCCCACGATGTTGACCGCGGAGGCCCTCGGCAGCGGCATGCCCGCGGCGTATCGCCTGATGTGGGAGGATGGGAAGCTGTGGGTTGCGCTCCAGACCAAGGAGCGATACCTCAGCCAGTCCATCGAGGCGGACCTGGTGCACACGGGGGACAAGCTGAGCGAGCTGATCGACGAAGAGCTTGCGGAGCTTGGGGTGTCGCAGCCCATAGGCAACGTCGAGCACTTTCGCTCGCACGACAAGCTCTATACGTTTCGCAGCGTGGTGCCCTTGCGGAGCGTGGATGCGGAGGCGGGGCAAGTTGCGGCGACGTATGTGCGAGCCTACGAAGCTGCGTTTCGCAACTTGGGTGACATGCAGGCGGGCGAGGACTAACTGCTGAGATGGCACGACTTGGACTGCAGTGATGGGATGAAAGTGTGCGAGGGGTTCAGCCGGGCAGACGAGCATGCGCAGCACGCACCTCATCACGGGCGCACTCTGGGGCGGGGCCTACCTCGCGCTGTCGCTCGCGCCGCTGGGGTTTGTGCTGCTGACGCACGAGCTCTCGGGCACGCCCCAGCCTGGGCGGAGCTTTTGGACAGAACTGAGCGTGGGCCTGGGGTTTGTGGGCCTCGCGATGATGTGCTTGCAGTTTGCGCTCACCGCGCGGTTCCCGTGGCTCAAAGCGCCCTACGGCAGCGACGTGGTGTACGCGTTCCATCGCGCGATCTCGGTGGTGTCGGTCGTGCTCGTGCTGCTGCACCCGCTGCTGCTGTTTGTCACGCGGTGGGAGCAGATGAAGCAAAGGCCCTTCACGCACCCGTGGCCCTTTTGGCTGGGGACGGCGAGCGTGGTGGCGCTGTTGGCGCTCATCGTGGTGTCGGTGCGGCGCAAGCAGCTTGGCATTTCATACGACGCGTGGCGGCGCGGGCATGCGGTGCTTGCGATGCTGGCGGTGGCGCTGGCGGTGGCGCACGTGCTGCTGGTGGGGCACTATCTGGCTGAGCCTTGGCAGCGGGCGTTGTGGCTGGTCTACACCGGCGCGTTTGTGCTGCTGATTGCGTATGTGCGCGTGCTCAAGCCCATGCTCGAGCTGCGCAGGCCCTGGCGGGTGCGCAGCGTGAAGCCCGAGCTTGGGGGCGCGGTGGTGCTCACGCTCGAGCCCGATGGGCACGCGGGGCTGCGGTTTGCGCCCGGACAGTTTGCGTGGATCACGCTGTGGGACAGCCCATTCTCCGATCGTGAGCACCCCTTTAGCTTCTCGGGCAGTGCCGAAAAGAAAGACGGCAGCGTGGAGTTCACGATCAAGGAGCTTGGGGATTGGACGCGCCGCGTGCGCGAGGCAAAGCCCGGACAGCGCGCATTCGTGGATGGGCCATTTGGTGCGCTCTCGGCAGATCGGCATCGCGACGCGGCGGGGTTTGCGTTGTTTGCGGGGGGCATTGGCATCACGCCCATGCTCAGCCACATTCGCACGTTTGCCGATCGCGGAGACGCGCGGCCCCTGTGGCTCTTCTATGGAGCCAAGGACTGGGAAAGCCTGCCGCACCGGGAGGAGCTTGTGCAGCGGGCAAGCAGCATGCCCAGCCTGCGCGTGGTGTTTGTGCTGGGCACGATGCCCGGCTCTGCCAGCCTTGCGAACCTGCCCGCGAACGTGCGCGTGCAGAGCGGGATGATCACGCGCGAGCTCATCGATGCGCACGCGCCGGAGATTCGCGAGTGGTCGCGCAGCGGGAAGCGCCTGGAGTGCTTCATCTGCGGGCCCACGCCCATGATGAACGCCATCGAGCAGCACCTGAGCGGGCTGGGCGTGGAGATGGGCGACTTTCATGCCGAGCGGTTTAACCTGGTTTAATCTGGTGTGACCTGGTGTGACCATCGCCACCGCGCACACACACTACCAAACGGGCGCGCAACCACGTATCATCGCGCATGACCACCCCCACCACCCGCATCGAAAAAGACACCATGGGCGAGATGACGGTGCCTGCCGACGTGCTCTATGGCGCGAGCACGCAGCGTGCGGTGCTGAACTTTCCGGTGAGCGGCCGCCCGGTGCCTGCGGGCATCATCAAGGCGTATGCCATCCTGAAGGCGAGCTGCGCCCGCACAAACCATGCGCTGGGGCGGCTGGATGCGCCGCGGTGCAAGGCGATCGAAGAGGCTTGCCGCGAGATCGAGGATGGGCTGACGGGCTTTGGCGGCATTGCCAAGCACTTTCCCGTAGACATCTTTCAGACGGGCAGCGGCACGAGCACGAACATGAACGCGAACGAGGTGATCGCGAACATCGTGTGCCTGCGTCGGCATGCGGCGATTGGCAGCAGCAAGGACAAGGCCTACATCGCGGGCGGAGGCGTGCACCCCAACGACCATGTGAACATGGGGCAGAGCAGCAACGACACGTTCCCGACGGCGATGCACATCGCAGCCGCGCTCGCGATTCAGCATGAGCTTTTGCCCGCCCTCGATGCGCTGGCAGCGGAGCTCGAGGCGAAGGCCAAGGCCTGGGACAGCATCGTGAAGATCGGGCGCACGCACCTTGCCGACGCGACGCCCATCCGCCTGGGGCAGGAGTTTTCTGGCTATGCGAGCCAGGTGAGGCATGGGCAGGAGCGCCTGCACCGCGCGCTGCACACGCTGAGCGAGCTCGCGCTGGGGGGCACGGCAGTGGGCACGGGCATCAACGCCCATGAAGACTTTGGCAGGCTCGTGGCAGCAGAGCTGACAAAGACCACGCGCGTGCACTTTCGCGAGGCGACAAACCACTTTGAGGCTCAGCACGCCAAGGACGCGTACGTCGAGGCGAGCGGGCACCTCAAGACCATCGCCGTGAGCCTGAGCAAGATCGCCAACGACATTCGCTGGCTGGGCAGCGGGCCGCGCTGCGGCATTGGCGAGCTGGTGCTGCCCGCGGTGCAGCCTGGCAGCAGCATCATGCCAGGCAAGGTCAACCCGGTCATCTGCGAGAGCCTCATCATGGTCTGCTGCCAGGTGGTGGGCAACGACGCCGCGATCACCTACGGCGGCTTCGGCGGCGTGGGCAGCCTGCTGGACCTGAACGTGGCGATGCCCATGATGGCAGCCAACCTGCTCGACAGCATTCATCTCATCGCCAACGCGAGCCGGATGTTTGAGACCAACCTGTTGCGCAAGCACGAGGGGGATGCGCTGTCGGGGCTGCCCGCTAGCCCAGGCTTGCAGCCCGACGAGAAGCGGTGCGCGAGCCTCATCGAGGGCAGCCTGGCGATGTGCACCAGCCTCGTGCCCGTGATTGGGTATGACGCGAGCGCGGCACTCGCGAAGCAGGCCTTCAAAGAAGGCAAGACGGTGCGGCAGCTCGCGTACGAGACGGTGGTGGGCACGAAGGATTTGTCGGGCAAGCCAATCAGCAAGGCCGACATCGACAGCTATCTCAACCCCTGGAGCATGACGCTGCCGGGGGGCGAGGGAAGCGCGGGGGGATAACGTGTGCGGCGCGGGCTTAGCGCCTCACGACGTCTGCCAGCTCTTCAAGCCCAGCCGTCAGCACCCGATTGCCGCTAGCCGTGATGAGCACGTCGTGCTCGTAGTGCACGCTCATGCAGCCGTCGGCCATGCACTCGGGCCAGTCTTCGCCCGGTGCCTTTTCGCCCAGCTCGCCCGTGGTCTCGCCGATCATGGGCTCAACGGCGACGAGCATGCCCGGGGCCCACAGCGTGTGGCCATCGGGCCAGCTCTCGCCATGCTCGGAGCGATCGGGCATGCGGTTGGCGACGAAGGGGGGCCCGTGCAGCGTGGGCAGGCCTCGCTTGGGGTCAAACAGCCCGTGCCCGCCCAGCCCGCGCACAAGGTGATAGCCGTACTTGCCTTCGACAACGCCCTGCACGGCTTTGGCGAAGTCGTGCAGCTTTCGCCCGGGCTGCATCACCGCAACGCCCGCAGCCAGGCTCTCCTTGCCACACTGCAGCATGCGTGCAACCTTGGGCGTGGGCTCGCCAAACACGTAGGTCCAGCCCGCGTCGCCTATCCAGCCGCGAAACTTGCAGCCGATGTCGATCTTCAGCACGTCGCCCGCTTGCATGGGTCGGCGGACGGACGCAGCGGTGCCGTGCACCACGCAGTCGTTCACGCTGAGGCAGGCATGGCTGGGGAATGGCGGGATGCGCCGCCCGGGCTTGTATTGATAGAAGCAGCTTGCGGCGCCTTGCTTCTCAAGGCAGTCGCGCACGAACGCATCGACCTGCGGCAGCGTGACGCCCACGCGGAGCCACTGCGAAACTTCCTGGTGGGCACGCACCACGACCTGGGCTGCATCGAGGGCGCTCTGCTCTTGCTGCGGGGAGAAGGCCTTGGTTTCGGCGGCGCGGAGCATCGACATGCGTGCAGCGTAGGACAAAGCGGGCGAGATGCGGAGCGTGCTGGGGGCGTTCAAACGCACGCGACGCGCGGGGCGGGGCTCATCTTGCGGCCCAAATCGGGCGATAACGCTCCGCGAAGGTCCGCCAACATACCCTCACCCGCGTGGGGTGCATCCGCACGCATCCGCCCCGCGTAAGGGCTCAGCGCACGACCTTTGCATCATGAAACTCACCCGCACCAGCCGCGTGTCCGCCCTTGGCTCTCTCGCGTTTGCGGGCGCAGTGCTCGCTGCGCCGCCATCGCTCAACCTCGAGCAGGCATTCGCCCCCGCGCGCGAGGCTCTGCTGTCGGGCGATGCGGACATCGTCTGCATAGGCGACAGCCTGACCTTCCGAACCTACGGCACGCACCGCTATCTGCGGGATCGCTTCCAGCTCGCGTATGGCGATGGCGGCGAGGGGTATCAGGCGCTCAGCGTGTGGACGGGTGGCTTCGTGCCCGACACTTGGACGCGCGGGATCATCAACAGCGACCGCCAGCCCTTCTTTGGGCTCGATGGCATGTGGGGCATGTGGAACCCGGGCATCGAGCCCGCAGCGGCGTTCATCTTTGCCCAGGACCCCGTCGTGCGCGTGCAATACGTCGCGGGCCCAAACTTTGGCAATCTGCTCGCGACGTGGGATGGCGGGTCGCAGTTTGTGTTCTGCCAGGCGGAGGGGCTGGAGGTGCGCGAGATCGAGATCGCACGCTCAGGCTTCGATGGCCAGACCTGGTTCTACCCCAGTGGCGAGGGGCAGGTGGTGATCCTGGGGCAGAACAACATCCGCCCGGGCCCGGGCGTGCGGGTGCATCGGGTGGCGAACGGCGGCTGGGGCGTGATGAACTTTCTGCAGCGCGAGACGGTGTTTGACGAGCAGTTGCAACTGCTGGGCACCGACCTTGTCATCATCATGCTCGGGCAGAACGACCAGAGTTTTTGGCGCGAGCTGTATGCGGCGCGCATGACATCGCTCGTGCAGCGCATCCAGAACGCCGTGCCCGGCGCCGGGATCGTGCTCGTGAGCACCTACGACACAGACAGCGTGCAGCTGCCTGGACTGAACCTTGCAATGGCCGACGTCGCGCTCGAGACGGGCGCGGGGTACATCAATGTGTTTGAGGAAGCGGGGACGTTCGCCGAGCACTTGGCCCGCGGGCACATCGACCCCGACCGCGTGCACTTCACGTCTGTGGGCGCGCGATACATCGCGGGCTTCATCTTCGACGCCCTGCACACGGGCGGCGCGAGCATCACCGCCCCGTGCAGCGATATCGACTTCAACAACGACTCGCTCTTTCCCAGCGATGCCGACCTCGTGGACTTCCTGAGCGTGCTCGCGGGGGGCCCGTGCAGCACGCGATTTGGCCCAGGCAACGACGATGGCCCCGGGTGCGACAGCATCGACATCAACCGCGACGGGCTCTTTCCTGCGGACGAGGACCTGGTTGCGTTCCTGTCGCTGCTCGCGGGCGGGGCGTGTTGAGGGGGAGTTTGGTTGGGGGCGAGGTATTCGGGATTCGCCATTCGGCATTCGATGAGGCTCTTGGCCGACGACATGCCGGTCGCTCGCCTCCGCCTGCGCAACCCGAATGCCGAATCCCGAATCCCGAATGCCTGCGCTCAAGCCGCTCTGCTTGGCTCCCGAAGCACGCCTCGGCACCACCCAACCCACCCGACACTCAACTCAATCGCACAAGCCTGCGAATCACCCACTCCAGCGCGAGCAGGGCGATGAGCAGTGCCCAGGGCAGAGGCTTATCCCACAGCGTCTCGATGTCGGGCGCGGTCAGCGTGCGGCGTTCGCGATTGGGCAGCAGGCTCGCGAGCTGCACCTTACCCGCAAGAATGTCCGCGGGCAGCAGCACGCGTCCGCCCGTTGCGTCGGCAAGGCTCGCGAGCAGCGCGTGGTCGGCTTGCGGGCGGCGCAGCTCGTCCTCGGGCAGGCTGACGCGAAAGCGGGCCTCGAGGCCCAGCTGTGCAAGCAGCGGGTCGTCGCTCTGCACCACATACTCGCCAGGCTGCTCGGGCACGTAGGTCGCGGCGAAGGTGGCGAGCGCGGGCGCACCATCGAGCGCTTGCCCCACGCCCACCGGCGCGAGCGAGAGCGCTGCGCTGCCAACGCTGCCTGAGCCACCGCCCTCACCAAAGCTCACTCGCACGCTCAGGCTCGCGGGGCGCGCGTCCAGCAGCGTCTGATCGAGCAATCGCGCAACGATTCGCACGGGCTGATTGGTCAGGCCTTGCGACGGGCTCGCCTCAAGCGTTGCGGGCTTGCCCAGCCTTGCAAAGCTGCCCTTGGCGAGCAATCGCACGAGGGGCACCCAGATGCGCTCCGTCAGCGTCTCGCCACGCCCAAAGCGCAGGCGCCAGGTTTCGTCGGTGCCCGCATACACCACGCGGCCTGCGCCGTAGCGCATCGTCACAAACAAGGGCGTCGCATCGCTCGCGCTGCCGCCCACGGGCTGCGCGACCGCAAGCACCTCCGCCGCGGGCTTGAGCAGCCCCGCGTCGATGCGCTGGGCCCATCGCAGCTGATTCCACTGCAGGCTCGCGTCGCGCAGCACCTCGGGCCAGGCGTCACCCGGCGTGTCGCCAAGCTGCATCACGCCCAGCCCGAACGCGCCGGGGCCTGGCGCGAGCAGCACGGGCCCCGCATGCACCGGCACGCTCGCGCCCGAGCCAGCATCACCCAGAGACAGCGGCACAAGGTCTGCCAGCTCTGTGCCCACCCACGCGCTGGGCGTAAAGCCCGCGCCAGCAACCCACAGCAGCCCCACGCCCCGATCAGCAACCGCGCTGCGCAGGCCCGCAAGCTGCTCGGGTGTGAACAGCCCGGGGCGCAGATCGCCCAAGATCACGACGTCAAACTTCGCCCACTCCTCGCTCGTGCGCGGCAGCGCGTCCAGCGGCACGCTGCCCTCCTGAATGCTCCGCCTGTCGGCACTCAGCAGCGTGATCGTGCTCTGCACGCCCGCCTCGCGCAGGAGCAGGTTCTTGAGATAGCGATACTCCCACCGCGGATAGCCATCGAAGTATGCCACGCGCATGCTGCTGGGCGCAAGGTCGATGACCACGCCCTGAGCGTTGTTGCTCGTGCTCAGGTCAACGCCCTCGGGCACCACGCGCAGCGTCCACTCCTGCCGCCCCGCAAGCGCCGCGCGGGTCGCAAGCGTCACGGCATACGCAGGGTTGCCCGCGGGGCTGGTGGTTGGTCGCGCCCGCGGAGCATCGCCAGCTGGGCTAACGCTCGCTGCGAGGCCCATCGCGTCGGCAAGGTCCACGCTGTCGAGCACGGCTCCGGTTGCATCCAGCAGTTCCACGCGCCCGCGCGGCAAGGCCCGAGGCTGCCCATCTTCGCCCGTGCCGGCTCCCAGCAGCTCGATGGTTGCTTGCACGGGCACGATGTCGCCCACAAAGGCCGCGCCGGGCGCCTGCATGCTCGCAATCGCCACGTCGGGCGTAGGCGTTGCGCTGCCCAGTGGCACCACGAGCACCGGCGCGCCACGATCCTTCAGTTGCTCCAGCAGCCCCGCCCCGATGCCATCGGCACTGCGACCATCGCTCAGCAGCACGATGCCCGCCAGCGGCTCACCCGCGAGCCCGCGCAGCACGCCCGAGAGGCTGCCCGCGATGTTCGTCCGCTGTGCCGTTGCCTCAACAAGCTCGGGCACGACGCGCGACCCATCGCCCGGCGCGGCCTCCAGCTCGAACGCGCTGGCACCAAAGCCGCGGAGCGCGACGCGGCGCTCGCGCGACAGCTGCCCAAGCTCCGTTCCAAGTGCGCCGAGCACGTCGCGGGCCTGACTGTCGCGAGTGCTGTCACTCGGTGCAGCTGCTGCGCCAATCGCAGTCCCAGCATCCGGCACGCCCATCGACGCGCTGCGATCCACCATCACCACGACAACATCCTTCTCCACGCGTTCGTTGGGCCTCACAAGCTGCGGCATCATGAGCAGCACACCCAGCAGCACGAGGCTCGCCCATCGCAACACCCCAAGCACCCGCCGCCAGAGCGTGGGCACATCCAGCCGCGAGTAGCTCCAGAACGCGAGCCCGCCCAGCCCAAGCACGAGCAGCAGCACAATCCACGCTGGCACCGCGTTGGCAAACTGCACGCTCGCGCCCTCGGCCTGCGTGCTGAGCGTGCGCAGCCCCAGCAGTCGATCAACCACGCTTGCTTGCGCGAGCAGCATCATGCCGCGCCTCCTTTCGCGGCTGCGCCCGGGCCGCGCCCGCCAGTCGCCAGCGCCATCGCCACCGCACCATCGCGCGACACGCCCGTGGGCCGCGCATGACTCAAGAAGCGTGCAAACACCGTCTCGAGCAGCAACCCTGCCAGGGCGATCGCAAACAGCACGAGGCTGATGCGCATGTCACTCTGCCGGGGCACGTCCGCACGCTCCACTCGCGCCCCACCCGCGCTCGCGTCGCCCGTCGCGCCCGCGGTCGTCGCCGCTTCCTCCACGCGCCACCCCGGGCCCGCGAGCCACGACGTGAGCGCTTGCTGCGAGGGCACGCTCGTGTCGCTCGCGAGGGTGGCACTGTCGACCAGCACCGCTCCGCGCGCGGCGCCCGCGCCGCTGCGCAGCATCCACACGCCCGCACCAAGCAGGCGTTGCTCCGTGCCGCTGCCCGTTGCCAGCACCACTGTCTCGCCCGATGCTGCAAACCCGCCCAGCACGAGCGCCGCGCGCGCATCAGCAATCGCGCCGCTGCTGCCCACAACGGGCGCGGCACCAGCAACGATGCGCTGGCTGCCATCGCTCCGCGCTGCGATCTGACGCACAAGCTCTTGCACCAGCGGCACCATCAGTGGGCGCGCTGGCAAGTCCGTCCATGCCAGCGTGGGGGCCGCGAGCCACAGCACCACAGGGCCCTTGGCATCGCCCGTTGCCCGCGCGGCTTCTTCGCTCGCGACGATGAGGGGCTCGCCCCCCGCCAACCCAAGCACCACGCGCACGCCGTTGCCGCTTCCAGCGCCAGTACGAAGCGAGAGCGCGCCAAACACCCGCACCGACCGAGCAAGCGACGTGAGCTCCGGTCGCAGCAGCGCGAGCGGATCATCGGCAGCAGCAAGCGTGGTGTCGCTCGTAATCGCCCTGCCCTCGCCCGCATCCGCCGACGCTGTCGCGCCCGCACTCAGCTCCCACGCAAGGCCAAAGGCCTCAGCCATCGCTCGCGCCCAGGGCATGTCGGCCTCCGCCGAGGGCGGTGCATCCGGAGGCACCACCACCATGGGCTTGCCCGCCTCGCGGGCCCGCGCCAGCGTTTGCCACGCCTGCGGGCTCAGGAGCTGCGGCTGACACACAAACACCGCCGACACATCCGCCAGTGCCGCAGGCAAGCCCCCAGCAGCCGTCACCGCGCTCGCGAGCTCCCCCGGCTCAACACGCCGCACGACCACATCGCTCTCCGACAGCAGTTGCCCCGCCTGCGACTGCGGCGCGAGCGCAAGGCCCAGCCAATCTGCCGCACTGAGCGAGATCGCCCCGCCCGCGTTCATGCCCCCCAACCCCCCCGCGCCGCCCTCACTCACCACGGCGATCGTGAGCTGCCTTTGCACGCCCAGCATCGCCGCACGGGCGTTGTCTCCCGCGATGGCATCCTGCTCGCTCGCCATGCCCGCAAGGCGCGCCACCACCGCATAAGCACGCGACGCGTTGTCGCTCTCGCCGCGCACGGGCACGCCCAGCGTCACGCTCGCCTGCGCTGCGCCCGCAGCAAAGCTCGCGGTCGCGGTGGCGAGGGCCTGCGTGTCTGCCGCATCGGGCATCTGCATGGTGGGTGCAACGGCCCCCGCCCACGCCTGCACCTGCACGTTCAGCGCGGGCAGGCTGCCGCCCCCCCCACCCCAACGCTCCAGCCGCACGCGCACCCCTTCCACCGCTGCCCCCGCACCCTCGCGCACGACCACGACGGGCCGCAACGGGCGCACGTCGACAACGGCCACGTTCTGCAAGGGCTGCTCGCTGCGCAAGGGCGCGCGGAGCGAAAGGCCCGCCGCCTGATCGCTCGCGAGCGCGGGCAAGGGCGTGCCCAGCGGGTTCTGCCCTGCGCTCGCGATTGCCCCGCTGCGCAGCTCGCTCAGCAGCACCACTTCGGCAGCTGTCGCCTGCCCCTCCTGCTTGGTCGCCCGCGCCGCAGCAGCGAGCGCGCCGCCAACATCCCCCTGCGCGTCGGTCGCGCGAAGCTGCGAGAGGGCCCGCTCAACCGCCCGCACATCGGGCGTGGCTGGCACCATCACCAGGGGCTCCGCGCCGCGCCCTTCGCCTGTCTGCGTTGTCACCACGAGCCCCGCGCGATCACCCCGCGAGACATCAAGCCGTGCGAGCGTTGCCTGCCCCGCCTTCACCGCTCGAGTCAGCCCGGTCTCGCCCACGCTGTCGCGCGCTTGGGCAGCCAGGCTGTTGTCCACCACCAGCACCACCGTGCGCGGGCCACCACCCGCGCCCCCCGCCCCCGCGCTGCCCCACAAGGGCCTGCCCACCGCAAAGCCCAGCAGCACCACAACGGCACACCGCAGCAGCAAAAGCAGCAACTGCTCCAGCTTCAGCCTGCGCTGCTGCGTGCGATACGCAGCAAGCAAAAACTGCATCGCGCCAAACGCGATGGGGGCTCGCTTGCGGCGGAGCAAAAAGTGGATCGCAATCGGCAGCACCACCGCGCCGATCGCCACTGCCGCCAGGGCTGTGTTGGCAAACGCCATGAGCCTCTAGCGTAGTTGCGATTGCCCCGCACCGCGCGCACACGCTGGCGATTCTGGCATGTCCCTTCGCGCTCCCGCTCAGCGCCCCTTCTGGCGATCGATCATCGCGTTGCGCCGCGTGACGAACCGGGCCAGCGCAGGCCCCAGGTAGTCGTGCGTGCTCAGCCGCTGATAGTCAAACTGAAAGCTCCGGGCCAGCTTCTCCACCGCTGCGTTGTGGGCCCCGATCTGCTCCAAATAAGCATCTCGCAGCGCCCGCGGGTCGATGCGCAGCTGCGCCTCCCCCTCCAGCCCCACAAACGGCGCGGCATCCGTAAATGCGAACTCCGTCTCGTCGCGATCGAGCGTCTGGAAGAGCATGCAGTCGTGCCCGCGAAACCGCAGGCGCGCCAGCGCATCGCGCAGCGCTTCCAAGTCCATGAAGAAGTCGCTCACGATCGCGATGAGGCACTTGTTCGTCAGCGTCGCGAGCGTCTGCTCCACAACTTTGCTCAGGTCGGCGATGCGAGCACGATCGGCTGGGGGCGTGACGGGCGTGCTCGCGAGCACCCCCACCACCTGCCGCCACGTCCCTTGGCTGCTGCTCCGCCGTAGCTGGGCCCGCACCTTGCTCGCATACACGCTCAGCCCCACGCGATCGCCCTGCCTCAGCGTGATATACGCCAGCGCTGCCGCCAGCGCGGTCGCATGGTCATACTTGCTCCACTGCACGCGACCATCCAGGCTCGTGTCGCGCCCCGCGCCGCTCGCCTCCGCAAAGCTCCGGCTGCCGTAGCTCATGCTGCCGCTGCTATCGACCATCACAAACAGATCGAGGTTGGTCTCTTGCTGGTGCTGGCGCAGGTACAGCTTGTCGGTGCGACCGTACACCTTCCAGTCCAGGTGCCGCAGATCGTCGCCCTGCACATAGGGCCTGTGCTGCGCGAACTCGACGCTGTGACCCTGATAAGGCGAGCGATGCGCTCCGCTGCTGAGCCCCTCGACGATCATCTTCGCGCGCAGCTCAAAGGTGCCCAGCCGCGCGAGCGTCTGCGGATGCAGATACATCGACGCATCCTGCTCGGGGGGGCGAGCCAGCTTGGCCTTGTCGTCGGTCCCCTGGGGTTGTGTGCCGCCTGCTTCGCTTGCCACGAGAGGAGCATAGTGCGGCCCCGGGCATCATCCCACGTTCTTGCGTTGCCCGCTCGCTCTGTGCGGTTTATGCCGCGCGTGCCACCCCTCGGTTTGCCTTCCCGTCCCGGTGCGCTCCCCCGATGCCCCGCACCTGCCGATCTTCCTGCCAGTGCGCACACGCGTGCGCGACCGCGTTCCTCAAAGCAAGAAGACCCGCGCCATGGACAAGGCATCCGTCATCGGAACCATCATCGGTATCGCCTGCTGCGGCATCGTGGGTTACAAAGCCTCGCACGGCGATTGGACCGTGTTCTGGTCAGAAAAAGGCGCGTACATGGTGTTCGGCGGCACCATCAGCATTATCTTCATGGCAATGCCCATGGAGCGCATCAAGCAGGTGCCCGGCTATGTCAAGGCCTTCTTCTTTAACAAGGGCATGAACCCGACAGCCGTGATCGAGCTCATGAACACGCTCGCCGAGAAGGCTCGGCGCGATGGCATCCTCGCTCTCGAGTCCGAGTGTGCGAACATCAAGGACCCCTTCCTGGGCGCAGGCATGAAGATGGCCATCGACGGCGTCGAGCCCGCCAACATCGAGGCAACGCTCCGCATGGAAGTGCTCGCGATGCAAGACCGCCACAAGGCGGGCAAGAAGTTCTTCGACCTCATCAAGACCTACGCCCCCGGTTACGGCCTCGTCGCAACGCTCATCGGTCAGATCGGCATGTTCAGCGGCCTCGCAACCGCAGAGATCGGCCACCTGGGCTACATGCTCGCCGTGGCCGTCGTGGCAACCATGTATGGCACCGTGCTCGCCAACGCGATCGCCGGCCCGATGGGCGACAAACTCGCCCTCCGCAGCGGCGAAGAAATCCTCGGTCGCGAGATGATGCTGCAAGGCATCCTCAGCATCCAGGCGGGCGACAACCCCCGCGTCACCCTCGACAAAATGCTCGCCTTCATCCCCGGCCCGCAGCGCACGAAGTACCGCGCCGCAGCGTAAAGACAGATTCTCAGCACAGAGACACAGAGACACAGAGCAAGAGGAGAAGAAAAAGGGATGGAGAGATGCAGGGAAAAAGAGATGGAGTGAAACCGCGGAACGCCCGCAAGCCGCGGCGTTGCACCACACAACGCCGAACACCAGTCACACTTCTCCCCTCCATCCCTTCTTCCCTCCACCCCACTCTCTTTCTCCCCTCATCTTGCTCATCCCCTCTGTGCCTCTGTGCTAAATCTTGTCTGTGCTAAGTCTCCTCCAACCCCCCCATGTCTGACGAACACAAAGAAAAACACGACGATCACGGCGGTGGCGGAAGCCACGGCGGTGGTGGCCATGGCGGCGGGCACGGCGGGGGCGGTCACGAAGAAGCCCACGAAGGTGCGCCCGAGTGGCTCATCAGCTTCGCCGACAACGTCATGTTGCAGATGGGTTTCTTCGTCATTCTGCTCGCCATGAACATGGGCCCCAAAGGCGGCGGCAGCGGAGCCAAAGGCGAGAGCCAGGGCGGGCAAACCCCAGAGATGCTCGACTTCGTGCTTTCCATCCGCGAGGGCTTCGGCAACCCCGTCTCCATCTTCTCCGACAAGCCCGAAGAGCGCCCCCTCGTCAAGCGCATGATGGAGAAAAAGGGCGGCGATGGTCGCAGCGATGGCCCCACAGGCAAGCACGAGAAGCAGCAAGCCCCGCGCCCCAGCGACTACGACCGCGTCACCGCCGTTGTGATGTTCGAAGATCGCCAGAGCGAGCTCTCCGCCGACGCCCGCACCACCATCGCCGACATCGCGCAGCGCCAAAAAGACCAGCGCTGGATCCTCGAAGTCCGCGGCCACGTCAGCCCCTTCGAGAGCATGCGCTCCTCCCAGCGTGCCATGCAACTGAGCTACGAACGCTCCCTCGCCGTCGCGAACGCGCTCGTCGAGAGCGGCATGCAATGGGCAAACCTGCGCGTGGTTGCCTGCGGCGATCAAGACCGCCTCGTCGCACGCGGCACCAACCCCGAGCAAAGCCGGGGCAACCAACGCGTCGAGATCGTCGTGACGAACTACACCGTGGGCGCAGACCCCTACGCGGCGCCCCCAGAGAAGTAAGCTCGCGCCCGCTCCGCCCCCGCACCGCCCGAGCACCGCCCGCGCGAGCCCTGCCCCCGGGTTTTCCCGGTCCCTCAGGAATCTCGCGCAAGTTGCCTTGCTCAGAAGCAACTTTCCCCCATAATGCTCCGAATAGCCGTTGCCGGCGTGCTCGCGCCGTCGCGCTTTCACGCCGCCGCGCTCTCTCGTTTGCCCCCTCTCGTCCGCTTCTTCAAAGGCCCCACCCATGCCACGCCACGCTGCTGCCGCTCTTCCCTTCATCGCGGCCTGTTCGACCCTTTTCGGCCAGCCTACAGCACAGCAGACCAACGTCCAGCCACCCTGCTGCCCCACCCACGCCGACCCAACCTCCGAGCTCGACGTGGGCTGCGGCAAAGCTCGCATGCTCATGCTCCGCGCCGCCCAGGGCCAGCTCATCGCCGATGGCGAGCCAGGCTTCACCACGCGCGAAGCCTTCGCCGACACTGACCTCCTCACCGTCGATCTCGATATCACGATCGACCCCACCATCAACAACACCATCTCGGGCTCGAACGTCATGCGCGTCCGCAGCAAGGTTGCGGGCCTCACGCAGTTCACCTTCATGCTGCGCTCCAACTTCGTCATCAGCGCCTGCACCGTCAATGGCACCGCCGCCGCCGTCACCGCCCCACCCGCCAACAGCTACGCCCGCACCATCACCCTCCCGCGCCCCTACGCACTCAACGAAGAGTTCGACGTGCGCATCGTCTACGCTGGCCCCGCCGTCTCCCGAGGCTTTGGCTCCATCGCCTTCACCACGCAGAACGGCCAAGCGGGTGGCGTGCCCATCGTCTCGACCCTCAGCGAGGCCTACTACGCCGCCACCTGGTGGCCCATCAAGGACGGCGACGTCTTCCAGCCAGGCGATAACGCCGACAAAAGCACCGGTCGCATCAGCATCACCGCGCCAAGCCAGTTCCGCAGCGTCGCCAACGGCATCCTCGAAGGCGTCGACGTCAACCCCAACGGCTCCTCCAACATGACGCGCTACCGCTGGCGCACAGCCTACCCCACCAGCACCTACCTCTGGGCCTTCAGCACATCGCAGTACAACACCTGGACGCAGACCTACACCTACCCGCTCCCAGGCGGCGGCACAGGCACCATGCCCGTCGAGTTCAACATCTATCCCTCCAGCGACACACCCGCCAACCGCGCCGCCTGGGAGCTTGTCCTCCCCATGCTCGAGGTCTTCCGCCCGCTCTTCGGCGAATACCCCTTCATCAACGAGAAGTACGGCATCTACCAGTTCCCCTTCGGCGGCGGCATGGAGCACCAGACCAACAGCGGCCAAGGCACCTTCAACGAAGGCGTCACCGCCCACGAGCTTGCCCACCAGTGGTGGGGAGACATGATCACCTGCAAAACCTGGAACGACATCTGGCTCAATGAAGGCTTCGCGAGCTACAGCGAGGCCCTCTGGCGCGAGCGCCGCCCGGGCAACGCAGGGCTCGATTCCCTCCAGAGCTTCATGAACTCCCGCCGCCCCTCCAGCCTCAACGGCTCGGTCTATGTCTACGCCACCAACGACATGAACCGCATCTTCAGCAGCACGTTCAGCTACAACAAAGGAAGCTGGGTGCTGCACACCCTGCGACACACCCTGGGCGACCAAGCCTTCTTCGCCACCCTCGCCGCCTACCGCGCCCAGTACGCAGGCAGCGCCGCCACCACCGACCAGTTCCGCGCCGTCGCCGAATCCGTCAGCGGCCAAAACCTCGAGAGCTTCTTCGACGCACTCGTCTACGGCATCGGCGCACCGACGTATGTCGCAGGCATCGAGCCCGTCACGATCGACGGCGTGCGCTGGGTCCGCGTGAGCCTGCAACAAACGCAGGACACCTCCTGGGGCGACGCGGGCACCTTCCGCCTCCCCATCACGCTGCGCCTCACCACCGCCAGCAGCTCGCGCGACCATCGCGTGAGCAACACCGCCCGCACGCAGCACTACCTGCTCCCCGCCGTGCCAGGGTCAGACACCACCTCAGGCATCACGATCGACCCGCGCGACTGGATCCTGAAAGAAAGCGCCACCACAGGCAGCTACCTCCCAGGCCCCGTGAAGGTCGTGAGCGCAGCCCCCGCACCCGGCGCACAAGCCGTGCAAGCACCAACGCAGATCACGATCCGCTTCACCGACGCCGTCACGCTCACCCCAAGCCAGTTTGTCGTCACCTCCCCCAACGGCAACGTGCCCTTCACCCTCAGCCAGCCCGAGCCCAGCCTCGCACGCCTCACCTTCGCCAGCCCGCTCGCCGCAGGCTCGCACACCGTGCGCGTCGACAGCACCGTGAACGCCGCAGGCCGCCTCCTCGACGGCGAAGTCCTCGCCAACACCCTCCCCAGCGGCGATGGCCTCTCGGGCGGCAGCGCGCAGTGGTCCTTCGTGGTTGCAGGCTGCAACTCCATCGACTTCAACAACGATGGCCTCTTCCCCGACGACACCGACCTCCTCGACTTCCTCTCCGTCCTCGCAGGCGGCCCCTGCAGCACCCCCGCCTGCGCAAGCATCGACTTCAACAACGACTCCCTCTTCCCCGACGACACCGACCTCCTCGCCTTCCTCTCCGTCCTCGCCGGCGGCCCCTGCCCCGGCTAGCCCGAGTCTCCGACCCTGGGTAGCCCGGGTCTCCGACCCGGCGGGTACCCCGGGTCTCCGACCCGGCGGGTACCCCGGGTCTCCGACCCGGGTTCGGGGCAAAGCCCCGAGGGGCACGCCAGCGCCGATCCAAACAACCCCTCGCGCCCATCCGCGCCCTTCCCCGCGTACCCCCACGCCCCCCGCGAGCCCAAGTGCGCAAGCACTGGGACGACGCGCCCGTACTCCCTCAAACTCCCCCCCGCGCGCCGCACGCCCCTCCCCCACCCCTCTTTTTCCCCCCACTTTCCTTGCACACCCCGCATTCCTGATGCATGCTATCGAAGGAGTCTGCCACTTCGCCCACCAGCCTCCCCAAGGGAAAGCGCGTGCCAAAGGTCTTCCATCTCCCACTCCTCGCCGCTGCCATCGCCTTGACCGCGAGCGCCCACGCCCAGGTCGATCCCGCCTCCGGCATCGACTTTGTCACCATCGGCGCCGTCGGCAACCCCGTCCTCCCCGGCACGCCGAGCTTTGGCAATAACGTCGGGCGGGGCCGCGTGGACTACGAATACCGCATCGGTCGCACCGAAGTCACCACTGCGCAGTGGGCCGAGTTTTTCAACGCTGCCTTTGACCGCCCCAGTAGCGACCGCATTCCGCACGTCGGCGTTCCAGAAATCTGGGGCGCGCAAAGCACCACGCCAAACACGCCCGGTGGCCTTCGCTGGAACGTGCCCGCAGGCAACGGCATGCGTGTCGCAGGCGGCATCACATGGCGTACTGCCGCCATCTATTGCAACTGGCTCCACAACGGCAAATCAACCAACCGCGAGGCATTCCTCAGCGGCGCATACGACGTGAGCACCTTCGGCTCACCCAATGGCGATATCACGTTTACCGATCAGCGCACGCGCAGTCCTGGCGCACGCTTTTGGATTCCCTCCATCGACGAGTGGATGAAAGCTGCCCACTACGACCCCAATAAGCAAAACCCCGACGGCAGCACGGGCGGCTGGTGGCGTTTCTCTCACTCGCGAGACGACCGCTTGCCTGTTTATGGACCTCCCGGCGTGCTTGTCAACGGACAACCCGCAGAGTCCAACGGCAGTTGGGATAGTCAGGGTTTCCCAGGCTTCAATCCATTTCGTGTGCCGCTCGGTGCGTACCCAACGATGACGAGTCCGTGGGGATTGCTAGATACCTCGGGTGCAACCGCAGAGTGGACGGAGGAAGTCTTTCAAAGTCCGAATGAAACAGCACCACGAGATCGATATGCCGAAGGCAACGCATGGGCGTTTGTGTTTACACAAAGCGATGATGTTCGATTTCGCGGAGGAGGCGAGTTTCCTGGATTCGCACCCGCTGACTATGGCTTTCGAGTTGCGTCAATCCCATCGCCAGGTGTGGGGGGCCTGGTGATGGTTTTTGGTCTTGCATCCCTCAGCAATCGTCGGAGACGAACCCTTGCGTCAACCTCTGCCTAATCCAACCCCGGCCTGAACCGCCCCACGCCACCACACGCCAAGCCCCCAAGCCGAACCAACGCTCGAGCCCCTCACGCCGCCTGCACCACCGCCGCCCGCGACCGTGGCTCTGGCACAGCTTCCCCGCTCTCCCGAAGCACCGCAATGTGCCCGCGCACCGCCTCCTCAATGTTGCGCAACGCCTCTTCCTGCGTGTCCCCACTCGACACACACCCCGGCAAATCCGGCACCCAAACACTCAGCGAGCCGTCATCCGCTGTCTCAATGACCACAGTGTACTGCATGGCTGATCATACGAGCCCCGCCTGCTTCAGGATCGAACGAAGCGTCCCCGGCGCGACATCCTTACCGCTCTTCCCGCCCGCTGGCACCGTGACCACGCCCGGCTTTGAAGGGTGCTTGAAATGCAAGTGACTTCCCGTGGTCCGCACATGGACCCACCCATCACTTTCCAACTGCCTCACGAGGTCCCGAAACTTCATCCTCCGAGCATACACCCCTCGCTCCCTTTGCTTCCACCACCCTCCCCGTGCCCGTGAAGTCGGCCCCACCCAACCCCCCCAACCACACTTCACTTCCCCGCCGACTTCGCGGCCGAACTTCACCCACACCTCCCACTTCACCCACCGCGCGCACACCGTGGCTCCACTCCCCGCGCGCACACCGTGGCCAGCAAAAACTTCCTCCCCACACCCACCCCCACCCCAAAACCCCAATTTCCCCCGCACTTCCCCCCACTCCGCCACTCCGCCACTTCGCCACTTCGCCACTTCTTCTCCCACCGCGCGCGCGCGCCCCGGCCCCACACCCCCCACTCCCGAGAGGCCCAATCCGCTCTCAGCAACCCCCGCCGCGTCTCTGTGCACGGAGCAAGTCATGCTTTGCCATGACCCAACACCTGCGGAAAAGGCAGCGCGGCGAACGAGGCTGACACCCCGGGCCCACCCTCTCAGCGGCGTGGACGCAGCGCGTGCGAAAGCACCTTCTGCGCCCGCCGCCGGCTGCGGGCCGAGCCATCGAGATAAGCAGCGCGCGTCTCAACAACGCACGCCGCCCAATCGCCTTTTCCCTCGCGCGCCGTGCCAACCAAAAAAGTCCCATCCCTCGGCGAGTGCGAAAGCCCTCGCCGCGCCTTCTCCGCGCACCAATCGCGGCTCGTGAGCCGTTGCGCCTTTCCGCGCCATGTCCCACCACCTTGCCACCGAGAGCACTCTTCCTCCGTATCGTCTTGCGTCGGAACCCCTTGCCCGTCTTGCGCATCCAACCCTTCACGCCCATGCGAACCCCCATGCCCAACCGCAAACCCTCGCACATCTCCGTCGCCCTCGCTCTGCTGCTGGTCGCGGGGTCCCTCCACGCGCAAACCCAACCAACCACCCCACCAACCTCCCCACCCGCCACCCCGCCCACCGAACAACCTGAAGCCCAACCGGAATCCCAACCCGAAAGCCAACCCAAGCGTGCACCAGGCCGCCCGCCGCGCGCGCCGCAGCCCGCCGCCCCCAAGCCAGCGCCCGCCCCCGCCCAGCCCGCACCCGCGCAGCCCGTCGATCCCAACGCCCCCCGCGGCAAGCCCGTCGTGAGCGAGCGCCCGCAAGAAGCCGCGAAGGCACCCACGCCCAAGGAGGGCACGCTCGTGGTGCGCAGTGAGCGCTTCGACGATGTCATCCTCGCGTTCGACGTCTCAATCAAACTCGAAACGCGCGACACCAAGGTCGACGTCCGCACCGACCCCAAGACGGGCAAGCCCGTCGTCACCGCCCAGCCCAACGAGGAAAAGGTCTCGACGCCCATCGAGAGCGCATCGCTCATCCTGCCCTATCCCATCCGCACCGCGAGCAGCACCGCCCTGGGCAAGGTGTTTCCGTGGGAAGATGCCTTCACGAACGAGCCCGGCTTCAAGGCCCGCCTCACCGTGAACGACCAGATCGTCGACGTTGAGCCCGAGGTGCTGCAAGGCCGCGGCGCGCGGGGCGGCAAGGGCTACGCGGGCGGCGCAACGCTCGCCAAGCTCGTCTTCACGCCCGAAGTTGCCGCAACGCCCCCCACCTTCGAAGCGAGCTTCGAGCTCGCCACGCGCGTGCACGACACGCTGTTCGACGAGCCGCGCGCCCTGCTCGTGGGCTGGCCCACCATCTGGCCCGACGCAGCCGCCAGCACGCTCACGCCTCAGCTCTGGATTCACCGCGGCCCCAACCCCGAGAAGGCCAACGCCATCGAGGAATACGACCCCAAGCCCATCGCCGACGCCCTCACCGCCTACCTCGCGGAGGAAGGCATCAACGACCCCAAGGCGGTGCCACCCGTGCTCGTCGCGAAGGTCATCACGAGCAAACTCTGGCGCGACATCCAACCCACGGGCGATGGCCTCACGCGCGAAGCCACGCCTCGCGGCAGCAGCGATCGCGAGAGTCGGCGCACCGGGTTCATCTCGGGCTACACCATCCAGGCCCCCGCCCTCACGCTGATCACGAAGCGTGGCAGCCCCTTCGACATCATCGCCCTGCACGCCGCCCTGCTCCACCAAGCGGGCATCCCCGCCCGCCCCATCATCGGCGTCGACACCGTGGGCGATGGCCAAGGCTACAGCCGCGATGCGCGCGGGCGCGAGCGGCTGCGAGTCTGGCTCGAGTTCGCGCTCTACGACCAAGCAGCCAACGAGCTGAGCTGGGTGCCCGTGGATGTGCTGCGTCTGCGGCAGCAGAGCCAGCGCCCAGCAAAGCTCGAGCAAACCTGGAAGTTCTTTGGCACGCACGACGAACTCCGCCGCGTGGTGCCGCTCTCGGTAGGCTTCTCGCCCAATACCGACGTCGCGACCTATGCGAGCGCCTCACCCTGGGGCTGGTTCGTCACGCCCAAGAGCCCGGAGTTCATCACCACGCGCATCGCCTTCAGCGCCCGCAGCCTGCCCAAGCGCGGCGGCCCCGCGCCCATGCCGACCGAAGCCGACGGCACCGAAGCACCAGCCGCCCCAGCCCCGGGCAGCAAAGCACCCGCGAAGCCGAAGAGGGACAAGCTGGGAGACTGATCGCCTTGGGCGAAGAGCACATCGAAAGTCGCCAGTTGCACCGGCGGCTTCGCCCGACCGTTCTTCGTGCGTGCACGCCCCGCTCACCGCATCGCATGCCCGATCGCCACGAGCGCGTACGCCGTGATGAGCACCTTGTTGTCTTCCATCCAGCGGTCGTCCACGCTGCGGAAGCTGCCGTCGTCCTCTTGCAGCTCGGCGAGCTTTGCGATCAGGTCCTCGGCCCAGCGCACCTGCCTGAACGCGGGCGTCGAGGCGGGCATGCCAGCGGGCACAACCTCCAGCGAGGGCGCACCAAACGCGTCGAGCGCGCGGCTGAGCATGACGTAGTAGTAATACTGCCCGTCGCTGCCCATGCCCGGGTTCTCCTGCATGGTGTAGTTGCCGCGAATCCAGTCCACCGCCGCCGTCACGCGTGCGTCATCACGCGACAACCCGGCATAGATCATGCTCTTGATGCCGGCGTAGGTCATGCTGCCGTAGGCACGAAGCTTTGTCACGCCCTGCCACTGCGGCACGTCCTTGCCAGAGATCGCGAGCTCACCCGGCGCAAGCTCGTCCTTGAAGGCACTCGTGATGACCGTCTTGAGCCGTCCGAGCGCGGCGTTGCTGCGCACCGTAAAGATGCCCGCAGTCTTGCCGTCGCCGTTTGGCCCCAGCAGCACGAGCACATCAAACGGCACCTGGGCCTTCGCGAGATCAAGCTGCTCGCCTGCAACCTTCCGCACGCGCTGCTCAACGTCCTCGCGCGAGAGCAGGATGGGCTTGCCGTCGCTGCCCTTGCCGAGGGTGAAGGTCACCTCGCTCCCGGGCGGGCCGCTCAGGCTCTCGACGGTTTCGCCCGCGAAGCTCTGGCCTTGGCCCACGGTGTCCTTGTTGATGGCGGTCGCATAGATAAACCCGCCCTGCGTGCTGCCCTTGGCGTAGGGCATGTCGTTCACGGGCTTGCCCGCGGGCGTCTCACTCAGCATCTGGCAGCGCGCGAGGAAGGTGCGGGCGCGGATGATCGCGGGGTCGTTGTCGTCCACGCCCGCGGCGTGCAGAGCTTCGAGCGCGAAGCTGGTGTTGGACATGTCGGGCCGGCCCCGGTTGCCATAGCCAAAGCCGCCGTAGAAGGGGTGCGACGCGTCGACCTTCTGCGCGGTCTCGGTCATGCCGTCGTAGACCGTCGCGCCTTCACCATACTGAATGCTGCGAAGGAACTCGATGGCCCGCGCCCGAGCATCGACCACGCTCGCGGGCTGCTGCACGCGCGACAGCGCCGTAAGGCTGATGGCGGTGTTGTACGCTGGCAGCATGCCCACATAGATGCCCCCGTCGCTCTGCTGGCGGTTGAGCAGAAAGAGCACGCCCGCCTGCACGCTCGCGTCGGCGTCGGTGATGCCATCTTGCAGCAGCATGCCGCTGAGCACGAGCCCGGTGATAGCTGGGAACGTCGGGCCCTTGCCCTCGGGCGGCACGCTCCAGCCGCCCGTTGCGCCATCTTGCTGCGTGCGCAGCCAAGCGATGGCCTTTGCAGCCATCTCGCGTGCCTGTTTGCGGCTTGCCTCGCTGAGGCGACCCGTGGCCTGCGGCGCGGTCTGCACAGCAGGCACGGCGCCGCTTGATTGTTCAGCCGCATCCTGGGCGTGCGCGGGGCGCACGCCAAGCGGCAGAGCGAGCGACAACACCGAAGGCACGAGGAGCGACGTGAGCAAGCAGCGCGATGCGTTCATGGAGCATCGTACGACGACGCACGCCGGGTGTTCTCAAATGCTGTAGCCTGCTACACCCGCACGTCCACGTCGCACCCCAGAAGCTGCTCCAGAAGGCCAGCCTTGTCGCTCGCGGCTTGCAACTCTGCACGCACCGCCTGCGCGTGCGCCACGCCCCCGCGCGGCACCGCCCACACAACGATGCCCGTGCCCTCGCGCGTGGCGCGCACGTCCTCCACGAGCTGGTTGTGCGTGCGGTCCAGGCCATCGGCAATCCGCAGCACGCTCGCGAGCCGCACGACCAGAGCGCGATGCGGCGCGGGCAGGCGTGTGTAGGCGTCGTGCCGCTCCTTGGGGTGCGAGCGTCGGTGGTAGCGCGCCAGCAGCGCAAGCACGTCGACCAATGCACTTGGCACGCCATGCCATGCAGCCCCGCGCACGATGCGGGCCCCGTGCTTGTGGTGCCCGCGGTAGCGCACCATCACGCCCACGTCGTGCGTGAGCGCACCGGCATGCAGCATCGCCTGCTGCGCAGCGAGCGAGAAGGCGATGGTGCTGTCGCCCTCGTCGCCAGCATCCTGCGCAGCGCTTCCCGAGTTGCTTCCAGAAGCGTTCGCCGACACCGTGCCGCGAATCTCTCCCCACGCAAGCAGCTCGGCAAGGCTCGCAAACAGCCGCTGCGAGAGGTGTGCCACGTGCCGAGCATGCGGAGCAAAGGCATGCGGCGCGTGCGGGGCGCAATGGTCGAGCAGTGCGCCGGCCTGGGCGATGAGCGAGGTGTGCGACTGGGCGTGACGCGGGTCTGTGCCCAGCATGATGCCCCGGGCCTGCTGGGCGAGCAGCCCCTCGCGCACGCCCCCCGCCAGCACGCGCACGTGCGACGCGCCGATGCGCCGCAGCGCGGCCTCCGCAGCGATCAGCCCGCAGAGCATGATGTCGGCCCGATCGCTCGAGACGCCCGGCACCTGATCGCGCTGCTCGCGCGGCAGGGCCGCGAGCTGCTCGATGGCGCTGCGAAGCTCGGCGAGTGAGATCGCGCCCACGAGCGCGACCTGCCTTGGCTCGCGCCGGTCGATCGAGAGGCCTCGCTGGCGGGCGACGATCGCGAGCAGCGTGGTGAAGGTGCCCCCTACGCCAAACGCGTGCAGCAAGGTGGGCCGCGTGGCGCTGGCACCCTTGGGCTTCTTTGTGCCCGCTGCCTTGCCCAGCCAGCGGGGCTTCACGCCTGTGCGCAGCAGCTCATCGCAGAGTCGCTGGGCACGCTCGCGCTCGCGTGCTGGGCTTGCATCGCGCCCGCGCAGCTCGGCGAGCACGCGCTGCGTGAGGGCGATTGCGCCGAGCGGCAGGCTCGCGCGGTCGATCACGATGCCGTGCAGCGACTGCGTGAGTTGCAGGCTGCCCCCGCCTATGTCGATCACCGCGGCGGGCCCGGTGGCAACGTCGCCCTCGCGCAGGGCAGCGTCGAACGCGGCCCGGGCCTCGTCGTGGGCGCTGAGTACCGCGACGTCGAGCCCTGCGACGCGGCGCACGAGCGTGAGGAACTGCTCCTGGTTGCTCGCGCTGCGCACCGCAGCGGTCGCGACCGCGACCGGGCTTGCGCCAAAGCCTCGCGCGATGGAGGCAAAGCGGGCGATCGCGTCTGCGCTGCGCTCCATCGCGTCGCGCGTCAGCACGCCCGGGCCATCCGCGCTGCTGGCGAGGCGGGTCATCTCGCGCTCGTCGGCCAGACGTTGCCATGAGCCATCGCGCAGCACCTGGATGCACGCCATGCGGACACTGCTGCTGCCCACGTCGATGACCGCGAGCGTCGTGGGCTGGTCGCGCGAATCATCGCGCGAGCGGAGGGCGTGCTCGACACCTTCGCGGAGGGTGGATGGGAGATGCAGCGGAGCGGCGGACAACGCGGGATTGTTTCATCGCTGCGCGGAGCGGGCAGGGCGGGGGCGCGTGAAGTTCGCGTGAAGGCGGGTGCTGGCACTTCCGAGAACTTGCGTGCGTTTGCGGGAGGGCACACGCGCGACGCACAGAACTAGGACGCGACGCATCTGGCCCGGCGTGCAGGGCGCGTCGCGTATCCCTGCATTGCAATCGGCCTCGTTTACCAATCCAGCGTGCCGCGCCAGGCCTTTGTGAGGGCATCGACCGAGACTTGCTGCGACTCGCTGCCGATGCGCCACGACAGGTGGGCTGCGGGCGTGAGTGTTGCGACGTGCGTTGCTTCGAGCCCGCTGGCGTGCGCAGCTTGGTGCACGCGCGGTGCGTCGGCGGGCGAGACCTCGAGCAGGTATCGCGTGGGCCCCTCGCTGAAGGCGTGAGCGAAGGCATCGGCATGAGACGAGCTGAGCGCGTGCGACGTGAGGTCGCAGCCGATTCGCGCGTCGCCTTGCGCGCCGATGAGCATCTCGGCGATCGCAACCAAAATCCCACCCTCGCTGCAATCGTGCGCGCTGCGCACAAGGCCTTGCCCGATGAGCCCTGCGATGCACGCCGCGGCTTTGGGCGCGAGGGCGAGGTCGACGTGCGGGATGGGCAGGTTTATGGCAAGGCGAGACACCTCTTGCGCGAGCGAGGCGCCGAGCGCGACTGTCTCGCGCGATGCTGGGGGAGCGATGAGCACGAGGTGGTTGCCGGGCTGCTTTGCGTCGGTTGTCAGTGCGCGGCGCACGTCGGGCACGATGGCAAGGCCCGTGACGAGGAGCGTGAAGGGAATCTCGATGAGCTTTGCTTCGCCTGTGGCAGGGTCGGTGTAGCGAAGTTGGTTGCTCAGGCTGTCCTTGCCGCTCACGAATGGCGTGCGGAAGGCCTTGGCACCGTGATAGCACGCAGCGCTGGCGCGAACGAGCGCGCCCATGTTGCTGGGCTTGTCGCAGCTGGGCCAGCAGAAGTTATCGAGGATCGCGATGCGGGCGGGGTCGGCCCCGGCGCACACGAGGTTGCGGACGCACTCGTCGATGCTTGCGAGCACCATCCAATAGGGATCGCCCCCGAGGCGCGCGTCGCCCACGCTGGTTTGCAGGCCTTGGCTGATGGCGATGCCGCGGTGCGAAGCGGGAATCGGCTGGAGCACGGCCGCGCTCGCGGGCCCAACGCCGCGCGGGCCCACGAGAGGCTTCACGACGGTTGCGCCTTGCACCTCGTGGTCGTATTGGCGGATGATCCAGTGCTTGCTGGCGATGGTGGGATGGGCGAGCAGGGCGAGGAGGGTGGGCGCGATGGAGTCTTGCGACGCCGCATGGCTTGCTGTCTGAGCAACGGGCTGCGGCTGGGCGGGCCAGGTCGCCTCGCGCGTGGGGTTGGGCAGCCCCTCGTGCAAGAAGTCGCACGAGAGCTCGCCCACGAGCGTGCCTTGATAGTGCAGGCGGATGGACTTGTCGGGCGTGCCAAACTCGCCCAGGTCGGCGAGCAGCGTGCCCTCTTGCTGCGCGATCGCGCGGAGAGCCGCGACGTGCTCTTGCGGCACGCTGAGCACCATGCGCTCCTGGGCTTCGCTGATCCAGATCTCGGTGTAGCTGAGGCCCGCGTACTTCACGGGTGCGTGGCTCAGCTCGACCGATGCGCCGAGCTGGCTTGCCATCTCGCCCACTGCGCTGCTGAAGCCACCCGCGCCGCAGTCGGTCATCGCGGTGTACAGCGGCGTGCCGCCCGGGCCTGCGGACCTCGCGCGCAGGATGCAATCGAGCACGCGCTTCTCCTCGATGGCGTTGCCGATCTGCACGGCGTGGCTGAACTCGCTGGCACTGGTGCTTTGCAGCTCGGCACTGCTGAAGGTCGCGCCGTGGATGCCGTCGCGGCCTGTGCGACCGCCCAGGGCGATGATGCGGTCGCCTGCTTTGGGCGCGCCCTTGACGAGCGCACGCGGCAGCAAGCCGATGCAGCCGCAGAAGACGAGCGGGTTGCCCACGTAGCGGTCGTCGAAGAACACGCCGCCCGAGAC
The DNA here is from genome assembly GCA_027487735.1 of Planctomycetaceae bacterium. Taxonomy (GTDB): domain Bacteria; phylum Planctomycetota; class Phycisphaerae; order Phycisphaerales; family UBA1924; genus BJHL01. The sequence continues at coordinate 6 of JAIYDA010000058.1, read as the reverse complement.
GGTGGG
>JAIYDA010000158.1 GCA_027487735.1 Planctomycetaceae bacterium | reverse complement strand
GCCTGCCCCACCTGCCACGGCGTGCTGCTTGAGTGCGGGGAGTTGACCGACCTCGCGACCCACACCTGGCGCGAACGCGTGCGAGCCTGGTGGCGCGGGTCGTGATGCAACTGTGCTTGCGTCACACGCGATCTTGCGCGAAGCGAAGCGGTCGGGTGGTTCGGATTCAGCACAGAGACACAGAGAAGAAGAGCAAGATGAGAAGGGAAAGGGATGGAGGGATGAAGGGATGAAGGGAACAAGTGAAGCTGTGCGATGCACGCGAGCGGCGTTGACTTGCACTCGTCAGCTCGGTGCACGCCACGCGCCGTTCTCACTCCATCCCTTGTTCCCTCTCTCCCTCCACCCCTTTCTTCTCTCCTCTTCCTCTGCGTCTCTGTGTCTCTGTGCTGAAATCGAGCTACCCAACGTCCCCGCTCACTCACCCAGGCTCACTCTCCAGGTTGTTCTTCAGCAGGTCGAAGTTCTCGAGGTAGCTGCACGTGCCGCGTGCCACGCAGGTCAGCGGGTCGTCGGCGAGCTTGGTGGGCAGGCCCGTGGCCTTCTCGATCACCACCGTGAGGTTCCGCAGCAGGCTGCCGCCGCCAGCCATCACGATGCCGTTGGTCACAAGGTCCGCCGCGAGCTCGGGGCTCGCCTTCTCCAGCGTGCGCGTCACGGCTTCGCTGATGGCATTCACGGGCTCGAGCAGGGCATGGCGAATCTCTTCGCTCGTCACGTCGGTGCGGCGGGGCAAGCCGCTGATCATGTCGCGACCGCGCACTTCCATGTTCGTTTCGGTCTCGGTGGGGGCCGCGCTCCCGATCTCGATCTTGATCCGCTCGGCGGTCTGCTCGCCGATCATCATGTTGTACGTGCGCTTCATGTAGGCGATGATCGCCTCGTCCATGTCGTCGCCCGCGACGCGCACGCTCTGACACTCGGCAATATCACCCAGCGAGAGAATCGCGACCTCCGTCGTGCCACCACCAATATCCACGATCATGCTCGCCGTGGGCTCGGCGTAGGGCAGCCCCGCGCCGATCGCAGCAGCCATGGGCTCCTCGATGAGGTACGTCATGCGGCTGCCCGCGCGCGTGGCGCTATTGAAGACCGCCTGCTTCTCCACCGCCGTAATGCCGCTGGGCACGCTGATGACCACGCGCGGGCCCACGAGCTTGTTGCGCCCGTTCACCTTGCGGATGAAGTAGCTCAGCATCGCCTCGGTGATCTCAAAGTCGCTGATCACGCCGTCCTTGAGCGGACGGACAGCGGTGATGCTGCCGGGCGTCTTGCCCAGCATCTCTTTCGCGACAAAGCCCACCGCCTCGCCGTTGTTCAGCACCTTGTTGGTGCCCTTCTGCACCGCCACGACGCTGGGCTCATTCAGCACGATGCCCTGTCCGCGCACCGCGACGAGCGTGTTGCAGGTGCCCAGGTCGATCCCCATATCCACACTAAACATACCAAGCAGTTTGTCGAAGAAGAACACGAGTCGCCCTTTCGCACTTGCTCGGTCCGTCGAGCACACACCTGGCGCCGCGGCTGCCTTCGAGCCTCGCACGGGTCGGGTTGATCGCTCATGGCATCACAGGGCTCCAAGCCTTGCGAGGTCGCCGGGGTTTTCGGTGGACGGAGAAAAACCCGGCGTCTGAGCCAGTTTGTAGCATGCGTTGCGCAACCCAGGGAAGGCACACGCGCAGAGTTTGCGCATCGTGCATCGCGCGGGGCGTCGCCTCGCATCCGTGAAGAATAGGTGAGGCTCGCCCCCGGGGCGAGGTGTCAACTGCGATGGTGCGGCACAATCGCACGTACCCTCGAGCGTGCACGTGCGCGACCCATTTGCTGTGCTTGGCTTGCCGCAAACCCTTGACATTACGGGGTCTATGGTGCAAACCGCCTTCCTGCGCGCCATGGCCAGCCTGCACCCCGACACGCTCGCGGGCGAGAGCGACGGCTTCGACGAGCACGCCACCGCGCGCGCGGCGGAGGTGAACCTCGCACGCGAGCAGCTGCTCGACGAGGCGAGCAGGGCGGAGAGCCTGCTGCTGCTGCGGGGCGGCGCGAGCGTGACGCAAGACAAATCCGTGCCCGATGGTTTTTTTGCGATGATGATGGAAGCGCGCGAGGAGCTGGACGCAGCCCAGGAAACGGGCGACCAGCAAGGCGTGCAGCGCAGCGTCGCGTGGGCGAAGACTCAACGCGAGCAGACGCTCGCCCGCGTGCGAGTCGCGCTCGAGCAATGCAACCTGACCGAGGCCCGCAAGCAGCTCAACGCATGCCGATCGATCGATCGGATGCTAGAGCATGTACGGCGGGATGAGCAGTCGGCGAAGAGCGAGTAACAAGTAGCAAAGGGAATAGCAAAGCGGCGAAGGGCAGACGCGATGCACACAACCGCGCGAACGAATCGCACGTCGCAGGTCGCTCAGTACCGAAACCCTTACTTCGCCACCGCCATCGCCGCCACGCCCGCGCGCTTGCTCGCGCACTCGCGCAGCGCACGCACGATGCCCGGGACGTCCATGCCGATCTCGGTCATCTGCTTCGCGCGGCTGTCTTGATAGACCCAGCGATCGGGCAGGCCCAGACGCGTGACGAGCCCCGCGTCGAGGCCCATCTCGCTCGCGGCCTCGATGACAGCGCTGCCAAAGCCCCCCACCACGCTCTGATCTTCGAGCGTGAGGATGGGCACGCGCTGCTCGAGCGCAGCACGAATCAGCTCGCGATCCACGGGCTTGGCGAAGCGTGCGTCATACACGGCAACCCGCAGCTCGCCGCGAAGCTGGTCGGCTGCGGCGCAGGCCTCGATGGCGGGCGTGCCGAATGCGAGGGCGATGCAATCGGGGTGCGCCGTTCGCACGTCCAGCTCGGGCGTGAGGCAGCGGGCCTTGCCCAGCACAAAGGGCGGGCAGGGCTGGCTGGCAAAGCGCGGGCTCACGCTGTCGCGCGGATAGCGCACGGCGCTGAGACCATTGTCATACGTCCGCATGAACTCCATCGCCGCGATCAGGCTGGGCTCGTCCATCGCTGCGGTGAGCACCGCCCCTGGCAGCGTGCGCAGGATGCTGACATCGCAGAAGCCGTGGTGCACCGCACCATCGCCCCCCACCAGCCCAGCACGATCGAGGCAGAGCCGCACGGGCAAGCCCTGCAGCGCACTCTCTTGGAAGGCCTGGTCGAAGGCACGCTGCAGGAACGTGGCATAGACCGCGAAGAAGGGCTTAAACCCTGTCTTCGCGAGGCCCGCCATCATGTCCAGCGCGTGGCTCTCGCAGATGCCCACGTCCCACGCACGCTCGGGGAACTTCTCGAGCACCTTCGTGGTGCCCGTGCCGTCGGGCATCGCTGCGGTGCACGCCACCACCTTGGGGTCGCGCTCCATCATGTGCAGCAACGCCTCGCCAAAGGCGGTCGTAAAGCTCCGGCCCTCGCTCTTGAGCTCCACGCGGCACCCCTCGTCGTCCAGCTCGCCATCCACCTTGTTGAAGGCGGCGGGGCTGTGGAACTTCGTGCTGTTGTCTTCTGCGAACTTATACCCCTTGCCCTTCACCGTCTGCACGTGCAGCACCATGGGGCGGTCAAAGTCGCGAGCCTCGCGCAAGTAGGCAATCAGCGTGGGCAGGTCGTGCCCATCGATGGGGCCAAAGGTCTTGAGGCCAAAGTGCTCGAACCAGGCCGTCTCGTTCAGCACAGCCTTGGTCGCCTCACCCGCGACATGCATCGCCTGGCGCAGCGTCTGCCCACCCGGCATCTGGTCGAGGCGGCGCTTGGCGCTCTTCTTCACGTCGCCATACAGATGGCTCACGCGGAGCTTGTCGAAGTAGTGGCTGATTGCACCCTGGGGCTTGCTGATGCTCATGCCGTTGTCATTGAGGATGACAAGGAACTGACGCTTGAGCGTGCCCGCGTTGTTCAGGCCTTCCATCGCCACGCCGTTGACGATGCTGGCATCGCCAATGAGCGTCACGACGCGACGGCCTGCTGGGTTCGTGCTCGGGTCGAAGCCTTCTTTCGTGATCGTGTCGCCCCGGGCCATGCCCACGGCGGTGCTGATGCCCGTGCCCGCGTGACCGACGCTAAAGAGGTCGTAGCTGCTCTCGCGCGGCTCGGGAAAGCCCGCCATGCCCTCGCGCGTGCGGAGCTTGCCCATGAGGTGGGCGCGACCGGTGAGGAGCTTGTGCGGGTAGCACTGGTGCCCCACGTCAAACAGCAGGCGATCGAACGAAAAGTCGAAGACCACGTGCATTGCGATCGTGAGATCGACCACGCCCAGGTTTGGGGCCAGGTGACCGCCCGTCTGGCGGACCTGCTGCACGATGGAGTCGCGAATCTCTTGGGCGAGCTCTTGCAGCTGCCCGACCGAGAACCCGCGCAGATCACGGGGCGAACTGAGTTTTCCGAGCAGGCCTGGGACTGTGGCATGCGACAAGGCAAATCTCCTGCGGGCACTGCCTTTTCCGTGGCGTGCCCGAACTTTCAAGCGGAAGTGAAAATAGTACGCCCGCCGTCTCCCCGTGGGTTCGCCCGGCACGCAAAAACTGATGCGGAAAGTGCTCGCGCGAGTTGCAACAACCTCTGCAAAGACCCTCGCGGGCCCGATTACCCGACGACGCGCCCGCCAGCGATGACCGAGGCGACGGGATTGGCCCCGAACTCGTACGCAAGGCTGCGTTCGTCCGAGCCTTCGAGCAGCACTGCGTCGGCACGCTGCCCGGGGGCGATCGTGCCACGATCGGGCAGGGCAAGAGCCGCGGCGGCGTTGGCGGTCGCAGCGACGATCGCCTCGGCGATGGTGAGCTTGTTGCAGCGCACGCCCAGCGCGATCGCCATGGGCATCGCAAAGCAAGGCGACGTGCCCGGGTTGTAGTTCGTGGCGAGGGCGACTCGCCCGCCCGCATCGATGATCGCGCGCGCGTTGGCGTATCGCTGATCGGTGTGAAAGCCTGTGCAGGGGAGCATGACGGCGATGGTGGGCGTGCGACCAAGCTGCGCGAGCACCGCCTCGCTCGTTGCTTCGAGATGGTCCAGCGTGTGCAGCGGCGCGGGGAGCGGGCTGGGCTTGCCCATGGCAGCGTCGATGCTGGCCTCGACGAGGCCCTGACACGAGAACTGGTCGGCGTGCGCACGCAGGCGGGCCCCAAGGGCGTGGGCCGCGGCAAAGAGCCTGCACACCTGGGGCAACGACCACGCGCCTTGCTCGATGTAGACATCGACCACGAGCGGCGCGCCAACGCCCCGCAGCATCTCGGCGCACGCGGGCAAAGCCTGCTCGATGATCGCATCGACAAAAGCCTCTGGATCCATTGAGGGGTCGAGGGCATGGCCCAGGAGCGCGGTGGCGCAGCGCGTTTGGCCCGCGAGCGCGGCGTCGAGCGGGCTCGCGAGAATCGCCCGCAGCATCGCAAGCTCAGCATCGGGAAGTAGTCCATACCCCGTCTTCACTTCGAGCGTGGTCGTGCCGTGCGCGAGCATGCGGGCAGCGCGGGCAGACAGGCTTGCTTGCAACTCAGTGAGCGATGCAGCGCGCGTGGCGCGCACGGTGCTGTGGATGCCCCCTCCAGCACGCAGAATGTCGAGATAGGGCACGCCCGCGAGCTTCTGCTGCCACTCGTCGAGGCGCGAGCCCGCGAAGCAGGCGTGGGTGTGGCAATCGACAAAGCCCGGCAGCAGCACCCGCCCGCGCGCATCGAGCGTGGGGACGCCCCGGGCGGCGCGGGCAAGCTCACCTTGCGTGCCCGCAGTTGGCGCGATGCGCGTAAAGCACCCCGCCTCGCAGAGCACGTCGGCGGATGGCAGCACATCGAGGTGACGCATCGCGGGGCCCGCGAGCGCACCATTCGCGTCGCGGCTTGCTTGGCGCGGGGTGACGACGCGGGCGTTGGTGATGAGCAGCTGTGTCATGTTGTCATGTCGAAGCGGGTTGCGACGCGAGGGTGTGCAGCACGCCCAGCAGCAGGTGAGCGACCGCACGAGCCGTGATGCCGGGCTCGCAGCCTGGCGCGGTCCACGCCGGCACATCTCGCGGCGGGCAGAGCTCCATGAAGTCCAGCGATGCGAGGCGTGCGTCGCTCGCGATGGTGCGGAGCAGCGAGGCAGCCTGCGCCACCGAGAGGCCCTGGGGATTGCGGGCGCTCACGCCCGGAGCGCAGCTTGCGTCGAGCGCATCGACATCGAACGAGCAGCAGAGCATGCACCGGGGCGGGAGCGACGCAAGCCAGCGAGTGAGCCCCGCCTCGCTGCCCAGCAGCACGCCTTTGGCCTCGCGCGTGAAAAACTCGGCGTGCTCGCGCGTGTTCACCAGCGGGTTGAGCCCAAACACCGCCATGCTCACGGGTGCGAGCGACTGCGCGATGACGCGGAAGGGCATGCCCGAGCCCAGCGTGTCGCGCACGTCGAGGTGGGCGTCGATATGCAGCGTCGCAAGGGGGCGTGATGCGTCGCTTGCGCGATGGGCTGCGACGACACCCGCGATGAATGGTGCCGTGAGGTCGTGCCCGCCTCCGATGGCGATGGGCAGGGCTGGCAAGCTCGCGAGGAGCTGAGCCTGCTGCGTGACACGTGCGTGCATGCTGCGGAGCTGGTGCGCAAGGTCGCCCTCGGCTGATGCTGGCACGTCGCCCGCATCCCACAGGCTTGCGGGCTCGCCCAGCATCGCGTGCTGTACGCCATAGCCCGCGAGGGCAGCTCGCAGCGCGGCTGGGCCCAGGCGGGCACCCGGGTTGCCATGGTTGAGCGCGACGCCCGCATCGCTGGGCAAGCCAAGGAGCGTCGCACGCTGCTGAGCGAAGGGCGCGGGGTGCGCGCCGGCAGCGACCATGCTCGCGAAGCGAGCGGCGGGGATGGCGTCGGGATAGATCGGGGGAAGCCGCACGGCGCAGGATAGTCCGAGGGCACCGCTGGGCGTGTGCTGCGGGCAGGCAGCGAGGACGCATCGGCGATGAGCGAGTGGAGCGTGCGGTTCTGTTGCTCAAGGCCTCAGCGGTACGTGCACCGCTGGCTCTTCGCTGCCCCTGCCTCGCTGAGGTGCTGGCGATTGCGTCAACGCTGCGCTAGCCCCTCAGCATCGTGCGCACGTCCCACAGCTCAGGAAACAAGCGATCATCGACCATGCGCTTGAGATAGTTCACGCCCGTGGTGCCGCCTGTGCCGCGCTTCATGCCGATGACGCGCTCGACGACCTTGAGGTGCCGGAAGCGCCAGAGGGCGTAGGCCTCGTCGAGGTCGACGAGCTTCTCGGCAAGCTCGTAGAGGTCCCAGTGCTGCTCGGGGTTTTCGTAGACCATCTGCCAGATCTGAGCGATCGCATCGTTCGCTTCGTGCGGCTCGGTGCGGTCACGCGTCAGCACCTGCTGCGGCACGGGCAGGCCCCGGCGGGCGAGCAGGTCGATCGTGGCGTCGTAGATGCTCGGTCCTTCGAGGGCTTTGCGGAGGCGGTCTTGCACCTCTGGAGCGTGCTGAAACACCGCGAGCATGCGGCGGTCCTTGCGACCGAGCAGGAACTCGATGTGGCGGTGCTGGGCGCTCTGAATGCCGCTGGCGGGCCCGAGCACGTGGCGAAACTTGACGTACTCGCTGGGCGTGAGGGTCGCGAGGACGCTCCATTGGCTCAGCAGCTGGGCCTGGATGTGCTTCACGCGGGCGAGCACCTTGAACGCGACGGCGAGCTCACCCGTTGCGAGGCAGCGAAGGGCCTCTTCAAGCTCGTGCACTTGCAGCTTGAACCAGAGCTCGCTGGTCTGATGCTGGATGATGAACAGCAGCTCGTCGTGGTGCGTGCTGAGGCAGTGCTGACTGCTGAGCAGGCGTTGCAGGTCGAGATATTGCCCGTAGTCGAGCTTGCCGTGCAAGTCGGTCGTGAGGCCCGGGTCGACGCTGCTGCGATGGAAGTGTGGTTGGTCGGACATGGTGTGTGCCAGAGAGCGGGCGATGGTCCATCGAGGTCAAGGGTTCAGGGCACGAGGTCGGGCGAAGGGGGCTAGAGGCTGACGCGCGCGCCGCGTTCGATGGTGCGCGGCACGCTTGCAGACCTCAGCTCGTCGGCACTTGTTGCGGTGCGAGGCGAGACCTCGATGATGCAGTCGGGCGAGCCATCGGGCTTGGTGGGCACGTGCACGCCTTGGGCCGCGAGCCAGCGGGCGGCGCGCTGCGTCTGCAACTGCTTGCAGCTCTCGGGGCTGTCGCTGCCCGAGGCGTTCTTGATGGGCGCAAACTCCTCGACGCGGTCGGTCTCGAGCACGAGGCTCTTGTCGCAGAGCGCGAGGGCATCGAAGATGAACTTCTCGAGCTTCACGCCGTTGTTCGTGGAGGGAGAGATTGGCTCGCCTGTGCGCGGATCGATGCACGGGATTTTCTTCTCCGCGCGGTGCCAGGGGAGGGCAAAGCTGCTGTCGGTCGCGAGGCGCTGCACGAAGGCACGCGACAGCAGGTGGATGGCGATGTTGCCCGCGCCAAAGCGCAGCGCGCCGTCGGGCTCGCGGGCCTCTTGCAGTGCCTTGGGCATGTCGGAGTACTCCAGCACGCCCGAGCGACCATCGGCAAGCACAAAGACGCCCACCTTCTCTTCGGGCCCCACCTTGGGCACGACCTTGCTGCTCATCTGACCCGAAGAATGAGCACCGGGCGTTGCGTGCAACCCGAGGAAGACGGGGTCGACGATGCGCGCGTGCGGGTTGTCAACCTGGAAGTAGCTGATGTGCTCGATGCCGCGGGCTTGCATGTCTTGCAATGCGCCGCTCGTGTGCAGGGCTCGCACTGCGCCGCCGTGGCCGTCGGGATTGGTCGCAACCTCGCCCTTGCTCGCGAGGAGCACCTTGCCCGTCGTGATGTCGAAGCTGGGGCTGACGCCCTGTTGCAAGAAGCGCACGCTGGACTTGCTGAGGCCAAAGAAGCTTTGGCTCTCGAAGAACTGGCGCGTCTGCGCGTCGTTGAGCGGGCTAGTCATGATGTACCAGGGCACCTCGACGCCGAAGCGGTCCTTCGCGCCAAGCAGGTTTTCGGCAAAGAGCTGAAAGAGGCTCTTGCCCGAGAGTGCCCCGGCGAGGAAGCACCCCTTTGGACCCTCAAACCCCAGACGACTGCCCTGCCCGCCCGCAACAACAAAGGCCGCGAGCTTGCCCGCGCGGATGATCGCCTCGCCCGCGCGCTGCGCTGCGGCACGATCCCACGTTGCGGGCTGTGCGCTGGATGCAGGCAGGCCCACGATGCGCCCGCCCGGTGCGTGCACGATGGCGGGGGCGAGGGCTGCTGGCACGCGATACTCGGGCTTGCGGAGCACGTACTGCTCGCTCAGTGCGGGAAGCGAGTCAAGATCCAGCGATGCGATCTGAGACAGCATGGCCTGCTGCTGGCCGGGCGAAAGCTGCTCGGCAAAGGCGAGCAGATGCCCTTGCCCGACTGCCTGCAACTGACGGTGGATCGCGGCGTGCTGCGGAGAAACGGTCATGGGGCAGCGTAGGGGAGAGGTGCCAAGGTGTCGAGGTGTCGAGGTGTCGAGGGCGCGGCGGAAAGACCCGAGAGACCGGCGTGGTCGTTGCGCGGCGAACGACGCGCGCGGCGCGTCGTCGAGCCGGAGCGCCCGCTCCAACCGCGCCCTCGACACCTTGACACCTTGACACCTTGACACCTCGACACCTCTTCTTTTCCCCTACGCTCGCGCATGACGTCCTACTCGTGGCAGCTTCTTCGTGCGGGTTCGTTTCGGCTCGATGGCGGGAGCATGTTCGGGCTCATTCCGCGCAGCGTGTGGAGCCGCAGCGTGCCCACAGACGACAAAGGCCGCATTGGCGTGCAGCACAACTGCCTGCTGCTGCGACAGAACGGGCAGGGCGAAGGATCGCCCCGCACGATCGTCATCGAGGTGGGCACGGGCGACAAGCTCGACGCGCAGAGCAAAGAGCTGTTTGCGCTCGAGGATCGCAGCATTCTCGATGCACTGCGCGAGGCGGGGTGCGACGCCGCGAGCGTGACCGACGTGCTCGTGAGCCATCTGCACTTTGACCATGCGGGGGGCCTCACGCGCTTGCCCAAGCCGGGCGAAACACCCGACTGGACGGGCCCCGCGGGCGGCATGGCGGGCAACCGCGGCGAGCACGGCGTGGTGCGCACGTTTGCACATGCAACGCTCGTGGTGCAGAAGCGCGAGTGGGAGGATGCGCTCGCGAATCGCAGCCTCATGACGCGGACATACTTTCGCGACCACTTGGAGGCGATGGCGGGGCGCGTGCGGTTGCTCGAGAGCGACTCGCCCTACGAGCGCTGGCGCACGCCCGATCGTGACGAGCTGCCCAGGCTGAGGCTCGAGCAGCGGATGCGCGAGGCAGCGCCGGGTGTGTTCGCGTTCCTTACGCCCGGGCACACGTGGGGGCAGCAGGCGATCGTGTTTCAGGAGACGAGCGGTCAGTGGGTCTGCTTCGTGCCCGACGTGCTGCCCACGCTCGCGCACGCCGGCGCGGCCTACAGCCTTGCGTACGACGTGGAGCCCTACACCAGCATGCTGAGCAAGCAATGGCTGCTGCGCGAGGCGAGCGAGCGTGACTGGCTGCTCGTGCTCGACCACGAGGCGGGCAATCCTGTGTGCCGCGCCAAGCCCAATGGCAAGGGTTGGTTCGTGCTCGAGCCCGTCGACCGGACGCGCGGCTGAGACTGGGCGCAATTATGCAAAGTAAATCCGCCGTGCGCTTGCTGTGCACGGCGGACTGATGCATCACACGATCTACGCACTTCGCGCTGAACTTCAGGCCTTACTTCACGATAATCGCGCGCGGGCTCATGAGCAGCACCTTGCCCTCGCGCATCTGCATGAAGCCCTCGAGCTGCGGGCGAAGCTGCTGCCAGCTCTGCTCGCCCACCACCTGGCGAATCGCTTCACCCGCGAGCTCCATGGGCGTGAGGCCCGCCTCGCGAGCAAGGCCCTTGGCAAGGCCCCCCGGTGCCTTCACGCTCTGGAAGGTTTCTTCCAGCGTCTCGGCGAAGCTCTTGGGCGCGGGGAAGTGCATGACCTCGTAGCCGTAGTCGTCGAGGTTCAGGCGGTCTGCCATGTCGTCGATGGCTTGGTCGAGGCTACCGATCTGATCGGCCATCTTCAGGTCGAGGGCTTTGTTGCCCGTGAAGAGGCGGCCTTCGGCGGTCTTGGCAAGGTCGATATCCGGGCGACCGGCCTTCACGCGGCTGGTGAAGAGCTCGTAGGTCTGCGTCATCTTCGTGCGCACCTCGGCGAGGGCCTTGTCGTCCCACCCCTTCGCGCTGGCAAACATGTCGGCCTTGGGGCCGCGGCTGCGGGTGGTGATGCCCACCTTGAGCTTGTCGTAGAGCTCTGCCATGCTGATCTTTCCGCCCACAACGCCGATGCTGCCCACGATGCTGCTGTCGTTGACGTAGATGCGATCGCCCGCGACGGCGATGTAGTAGCCGCCGCTCGCTGCCATGCTGCCCACGCTCACCCACACAGGCTTGCGCTCGGCCAAGCGGCGCACGCCCTGCCAGATGACCTCGCTCGCGGTGGCGCTGCCGCCGGGCGAGTTGATGCGCATGATGACGCCCTTGAAGTCGTTGTTGGCGCGGATCGTCTCGAGGGCGTTGCGGATGGTGCGGCTGCCCACGCTGCCCTCGCCACCAAACAGGCCGCCACTCGTGCTATCGCCATCGACGATCGCGCCGTCGATGTGCACGACCGCGATCGCGTCGCCATCGGGCGTGGTGTCGGGCTCTTGCTCGAGCATGCTCATGAGGGCGAAGGGGTTCATCCCGCCGCTCAGGCCGCCGCTGCCTTGCACCTCGGTCGAGACCTCGCTGCCCCAGTTCAGGCCCTTGCCGTGGGTGGAGCGCAGGTGCTTGAGGAGCAGGGGCAGGTCGAGGGCGGTGTCGATCATCTTGACGCTCTGGGCGTCGTTCATGTCGGCAAGCCAGAGCTTGCTCATCGCGGCGTCCATCTGCGATTCGTCGAGCCCGTAGCCCGTCATCATCGTGCGGCGCACGTTGCCATACATGCTGTCGAGCAGGCCGTTGATGTTCTCGCTCCACTGCGGGCTTGGGCTGCTGCGGCTCATCTGCTCGTTGGCGCCCTTGTAGTCGCCCACCTGCACGAAGTCGGCCTTCAGGCCCGCCCACTTCAGCGTGTCGGCGAGGAACATCTCTTCCATGTGCATGCCGGGCATGCTCACGGGCCCGCCCGCCTGACCGATGACCTCATCGGCGTGCGCGCCGAGCAGGAAGTCGGCGGTGCCGAAGGCCTCGCCAAAGACATAGACCTTCTTGCCCGCGTCGCGCAGGGCCTTGATGGCGGGTGCGAGCTCTTCCACTTGCGTGGGCGAGAGCTCCGCGTCCTTCAGACGGATGACCAGGGCCTGCATCTCTGTGTCGTCCTGCAACTCGTGCAGCTTGTCGACAAGGTCGTGCAGCGTTGCTTCGCCACCGAAGAGCCACGCCATGCCGCCCGCGCGCTCTGCGGGCGAGCCCGAGAGCTCCATGAGCCGCACCGTGGAGCTTGCAGCATCCTGAGCGAGGGCGGGGGTCGCCAGCGACAGCGTTGCCAGGCACAGGCCTGCGCAGGCCAGCCCTTGGAGCCGGGCCAGCAAAGCGGGCGAAGAGCGACGGGCAGAGGCATCCATCCGCAAACCAGCCATCACGCGCGTGACCATGAGCAAGACTCCAAAGAGAAAGAAAGGAGAGAACGAGAAAGGTGTGAGCAACGCACACGAACACCCGGGCAAGAAGCAACGACACACACCGGGACAACTCGCAGAGAGAGCGTATCGGCCCCGTGCCGGGCGGGTGTGCACCGCTCGCGAGTTTGTTCGCGGTTGCCCACCCCTGCGTTTCGCCCCGTGAGAGCGCTTTGGCCCCCGCAAAACCCCGTGGCAAGCGAGGTTTCTCACGCTTCTGCCTCGCCTTAGGCCAGGGGCTTGGGCTTGCGCAGGAGCACCGCGAAGGAGGCATCGCGGTAGTGCGTCTGCGCGTCGCCCGGCTGGCCCGTGGGCAGCGTTGCTTCGCTTGCGATGGGCACCAGCCCAAGCTCCTTGCATGCCCAGGCAGCCTGGGCCTGATTCTCTTCCTCTTCGAGGCTGCACGTCGCATAGAGCAGCATGCCGCCGGCCTTCAGCAGGCTCGCGCCGCGGCGCAGAATGGTGCGTTGCAGCTCAATCAGGCGAAGCTCCTGCGTGCGCGAGAGCCAGCGCACGCGCGCCTCCGGGCGGCGTGCCAGCACGCCCGTGTTGCTGCAAGGCACATCCAGCAGCACCAGGCTTGCCTGCTCGCCCAACGCCCGCACATTCTCATACTCATGCACGCTCAGCCGGCCCGGACGCACGATGCTCGCGCCCGCCGCCGCGAGCCGAGCAAGCTCACCGGGCAACCGCGACAGTGTCTCGAACCGCGGCGCATCGGGATCGGTGGCGATGATGCTGCCAGCCTGCGGAAAGGCGTGCACGAGCTGCCGCGTCTTCGTGCCGTTGCCTGCACACAGGTCGATGATGAGGTCGTGCTCCGCAAGCGCGAGGCCCTCGCGCTCCATCGTGCTCGCGGCGAAGCGCACGGGCACGCCGCTCGCAGCATCCTGCACGAACGAGCCCGGCACATCGCTCAGGTGCTTGGTGATGGGCACGAGCAGGGGCTCGGGGTCCTCGCCCTCGGGTGCGGCATGGTGCTGCGGCGCGATGCAGGCGTGCCCGGGCGTAGTGTGCGGAAGCAGCAGGCCCGAGGCGAAGGCGGCTTGCAGCACGTCGCTCCGCACGCTTGCGACATTCAGCGTGATGCCCGCATCGCAGAGCGTGTGCGTGCAGAGGTCGGCCGCGACGCGCGCGTCCAGCCGCGTCGCCCACCGCCTTGCCATCGCATCGGGCACGCCCGACACCGCAGCAGCACGCTGCACGACATCCGCAGGCAGCACGGACTCGAGCAGCAGCAGTGCGCTGCCATCGCCCCGCAGCAGCGTGCGCCGCTGCAACGTCTCTTTCGCGGCATCATCGAGCGAAGCAAGGCGCTGGGCGAGCTCTGCCGCGCTCAGCACGAGGGGCTGGGCATGGGGCGCGCCGCTGGGCCCGGGCACGTCGCAGGTCTCCAGCAATCGCAGCACGCCCCGCAGCCCGGCGTTCACAAACCCCGCCACGCCCGCGCCAAAGAGCTGCTTGGCAGCATCGACCGTGTCGTGCACAGCGGCGAACGCGGGCACGCGGCGCAGGTGCACAAGTTGTGCCATGCCGCAGAGCAGCGAGGCTTTGGGGGCTGCGTCCACGTGCGCCCAGGGCCTGCCCAGGGCGCGCTCGCACAGCCCGCCGATGGTGAGCCAGCGCAGCAGTGCCGCCTCGACGATGGCGTGCGTGAGCTTGCCATCGCGCTCGCTGAGGCCCGCAACGCTGATCTCGCCCGTGTGCAACTCCGGAAAGCTCTCGACATGGCGCAGCAGCGCGATGATCGCTGCGGCCCGGGCGGTGGGCTTGGTCGCGCGCGGCCCGTCGCCCCCACCACGAGAGAAGCCACGCTCGCCCGACCACTGCGGCGGCTTGCGGCCTGGCCCCGAGTCGAAGCCAGAGTTTGAGGGCCTGCCGCGGGGCTTGCCCCCCACGTTTGCGCCGGTCGGACGTTTATTGAAACTGTTCACTGCTGCACCCTTTCCTTGGCCCAACTGTCTTTGAGCGTGACGGTGCGGCTAAACACCAGTTTGCTCTGCGAGCTGTCCTTGTCCAGGGCAAAGTAGCCCAGGCGTTCAAACTGATAGACCTCGCCCTGCTCGATCGTCACCTCGTGGGCCTTGCCGTGGTCGGTCCAGGTGCGCGTGGTGCGATGCAGCGCGGCGTTCCGCAGATGCGGATCGAGCTTGGCACCACGCACGACCTCGAGCGCGTTGGGGTTGAGATCGTCCATGAAGTTTCCGGTGGCCTTGCCGGGCTCCTCAGCCTTGAAGAGGCGGTCGTAGAGGCGCACCTCGCCCTCAACGGCATGGTCGGCACTCACCCAGTGCAGCGTGGCCTTGACCTTGCGCGGGGGCTCGCCGTTGGGCCCTGCGGGCGCATCGCCCCCCTTGGTGGCAGGGTCGTAGGTGCAGAGCACCTTGGTGATGTTTCCGTTCGCGTCCTTTTCAAGGCCCGTGCACTTGATGAAGTAGGCCCAGCGCAGGCGCACCTCGTTGCCGGGCGTGAGGCGATAGAACTTCTTGGGCGCAACCTCCATGAAGTCCTCAGCCTCGATGTAGAGCGTGCCGCTGAAGGGGATGCGCCGTGTGGCCGGCGCAGCGCTCGCCTCTTGCCCGCTCTCCTGCGATCGCTCCAACGCCTCGGGGTTGATGACAAAGTCGAGCATCTCGACCACGCTCGTGCCGTCGGGGTTCTTGGGCCAGTTCGTGATCTCCACCAGCAGCGGACGCAGCACGCACATGGCGCGCGGCGCGTGCTTGTTCAGGTAGTCTCGCGCCGCGTTCTCCAGCCTGCCGACGTCGATGAGGCTCTCCTGCTTCGTCACGCCCACCTCTTCGCAGAAGGCCCGCAGCGCAGCCGCCGGAAAGCCACGCCTGCGCACGCCCGCGAGCGTGGGCATGCGCGGGTCGTCCCACCCGCTCACGTGCTTGCCATCGACGAGGCGCAAGAGGTTGCGCTTGCTCATCATGGTGTACGTCAGCTGCAGCTTCGCAAACTCGATCTGCTGGCTGTGGTGCACGCCCGGCTTGCCGCGTGCGGCGCGGGCCTCGTTGATGCTGCGCATGAACCAGTCGTAGAGCGGGCGGTGGTTCTCAAACTCCAGCGTGCAGATGCTGTGCGTGATGCCCTCGACCCCGTCCTCGATGCCGTGGGCCCAGTCATACATCGGATAGATGCACCACGTGCTGCCCGTGTGCTGGTGGTGCTCGTGCAGGATGCGATACATCACCGGGTCGCGCAGGTTGAAGTTGGGGCTCGCGAGGTCGATCTTCGCGCGCAACGTCATCGCCCCGTTGGGGTGCTTGCCCTCGCGCATCTCGCGAAACAGGCGCAGGCTCTCCTCCACAGGGCGCTCGCGGTGCGGGCTCGTGGCGGGCGTGCTGGGCGTGCCGCGCCGGGCGCTCACCTCCTCAGCCGTCAGCGTGCAGACATACGCCTTGCCCGCGTGGATGAGCTCCTCGGCAAACTCAGCCATGAGTCCGAACCAGTCGCTGGCGTAGTGCAGCCCGCCGCCGTGCGGGCCCAAAAAGTCTCCGCCCAGCCACAGCACATCGCGGATGATGCTGTCGACATACTCCTGCTCTTCCTTCGCGGGGTTCGTGTCGTCAAAGCGCAGGTTGAACTTGCCGGCGTATCGCTCCGCGAGCCCGAAGTTGAGGCAGATGCTCTTGGCGTGCCCGAGGTGCAGATAGCCGTTGGGCTCTGGAGGAAATCGCGTGCGCACGCGGGGCTTGCCCGACCGCGACACACCTCCAGCTTCGTCGGCCTGCGTCCACACGCCCCAGCGGTTGGTGCTGGCGTGGGCCGCGATGATCTCGTCGATGAAATGGGGCTGGCGCTCCGCGCTCTGCGGCGCAGTGCTGGGCGAAGTGGACGGGCCGGGGCTCGATGGTGCGCCCGTCGTTCCACGCGAAGCGGTGACGGGCTTGCTGGCGTCAGACATGGCAAGCTCCTTGATGTTGGTCGCATCAGCATGCGACAACCCAACGATAGGGGCTCTCGCGGTTGCACGCTTTGGTGTCGGGCCAAGGCCCCCGCAAGGGTTTGCGCTCCTGCGGCGTCGCCTGTGCCGCGGCATCTACCTATACTCCGCGTTCACGCGACCATGCCCCGGGCGGGCGAAGTTCTTGCCCAGGATCAGTGCTCGCAGGTCGTCTTCGCCCATGTTCACTTTCGCCTCCACCATGCCTCTCGCCACCCTCACCCTCGCCCAATGGCCCACCTGGCTCGTCATGAGCCTCATGGGCCTCTTCATGGTCGTCTGCCTCCTCATGATCCTCACGGTGCTCATTCAGCGTCCGCAGGGCGGAGGCCTTGCCGGCGCGTTCGGCAGCGGTGCTGGCAGCGGGCAGACCGCCTTCGGCACGAAGACGGGCGACGCCCTGACTTGGATGACCGTGGGCGTGTTCGTGGTCTTTCTTGTCATCGCGGTCGTGCTGAATGCGGGCGTCAAGAGCATCGTGCGCGGTGCGTCGGCTGCACCGACCGAAGCCGTGGACCCCGCGAGTACGGGCGGGAGTACGGGCGGGAGCACGGGCGGGAGCACGGGCGAAACGACTCCGGCTTCTGAGCCAGCTTCATCACCGGCCGCCTCCCCCACTGCTCCGCAGAGCAGCCCCGCACCTTCGAACGAAGCGCCCGCGACCCCGGCACCAGTGTCGAGCCAGCCTGCACCGGCTCCGGCTCCAGTGCAGACTCCGGTCCCCGCTCCAGTTCAGGCTCCCGCTCCCGCCCAACCCGCTCCATCTCCTGCCCCCGCCCCTCAGCCTTGAGCCAACCCTGAGGCTGCAAGCAGCAGCGCTGAAGAGCCCCGAGCCACACTCGCCCCGCGAATCCCTCTATGCCCAAGCAGCCCCCGCGTTCGATGACTGGTTATGGCGAAGCCGCGAGCACCGTGAGCGGCGTGCACTACTACGTCGAAATTCGCAGCCTGAACAACCGCTATTTCAAGAGCACGGTGCGCCTGCCCGAGGAGTTTGCGGGCCTGGAAGCCGAGTTTGAGAGCAAGCTGCGCGATCGCATCAGCCGCGGCACCGTCACCGTGAACGTGCGCTGCACCGACAGCAGCAGCAGCGCGGCCTATGAGATCAACGCGCCCGCCCTCGCTCGCTACATCGAGCAGCTTCGCTCGATGCCGCAGCTCGCGAGCGAAAAGCTCGACATCGTGAGCATGCTGCACCTGCCCGGCGTGCTGCAGAGCCCAACGGCAGAGGAAGACCGCCTGGAGAAGGCCCGCGAGAACCTGCTGCCCCTGCTCGACAAGGCGTGCGCCGCCCTCATCGGCATGCGCGAGCGCGAGGGCGAGACGATCATCGCCGATCTGCGCGACCAGCTCTCGTTCATCAGCACGCGCCTGAACGAGGTTCGCTCGCTCGCGCCCGCCGTCATCGCCGACTACGAGCTGCGCCTCAAAAGCCGCATCGACACGCTGGTGCGCGAGAGCCAGGCGAACGTGAACCCGGGCGACCTCATCCGCGAGATTGCCGCCTACGCCGAGCGCACCGACATCGCCGAGGAGATCAAGCGCCTCACCGCGCACCTCGCCCAGTGCGAGGAGCTTTTGAGCGGGCAGAGCGGCAAGCCCATCGGGCGCACGCTCGATTTTCTCGCCCAGGAGATGCTGCGCGAGGCCAACACCATCGCGAGCAAGAGCCCGGACGCGGCCATCAGCCGGTGCAGCATCGAGATGAAGGGCGCAATCGACCGCATCAAGGAACAGGTGCAGAACCTTGAATAGGGTGGCGACGTGGGGCGCGTTGCGTGCGCCGCGTTCGTTCGCACCACCGTCGATGCCCAGCCAGCGGCGCGTTCAAGCCGCGTTCTTCTTCCCCGCTCGCGTGCGCTCGAGCCACGTGGCGCAGATCGCGATCAGCGTTGCGCGGTCCACGGGCTTGGTGGTGTAGTCGTTGCAGCCCGCCGCGAGGCACTTCGCACGATCTTCGGGCATCGCGTGCGCGGTCAGGGCGATGATTGGGGTGTTATTGCCCACCGCCCGCAGCGTGCGCGCCGCCGTGTAGCCGTCACACTCGGGCATCTGCATGTCCATGAGGATGAGCTCGTAGGGCTTGCCCGCTTGGTCGGCCTTGTCGATGAGTTCCATCACAACGCGACCGTTCTCCGCCACGTCCACCGTGGCGCCAGCCTTGCGGACAAAGTGCGAGATGAGCCGCTGGTTGTCGGCTCCATCCTCCGCAAGCAGCACGCGCCCCTCGATCTTGGTCTGGCTCTTGGCGATCATGCTCGCCTGAATGTGCATCCCTTCCTCGAAGCGCTCGATCGCGCCCGACACGCAAGTCGGTGCCACCGTGACGCGGAACGTCGAGCCCGCTTCCGGCTCGCTCCGCAGGATGCGCACGTCGCCACCCATGAGCTGCGCGAGCTTTCTGCTGATGACCAGCCCCAGCCCGGTGCCACCAAACTGGCGGCTCATCGTGCCATCCGCCTGCTCAAACGCCCGGAAGAGCCTCGCCTGCTGCTCGCTGGTCAGGCCGATGCCCGTGTCGGTCACGTCGAACACCAGCACCGGCTGCGACGCGTCGGGCGATTGACCGGGCACGCTCTGCAAGCGGCAGTGCACGTGCACCTCGCCCTTGTCCGTAAACTTCACGGCATTGCCCATGATGTTGAGCAGCACCTGGCGTAGGCGCGTCTTGTCGGTCTGCGCGACGCTGGGCATCGGCGTGTCGAAGGTGACCTTGAGTGCGACGCCCTTTGGCGTTGCGCGGGGGCGCACGAAGCTCACGACCTCGCGAAGCACCTCACACAGGTCCACGGGCTCTTCCTGCACCGTCAGCTTTCCGCTCTCGACCTTCGAGAGATCGAGCACGTCGTTGATAATCGTGAGCAGGTGCTTGCCGCTTCGTGTGATGGCGTCGATGTTCTCGATGCGGCGCACCGGTGCCTGCGCAATGTCGCCGTCGTTGTACAGCAGGTCCGCGCTGCCCAGGATCGCCGCGAGCGGCGTCCGCAGCTCGTGGCTCATGTTTGCAAGGAAGTCGCTCTTGGCCTTGTTGGCAGCCTCCGCGGCTTCCTTGGCAAGTCGCAACTCCTCGCTGTGCTGGCGCTCACTCGTGATGTCCAGGTGCGTGCCCTGCACGCTCACGACGTTGCCCGACCCGTCCTTGTGCTGCACCTTGCCGCGTGCCAGCAGCCAGATCCAACGCCCGTCGCTGGTGCGGACGCGATATTCAGCAGAGAAAACCTCGCTCGTGCCGTCAAGAAGCGACGCCATGCGTTCCTGCATCACCGCAAGGTCGTCGGGATGGATGTTCGCGTGCCACTCGGCGCCCGTTGCTGGGCGCGCGTCGATTCCAGCCCACTTCAGCACGCGCTCGTCGATCTCAATGGCATCATCCTGCGGATACCAGCGCCACAGGCACAGCCCCGTCGCCTCCAGCGCGAGCGCCAGCTGCTCGTTGGTCACCTTCATCGCGTCGGTCGCGGCCATCGCCTGGCGCTCGCTCTCCTCGAGCTCGAACGTCAGTTGGTGCAGCGCACGCGCCACGTCGCCCAGCTCGTCCGCTCGGTCGAGGTCGAGCTGCGTCGGCAGTGCGCGTCGCGCTGCGTACAGCCGCATCGCTTCGGCGGTCGCTCGCATGGGCCTCGCGATGCTCCGCGAGAGCAGCAGGCTCAGCACCACGCCGCCCAGGGCGATGCCTAGCGTGCTCGCAAGCATCGACGCGTCGGTGCGCCGGTTCATCTGCTCGGCGTAGGCCTCGCGCTCAGCGCGGCGCACCGTCGCAAGGCGCACAACTTTGTCGATCGATGCACGATGCCTGCGATACAACGGAGTGAGCACATCCTCGACGACGTCGTGCACCTGATCTGTCTTGCCCTGGACCGCAAGCGGCAGCAACTGCTCGCGCACGACGCGGAAGTACTCACGGGCCAGCCCATCAGACGTCTGATTCAGCTCCTCCGCGAGCGCCGGCTCCAAGCCTTCGTAACGCTTCCAGTGTTCTGATCGCTCAAGAAAGTCGCGCTCCAAGCGGGCAAAGCGTGCTTCGATTGCTTTCAGGTCGGACTCGGCGACGTGCTGCATCTCTTGAGCCAGCAGGTGCGTCTCGATGATGTACTTGGGCGGGGGCAGCACATCCGCGATCAACACCTCGGTGTCCCGCAGCATGTGATAGACCTCGCCAGGCACGCGCACGGCGCGCATGTTTTCGCGAGCCACGAGCCCTTGCACCACGACGCATGCCACGACGGCACCGGCAAACGCGGCGAGCTTCCACCCCAGGCTTGCATTTCGCCAGAGCCTCATCGCCAAGAGCATCGACAAAGAAACACCCTCTTTTTAGCGAGAGGTGTTCGCACATGCGATGTTTGCCGAAAAGACGCACAAAATCAGAACTGGCAGAACCCCAAATCAAACAAAACGAGCGAGAACCATGCGTGGGGTCACCCTGATGGGTGATACGCATCCCCTGAAAACCTGGAACACACAGGGAATAGGCCGTTCCCATCACACCATCGCCACAACCGCCTGCCAGTCCATAGCTTTCCCGGGCTCGCGCGATTGCACAAACTTCACCACGCCCTTGCCGTCGCTGCTCTTGCCGATCACCACGGTGCCGCGGCTTGCAACATTCAGGTCGCCCCAGTGCAAGCCATAAGCCTTGCACACCTGGCGGTGCATGTCGGCAAGCAGCGTCTGCTTGTAGCCCTCGGCCTCGGCCCAGGCCTTCTGCACCGCGAAGCTGTCGGCACTCACGCCCACGACCTGCGCACCCTTGCTTGTCCACTTGTCAAAGTCGTCACTCACGCACTTCATCTCGGTGGAGCAAACGCCGGTAAACGCCATGGGATAGAAGCACAGCACAACATCGCCCTGCTTCAGGGCGTCGCTCAGCTTCCACTCCTTGCGGTGCTGGTCGAGCAGCGCAAAGTCCGGGGCGACATCGCCCGTGCTGATGGGGCTCGAGCGGGCAGAGAGGTGGTCATTCTTGATTGCCATGGGGCCATGGTAGTGCCCTGGCAGTGCTGGGCAACCGAGTTGGCGCACTCAGCGGCCCGTCTGCGCGCCTGTCGATTCACTCCGCTCGTGTGGGCGTTTGCGCCGGTGCCACCGTCATGCGCACCATACCGTTTCGCTGTCCGCCAGGCATCGTCACGGAGGTTTGCATGCCAGCACCCAGTAAGCCCAATCCATCCGCGAGCGCTCCGGGCAAGCCCGTCGTGGTCGCCGTGCAGCCCAAGATGGCAGTGCGCCCGAACAAGCCCAGCCTGCCCGAGACGCTCGAAGGCCGCTACCAGCTGGTGTGCGAGCGCATCGCCCGCGCCGCCGAGAAAGCCGGACGCAAGCAGAGCGACATCATCCTCGTTGCGGTCACGAAGTTTGCGGATGCCGAGCAGATTCGCGGCTTACTGCACTTTGGGCATCGCGACTTTGGCGAGAACCGCGCTCAGACGCTGCAGCAGCACGCCGCGATCGTTGATGAAGCGATGGCCCGCCTGCGGATGATGCCCAGCCTGCGCCGCCCCACCGACACCGGCGCCTCGCTCTTTGCCCCAAAGGTCGACCTTGCTGGCCCAAGCAGCGGCGTGCGCTGGCACATGATCGGGCATTTGCAGCGCAATAAGGCGAAGAAGGTCGCCGAGATCGTGCGCCTTGTTCACAGCGTCGACTCGCTGCGCCTCGCCGAAGAGCTGCAGACCATCGCCCTCAAGCTGGACACCACGCTGGAGGTGCTGCTGCAGGTGAACTGCTCGGGCGAGAGCCAGAAGTTTGGCTGCCCCCTGCCCGCCGCGATTCCCCTCGCCGAACAGATCGGCACGATGCTCAACCTCCGCCTGCGCGGCCTGATGACCATGGCCCCGCTGACCGCAACGCCCGAGGAGGCCCGCCCGAGCTTCGTGCGCTGCCGCGAGTTGTTTGAAGAGATGAAGGGCCTGCGCCTGACCGAGGCCCCCTTCAACATCCTGAGCATGGGCATGAGCGGCGACTTCGAGGTCGCGATTCAGGAAGGCGCAAACATCGTGCGCGTGGGGAGCGCGATCTTTGGTGAGAGCGCAACGCCCCACCGCGAAGAGACCGGCGAAGGCGACGACGAGTAGGGCGCGTGGCCTGCGCTGCGCGTGACACCCACCTGCGACTCAGACTTGGCGGGTCAACGCACCAGCAAGCGGTTTGCTTGCATCCGCCTGCGCAGGGGACGTCCAATCGGTGACGATGTGTTCTCGGAACAAGCCGAGATAGCACTCAAGCCAAGCCCCGCCCGCCCAACTTCCGTTTTCACACGGATTTAGCAGACCACGCCTTGCGTTTGGCGCAAACCTCCGTTCTAATGTCCAGGAGTCTGTGTCACCGGTTCTTCCCCGAAGAGAGAGAGACATCATGCGTTCCACAGTCATCGTCGCTGCAATCAGCGCGCTCGCGGCCTGCGCGGGCAGCGTCCACGCCCAAGCCCAGTTCGTCTGGAACGACAACCGCGCCGCTGAACCACAGCGATCGGTCGCGTTTGTGCGCTCCTACGACAACAAGATTTCATTCGAGGACCACGCCCTTGCTGCGATGGTGTCTGCGAACGTCGGGCAGGGCAAGCGTTGGGCGAGCGTCGACGTCGTGATGCAGCAGTGCTTCTCGGGGGGCTTCATCAACGACTTTGCGGGCATCAACAAGCCCTACTCGCTCACGACCGCGGCAGACTGGAACCAGGCTGCGTACACCGTGCAAGAAGCCGCGGGCTTTACGCCAGCGGTTGAGAACTTCACCCGCGCTTGGGTCAGCAGCGCCCGCGCCCTCCCCAACGCGGGCGTGCGCGAGCTTGCGTTCCGCGGCCGGCAAGGCGACTGGACAGGCCCGATCTCCAACGACTTCAACCCAACCAGCCGCACCAACCCGCAGTATGGCTCCGCCGATGCCGCCCCGGGCGGCGCGAACGACACGCGCACGCTCTCGGCTGGCGCGAACGAGCGTTTGTTCACGGGCATCGGCCTCTTTGGCGCCAACAACCAGATCGCGTTCCGCCACTTTGCCAACGCCCTGCGCGTGGGCGACCTTATGCGGAGCCGCAGCAACGATGATCGCGTCGTGGGCCTCTCGTCCGATGGCAGCAGTGCGGCGATTGGCTTGACCCAAGCCGTGCGCCCCGACGCGAACGTGCTGCCCAACCTGCGCACGCCGAGCTCCAACACGCGGGCAAGCGTGGAGAACCTCTTCACGGGTGGGGCGTTCAGCGATGCAGCGCAGGCGGGCGATCGCCTCGTGTTCTACGCCACGGGTCACGGCGGGCGTGCGAGCTTCTCGGCACAGCAACCTGTGATTCTCGATTCCGACGCCGACAACATCGCCGACCGGCAGACCATCCGTGCAGAGTTTGACTCACCAAACCCCGAGCAGCGCGAGGCGGGCGGCCTGCCCCCGGAGTCGTTCAATCCCAACATCTTTGGCGATAGCGACGACCTCCCGGGCAGCGCGGGAATCTTCGATATCGAGCTCAGCCTCACGCAGCCCTTGCCCATGGGCGCTGAGGTGTGGATCAACGGTGTGAACCTCACGAACACCCTGAGCCTGGTGCCTCTGCTGCTCGCGCGCGACCTGCCCGATCAGTCTGCGGGGAACTTCACGCCCGATGCCGCCGCGGTCTACCGCGTGCTCGCGGATCGCTCGGTGGTGCAGAACACCCAACCCTTCGCCGATGTGCAGTTCCGCAGCATTCCGGGGCTTGCCGACAACCAGAACCTGCTCTTGGGCACGAGCGTGCGCAGCGGCGACGTCGAAGTCGTGCACGTGAACATCCCAGCTCCCGCTGCCGGTGCCCTCGCGGGCATTGCGGGCGTGCTGGCTGGTCGCAGGCGGCGCAAGGAGGCTGGCGTCCGGGCCTGAACCGCAAGCCCTCGCCCGCCCTCGCAAGCTCTTGCACTGCTTCTGCCGATACCCCGATCATGCCCGCCCACGCCGAGCATGATCTGGACGCGAGCACGCTCAACGGCGACCGCGCGCTCTCGCCCGCCGAGCACGAGGCGTACGTCGCGTTCCACCGCGCGCGGAACGCCGCGAACATCTCGCGCAGCGCGCGCGAAGGGATAGTCGCGTTGCCCGGGCCCATCGCAAGCCCCGAGCACGTGGTGGTGTGCCCAGAGTTCTCACCCGCGCGCACCGATGTGGGCGTCTTCTTCTCGTGGGCAGCTCAGCGCATCGCGACGCGCTTT
>JAIYDA010000087.1 GCA_027487735.1 Planctomycetaceae bacterium | reverse complement strand
ACCTTTTCATACTGCTTGCCCTGGTTGGCGATGAAGACCGCGGGCATGCCTTCGTTGATGAGCGCGATGGGACCGTGCTTCATCTCGGCGGCGGGCATGCCTTCGGCGTGGATGTAGCTGATTTCCTTGAGCTTCAGTGCGCCCTCCATGGCGGTTGGGAAGTTGTATCCGCGGCCCAGGAAGAGCCAGTTCTCGCGTTCGACGTACTTCTCGGTCACGCGCTTCACGAGGTCGTTGCTCGCGAGCACCTGCTCGATCTTGTCGGGAATCTTCGTGAGCTCGGTGATGAGGTTGCCTGTGTCGGCGGCGCCCATGAATCGCCTGCGGCCGAACCACATCGCCATGAGCGTGAGCACCGCGACCTGGCCCACGAAAGCCTTCGTGCTCGCGACGCCGATCTCTGGGCCCACGCGCAGGTAGACGCCCGCGTCGGTCTCGCGGGCCATGGTGCTGCCCACGACGTTGATGACGCCGAGCGCGAGGGCTCCGCGGTCTTTCGACTCGTGCAGGGCCGCGAGCGTGTCGGCGGTCTCGCCGCTCTGGCTGACGGCGATGGTGACGGTGTTCTCTTCGATGATGGGGTTGCGATAGCGGAACTCGCTTGCGAACTCGCTGATGGCGGGAATCTTGGCGAGGTCCTCGAAGAGGTATCGCCCGATCATGGCGGCGTGCAGCGCGGTGCCCTGGCCCAGCAGCACGATGCGCTTGCTCTTGACGAGCTCCTTCGCGTGGTCTGCAAGGCCGCCCAGGATGACCTTGCCCTCTTCGGCGTTGGTGCGGCCGCGGAAGGTGTTGCGCAGGGCCTTGGGCTGCTCGAAGATTTCCTTCTGCATGTAGTGCTGGAAGCCGCCCAGCTCGATCTCGTCGAGCTCGAGCTCGAGCTGCTGGACCTTGGGGGTGACGGCGACGTTGTGGATGGTGCTGGTGCGGAAGCCGCTGGGCGTGAGCTTTACGACGTTGTAGTCGTCCAGCATCATCGCCTGGCTGGTGTGGCTGATGATGGCTGCGCCGTCGCTTGCGACGACGAACTCGCCATTGCCGATGCCGACCATAAGCGGGCTGCCCTTGCGAGCGACCACCAGCGTGTCGGGCTCGCGCTCGCAGATGACGGCGATGGCGTATGCGCCGGTGACTTCGCGCAGGGCGGCCTGCACCGCGCTCTCGAGGTCGCCCTCATAGAGCTCGCCGATCAGCATCGCGAGCACTTCGGTGTCGGTCTGGCTCGTGAAGGTGTGGCCCTTCTCCTCCAGCAGCGTCTTGATCGTGGCGTAGTTCTCGATGATGCCGTTGTGCACGACGGCGATGCCCACCTTGTCGTCGCGGTGTGGGTGTGCATTGAACTCGGTCACGCCGCCGTGGGTTGCCCAGCGCGTGTGCACGAGCCCCACGCTGCCCTTGAGCCCGCCCATGCTCTCGAGCTTGTCTTCAAGATTGGCGACGCGCCCGACAGCGCGCACGACCTGCAGCTTGCCGTTGTGCAGCGTGGCGAGGCCCGAGCTGTCGTACCCGCGATACTCGAGGCGCTTGATGCCCTCGACGAGCAGGTTCTGGCACGGGCGATGACCGACATACGCGACGATTCCGCACATAAGGATGCTTCCTTGGAACGACAGACGTCAAACCGCCAGCCCACACGCCTTTGCCCCGCCCACTCGCGTAACGGCCCGCAAGGGGCAGACCCAGATTTTAGCAGCCAAACTGGTTGCGGACTGGTTGCGGACTGGCTGGGCCCCCACTCCTCCGAACCCACCCATCATCGGCTGGCAAAGCGGATTCGCAGCAGATCGGCATACGCACGGGTTGCCTACGCCCGAATCCCGGCGAGGGTTCGCCCGTTGCAGCCGTCTACGCTCTGCCTCCCACGTCCAACCGCGACTCAAGAGGACCACTATGGACACCACCATTTCCCGCCGTTCGTTCGTTGCACTCGCTTCGGGCAGTGCCCTTGCTGCTGCGTCGCTCGCCCAGGCCCAGGCCCACGCCCAGGGTGGCGCCCAGGGTGGCGAGGCGGCGAAAGCTCCTGCCCCACTCCCGCAGGGTGCGGGGTTTTATCGCTTCTCGCTGGGGAGCTTTCGCTGCGTGAGCCTGGGCGACGCCGAGTTTGAGCTTCCCACCCGCCCCACCTGGGGCCAGCCCGGCTCGCTCGACGAAGCCGACATTGCCGCGGCTCTTTCGTACGACTTCAAGAAGGCCGATGCCGTGCGGGCCTATGTGCAGCCCCTGCTCATCGACACGGGGTCTGCCCGCATCCTCATCGATACGGGCAATGGGCCGCGCCCGGACGGCACGGGGAAGCCCGTCAGCCGATTGCGGGCCACGCTCGCGGCGGCTGGCTATCAGCCCAGCGACATTGATGTTGTCGTGCTTACCCACTTGCATGGCGACCATACGGGGGGCCTGACCGACACCGATGGCACGGAGCTGATGCCCAAGGCCCGCTATGCGTTGCACAAGGACGAGCTTGCCTTCTGGAGTGGCCCGAATCCGGACCTGAGCAAGACGCCCAACTTGCCTGAGGGCTGGAAGCAGAACATCGTTGCAGGCGCCAAGAAAGCCGCTGATCTCATCACGCCGCGCGCGATGCAGGTTGCCGATAACGATCAGGTGGTGCCGGGCGTGCGCGTGCTACACATGCCCGGGCACACGCCGGGGCTCATCGCGCTCGAGGTGAGCGATGGCGGGTCGCAGCTGCTCGTGGCGAATGACCTCATGCACCACGACACGCTGAGCCTGCGCCGCCCGCTCATGCCCGTGATGTTCGACGCTGACATCGAGCTTGGTGCCAAGACTCGCGCGAAGTTTTTGGAGAAGGCCGCGTCGGACAAGGCGCTGGTATTCAGCTATCACATGCCCTTCCCCGCGATTGGGCGCGTGCGGGCAGAGGCTGGTGCGTTCGCGTGGGTTGCGGACGGCTGGCGGTGGTAGAACGCGTGTTTCTGGCGGTGGTACAACCCGTGTTTGAAGAATGACAGTAACGAGAACGACAGACGCTCGGGCGCAAGCGCCCGAGCGTCTGTCTTTGGGGAACGCACCAGAAGGTGCGCACGTGATCCGTCGATGGCTTCGTGCTGCTTAGTCGCAGCTCTGGCCCGCGAGCACGCTCAGGAAGGCGAGCAGGTCCGTGTCGTCGGGAAAGAGCCCGTCGTTGTTGAAGTCGATGTCGTTGCACGCGCCGGTGGAGCACTCGCCACCCGCGAGCACGCTCAGGAAGTCGAGCAGGTCGGCATCGTCGGGGAAGAGGCCGTCTGTGTTGAAGTCGATGCTGTCGCACACGGGCGGGGCGTCGCTGGGCACGATGCGGTAGCTGCCCACCATCATGTCGCTGGGCCCGGCGAGCTTCTCGATGCTCACGCTGGAGATGTCGCTCAGCATGTCGGCATTGGACGAGGGCGTGAGCCGCACGCTGTGCACACCGGGAATCACGCTGCCGCCCGGCAGCACGAGGTTGTAGATGTCCTGGCAGCCCTGGAAGATCTTGTGCGGGCCGATGATGAGCCACTTGGGATACGAAGGGGGCGGGCAGAGCACGTCTGGGTTGAGCACTACGGTGCAGCCCACGCAGATCGAAGCGGTGCCCAGCTGCGTGCCGTGCACGTCGTAGGCGACGATGTCGCACTCGCCACCAGCGATTGAAGAGAAGTCGGGCGTGAGGGAGATCTCGCCGGTCGCAGGGTTCTCTGACGTGATGCAGCGAGAGCTCGCGCCGGTGCTCGCGGTGCGCTTGAGGAGCGTGACGTGTCCCTTGAACTCCTTATGGAAGCTGACACTCGGTGCGGGCACACCATGCCCAAACACCAGCGCGGGCGGCGAGAGCGATGCCCCGGTGCTCGACTCTTGCAGCACGATCGCGTCGGTGTCGGCGGTGCCATCGCCATCGCTGTCATAATCGCAGGCCTCGCAGGACTGCATGATTGCACCCTCCGTCGCGTGCACGCTCACGGGAGAGGGGGGCCCGCTGAGAAAGCTCGATGCCTCCTGCGACAGCGACCGGTTGGACTTGAGCACCTCCACACGCCTGCGCGTGCTCGACACCTGCACGCTGACGGGGCCCAGTCCGTCTCCGGGACAAGGCGAGGTGATGCAGACGATGCGGTGCACTGAGAAGTACTCCGCGCCAGACACCACAACGGGCCCACCCGGGCCATGCACCGTGATCGCGGGCGCATCGCTCACGCGCTTCGTGATGCTCAGATCGCTGAACGTCGCCTTGCCCGCGCCACCCCCAAAGGATGCCTGCACGCCCGGCGTGCCAGGCGGGTAGACGCTGCGCACCATGCGGACGCTTGAGCCCGACACCACGCCCGACGCGAGCACCTCGCCCGAAGAGCTCAGCGCACGCCACTCGCACACCGAAGCGCCTTGCATCGCAAAGTCGCACACGCGCTCGACGCCGGCCTCACGCTCGATGCAGCGACCAAACTCCACGCCCCCCACGCTGCACACGGCGGTGGTCATCGCGAATGCGCCCGGCACGGGCGGGTCGAGGGAGAGCATCTCAAATGTGCCCACGCTGCCCGAGCCGTCCGCTGCGACGGGCCAGTCGATGTGAAACTGCACGCTGCTGCTGGCGCTGCTGAGCGTCGCGCTCCCGCCGCTGTGCACCGCGTAGGACACGCCCTCGACGATGGTGTCGCCCTCGGGCACGTGCACCAAACCACCCACCACGGGCGGCAGCGTGCCCACCTGCCCCAGCGCTTGCCCCGCACACCAAGCAACCAAGCCCGCGACACCAAAGCGACCAAACGATGAAATCGTGCGACTCATGACGAACTCCTTGCAAAGGCCAAATCTGCGTACGTTCCCACGAAGCGACAGGCACCCATGCCACAGTCGCCCCTCACGCCATCCATGGACGCGTGCGAGCCACATCTTGCACCTTGCGCACACTTTTTTTACTCTGCGGGCAGAAGCTCGGGGAAGCGATAGAGCTCCCAGGGGGGAAGCATCAACGCGGGCCTGCCGTACCGCTCCTGCATAAATGCCTCGCCAGCCTGCCACTGCTCGCGGGCACGTGCTGCGAGCTGCGCTGCCTCGGGCTCATCCCGCATCGCGCACGAAGCCGTCCAGAGAATGGCCGCCGCAGTCCACTGCTGCCCGTTCACCTTTGCCCACACCATCGCCTGTTCAAAGCTCTCGGCCGCCTCCAGGTGCTCGCGCGAGACTTCCTTCGCGCGTGCGTGCTCGCCGTTCACGAGCAGGGCCCGCGTGAGCGTCCCCAGCATGTCCACGCGCTGATCCAAGGGCAGGGAGGCCGAAGCCCTGCCGATGACTTCTGACGCGAGGGCATGTCGCAGCGCGCGCGGTGCATCACCCGCAAGCAGTGCGGCCTCGGCAAGCCTCGAATGCCCATTCGCCACGACGTGGCTCTGTGGCCCTGTGGTTTGCGTGAAGATCTCCAGTGCTTCCTCCAGCAGCTTGGTCGCTGGCTCGTGATGCCCGGCGCGAGCGGCGGCACTCCCCGCATCGCGATACACCGCACCGCGAAACAGCGGCTCGATCTCTCCATCGCCAAGCCGCCTGCATTCGCTCACCGCGCGCTCGCTGATGGCCCATTCGCTGGGCGGATCGAGGCTCATGCGGTGCCCTTCGGCAGCTGCCGAGTACAGGTTCACCACCGCGAGGCTGGGCCCGGGGTGGGCACGCTGCATCGCCTCGGCCGCACGCTGCGTCCAGAGGGCGGCCTTCGTCCACTGCACCTCACGCCGATAGCTGTTGCCGACGAGGGCAAGACTCTCGGCTTCCTCGGGTGAATCCGTGCCGAAGAGCCACACCTTGAGTCGCCGGAGGTTGTCCGCCTGCGCGAACAAACCTGACAAGTCTCGCTCGCCTTCGGCAGCTCGCAGCGCGGTCGCGAGGGCGTGGGCGTCGTCCGCTGTGGGCTGCCAGGCCTGCGCATCAGCTTCTAGCGGTGCACTTCGCAGCGTGTCTGCAAGCTGGGCCAGACTCTGCACCACCTCCGCGTCTGTGTCTCGTCGCAAGCGCATGCGGATGCGCAGCGCTGTCACGCACGACGCTCGCGCTTCCTGCCATTGCTCTCGCAGCGACTGCACCTGCGCGAGCAGATGCCACGCTCGCGAGCTGGTAAGCGAATCGGGCAGCGCCTTGCCATCGGCGCCGAGCACGCCCAGGGCTTCACTCGCTGCTGCTGCGGATGCGTCCAGCTCCCCCGCTTGCAGCAGAGCCTGCGCATGCAGAACGCGCGTGCTCTGCACATGGCTCGCCCACGCTGGCCCCAGAGACGCCCACACGCTCGCGAGCTGCTGCGCCTGCGCCATCCCCTCGACGTTGCGCTTGCGAGCGATGAGGGCAGCTACCTCCGCCTCGCGCATCCGCAGCACGCGCGGGTCGTTCTCGCCATAGGCCTCGCGCAGCAGAGCCTTCGCGTTCCGTGCTGCCGCTTCGGCATACCACCCGCTGCGCGTGCCGCGCAGGGCATAGATGTCGCTCAGCACGCTCTGCACCTGCGCCGCAAGCTCGGGGCGATCACTCAGCCAGCCCGCATCGATCGCCTCGCGCAGATCGAGCAAGTTCTCCTCCAGCCAGCGCGCTGGTGGCGAGTCGGTGCTCTGGTCTGGTGGTGGGAGAATCTCGGCAACCACCGCCGCCACCGCCTCGGCCCGAATCGCCTGCTCCTGTCGCTGCGCGCGCTCGCTGGCCTCGCGCATTCGCGCGTCCGCCGCGCGGGCCGAGAGCACGACCCAGCCGATGCCCCCGCCCACCACCGCGCACGCCGCCGCGAGACCCAGAAACGCCTCGACCTTGTGGTTCAGCAACCACTTGCCCAGCACATATGTCGTGCTCTCGCGCCGTGCGTTGATCGCGGCACCTCGGAGGTAGAGCTCAATGTCCTGTGCCAGCTCCAGCGCGGTCTGATACCTGCGCTCGCGGTCCTTCGCGAGGGCCTTCATCACGATCGTCTCGAGGTCGCGATCGATCGCACCCACCCCTGCCTCCGTCGCGGCGATCGAGGGCCTCGCGACCGGGCGATTGCACACGATGTCGATCATGCTGCGCAGCGACCCCTCCACCACGTACGGCAGCCTGCCGCAGAGCAGCCTGTAGAGCATCACGCCAAGGGCGTAGACGTCTGCCCGCCCATCGACCTCGCTGGTTTCGATCTCGAGTTGCTCGGGCGCGGCATATTGCGGCGTGCCCACAAACTCGCCCGACATCGTGACCGAGCGTGGTCCTTCGGCGGTGCCCGCGAGCGTCCCCACGCGCCGCTCCCGCGCAAGCCCAAAGTCGAGCACGCGCGGCTCGTTGCCCGCATCCACCAGCACGTTGCTGGGTTTGAGGTCGCGGTGCATCACGCCCCGGCTGTGTGCATACTGCACTGCTCGGCAGACCTTCGCAAATAGCTCGAGCGCGACGCGCCGAAACGCGGCAAAGTCCTGCCTTGCCCGCTGCGCATCACCCCATGTGTCCACGGGCTGGCCCTCGATGAAATCCATCGCGTAGCCCATGCGCCCGTCGCTCGTTGCGACCGCATCAAACACCGCAACCACGTGCGGATGTCGCAGGCTGCTTGCGATCTCGATCTCTCGCTCGAAGCGATATCGCTCGCGCAGGCTCGCGAGCGATCCAGCCAGCAGTAGCTTGATCGCGGCTGGCCGGTTGGTGGTCTCTTGCACCGCTCGATAGACGATGCCCTGCCCCCCGCGCCGCACCTCGTGCACGAGCTTGTAGCCCTTGATGGTGGGGAGTTGCCCGTGCTCGCCTGCGTCCGTGCCCTCCGCACGCACGCGCTCGAGCAGCGTCTCGCCGCGCACCTGCGCCGAGGCGGGCTGAGCGCTGGCGATCGCGAACGAGCTTCGCAGCCCACGCTCCAGCTCGCGCACGCGCCGCACCTCGCCCAGCAGCTTCTCGCACGCTGGGCATCCCGCGCACACGCGCGACAGCTCGGCAAGCCCCGCATCGTTCTTCGCGCGCAGCACGAGCGCGTCCTCATCGAGGCAGACGTGCGAGGATGGTCGTTGGCTCGCGGATTGACTCATGTACCGATCGCTCCTGCTCGCGTGGGTGGCTGCCAAAGGCTTGTGCGTCGCTGCAGAACACACCGTGCGCACACACAGTGACCACCCTCAGTCCTCCGCCTCCCATGCACTGCGTACGTCTTCCAGCAACTCGCGCAGCCGCTTCGCGCAGCGGTGCTTCGCGAGATAGACCTCGTCGGCGTTCAGCCCCGTCTGCTCCGCTGCCTGTTGCACGGGCACGTCACGCAGTGTCACAAGCTCAAAGGCCTGCAACGTCGCGGCCTGCAGCCTCGGGCTCGCCCGCAGGCGCTCCAGAGCCTCGCGCAGCATCGCCGCCTCGCGCTGCGCTTCCCAGGCCTGCTCCAGCGCCTCATCGCTCAGCCCCTCGTCGGCCTCGTGCCCTTGCGGCGAATCGCGAAGCACGGCACGCCGCACCGTGCGGATGCGATTGCGGGCGATGCCCAGAATGAACGCCCGCAGCCGCCCCTTCCCGCGCTCGTATCTTCCCGCGCGAAGCTCCTTGACAAAGTCCATGAGCGTCCACTGCGCTGCGTCGTGCGCATCGGCCTCGCGCAGGCCCAGGTGCACGCCCAGCCCCACGAGCACGGGCCAATACCTCGCGTGAAAGTCCTGCCAGCCTGCTCCATCGCGCTCGTCGCGCAGCGACTGCAACATCAGCGAGGTCGTCTTGGGCAAGGCTTGGCTGTCGCTCACGATCGATGGCTCCGCCCGCATTCCGCCCATGCCCACCTCGCCCCGTGACTCCAAAGCCTACGCCCTGAAAGCACCGGGCCCAACCACCACACCCAACCAAAGGGCCCGAGCGCCCAGCCCCCCGCTTCTCGCCAACTGCCCGGCGCAGCCTTGCCCACTCGCACTATCCTGCACGCGCATGCCCTCCGCTCCGCGCCATCTCCTCGGCCTTCAACACCTCTCGCCCGACGACCTCCGCGCCTGGCTCCGCGCCACCGCCAGCATGCACCAGCACCCGGAGCGCTACGACCGAGCCCTCGCGGGCAAGGTCGTTGCGAACCTCTTCTTTGAGGATTCCACCCGCACCCGGCTTTCCTTCACCATCGCCGCCAAGCGACTGGGAGCCGACGCGATCGACCTGCTGGGCTCCACCAGCAGCGTGAACAAGGGCGAGACGCTCATCGACACCGCACGCAACATCGAGGCGATGGGCGTGTGCGCCCTTGTCGTGCGTGCCCGCCAATCCGGCGCTGCCTCGCTCATCGCAAGCCGCGTGCAGGTGCCCGTGCTGAATGCGGGCGACGGCAAGCACGAGCACCCCACCCAGGGCTTGCTCGATGTCTACACCTTGGCGCGTGCCCTCGGGCGCGACACAACCTGGGACCTCTCGGGCCTACGCGTCGCGATCGTGGGCGACATTTCCGCCTCCCGCGTTGCGCGGAGCGACATCGCGGCCCTCACCGCGCTCGGCGCGCATGTCACGTGCGTGGGTAGCCCGGGCCTGGCGCCGCGCAGCCTCGCGTCGCTGGGCGTTGAGGTGAGCCACACGCTCGACCCGCTGCTGCCTTCGCTCGATGCCATCATCATGCTGCGCATCCAGTTTGAGCGGTACGACGCGCCGCCCGCTGCGGGTGAGGCGAAGAAAGCCCCGAACGTGATCGCCAGCGTGCGCGAGTATCGCGAGCAGTTCGCGCTCACCGCAGCCCGCGCCGCTTTGCTGCCCCCGCACTGCATCGTCATGCACCCTGGGCCCATCAACCGCGGCATCGAGCTCGATGCCGAGGTCGCCGATGGCTCGCGCAGCGTCATCCTGCAGCAAGTGACCAACGGCGTGCTCGTGCGGATGGCTGCGCTGCACAGGCTGGTGCAGGCGTAGCGACCGCGACCATGCGGCGTGTTTGCCGCGCGGTCTTCTTACCACGCGAGCTGCCTACCACACACTTTGGGCCTCGCCCCGCCACCACCACGCGCTCACCTCATCAAGCACCACGGGCTGGTTGCCCGCCGTCCACTCCAGCGCACGCGCGATGGTCCGCATCGCCTCGTCGTCGCTGGTTGCGTGCCCATCCTCGCCTTGCACTGCGCGACGCAGTGACTCCGACCCCGCCTTTGTCGTTGCCATCGCATACCACACGACGGGCGTGCCACGGACGAACAACGTCAACTCATTCTGCGCCGCGCGTGCATCGGGCTTTGCATCTTCCCGAGCGAGCGTCCGCGCCAGCGCATCGAGCCCACCGATCTGGTCGCGCAGCAGCCCGGGCGCCTCTGCATCGTCACCCTCGATCACCAGCGCAGCCGTCACGGGCCCGTGCTCGCGCACCTGCTCTGCGAGCCCGCCCGCAACGCTCGCATCGCGCAGCCACGCACGCGCATCGGAACCGCTCGATGCAAGCACGATCCGCAGGCTGCCCGCCGGTGCCACGTTCTCGCCCATGCCATGCCCGCGCACCTCCCCTTGCCACTGGGGCTGCGCCTGCAGCACGCCCACCAGGGGCGTGCTCGCCCGCAGCACGAGCGTCACGTGCGCCCCTTGCCCCGCGAGCAAGTATGCCAGCACAAACGAATCCTCTTGAGCCACCAGCACGTGCTGCCCGCGTAGTGGCTTGTCGGGCGTGGGCTTTGTTCCCCTCTCCTCTGCGCTCGGCGTTGACTCAGGTTTCGCGGTTCCATCTGGGCTCGCGACGGCAGCAGCCGCACGCTCCGCGAGCTCTTTCCCTGCGCTCTGCAAAAACACGTCGGCGGCGAGCACGCTCCAGATGGGCGAGTTCCAGCGCGGGAAGTAGATCGCATAGCTGTCGTGCAGCGCCGCTGTCCACCCAAGCCCACCCCGCAGCGAGGGGGAGAGTTCCTGCCACTGCGCGTCGTCCACGCTCAGTCCACCCGTGCTGGTGTAAAGCAGCACAGGGTCCATCACAGGCAGCCAGCTCGTGCCCAGCAGCAGCCGCCTTGCCTCGGCGTGCGAGATCGCGGGCGCGATCTGCCCCGCGTCGCGCCGCACCTGCTCCATCGCGTGCGGCAAGGGTCGCTGGGCTTTGCTCGCGGGCAGCACCCAGCCCGGGTGTGCGGGGGTGCTGGGCAGGGGCGGTGCCGTCACTTGTGCGGAGGCATGTGCGCCGGTGAGCATGCTCGCCGCGAGCACGCTCAGCCCTGCGGTCACTTGCGCGAGTCGCTGCGCAACGTTGCCATCCAACATGCTCAATAGCTTGCTCACGCGTTGCCCGCACATGCACACCCTCCTGGTTCTTGTTGTGGCAATACGCCATGCCGCAAGACGCGTCACTTGCCGCCCGCCAGCTTGCGCACCGTGACGTCAAACGTCCGCACGAGCGCACTGTGAATGCTGTAGCAGATGCCAAAGTTCACGAGCGCACCAATCAACGTTCCCACCGCGAGCGCGATGCGCTCGCCAATGGGTGAGCTTTGCCAGGGGCCGATGGTGCCAGTGTCGATGCTCAGCTTCAAAAAGCTTGCGGGCGAAAGGCCAGCAAACACGGGCCCAACGCCCGTGCTGCTCGACACATTCCAAGCGCACAAACCGATGATGCCCGTCACCACCCCTACCACCGCCACGGTGCCCACCACACTCCCCAGCACGCCCTTGCTGCCCAGGCTCCAATACAACCCCACCATCACGCAAAACGCCATGAACGGAATGACCGCGACCGGCGCGAGCCAGCCCGCCTCGGGCAGCACCACGGGCTCGCCGCTTCCCAGCAGCACGCCACCCTGCCGCCCAAGCCCGTTTGCGAGCACATACAGGCTCGCAAACATCAGCGTGCCAAGGGGCACGCTCGCGAGGGGAACGATGTATGCCACCAGCCCGCGCAGCTTGCCCCACAAGTACGCACCCGCCGTGATGGGCGTCGTGAGCAGCAAGTCCAGGTGACCATCCTCACGCTCTTTGCTGATCGCGGTCGCTGCGGTGTTGATCGCGATGAGCGCGACCACCAGCAACTCTGCCGAGATGGTCGCGGCGAGCGCGAGCCGAAACTCGGCGTGGCTGAGCGTGCCAAAGTGATAGAGCGCGATCAGCACGAGGCCAAAGGCTCCGCCCGCAACCAAGAACGCCCACCGCGCCAGCACCTTTCCCGGGCTGCTGTTGCGGCTTGCCGCCTCGCGCCATGCGATGGGGTTCTGCCACACGCTGCGCGGGGCGCGAGAGCCCCCCGCCTGCGCGTCCACGCCCGCAGTTTTCTTCCGCCCCAGCTTGCGCCACACAGAGACGCCATCATCGCCCTCGCCCAGCGTTTGCAGGCCCCCGGCCCGCACCGTGATCGTGCTCGCGATCATGAGCAACACCGACACCACGACCGACCCCACGCACCACGTCGTGACGGGCTTCTCGAGCATCCACCCCGTGAGCCCAGCGTGCGTGCCCGGCGCAGCCCG
This sequence comes from Planctomycetaceae bacterium, assembly GCA_027487735.1. Classification (GTDB taxonomy): domain Bacteria; phylum Planctomycetota; class Phycisphaerae; order Phycisphaerales; family UBA1924; genus BJHL01. The sequence continues at coordinate 4,353 of JAIYDA010000087.1, read as the reverse complement.
TGGATACGTCGTGGGGTTGAGCAGTGCTTGCAGCGACAGGAAGGGGTTTAAGCTCGTCATGAGCGTGACGCCCCCCGTCGTGCGTCGCAGCAGCAGGTCGATCGCGAACGTCACCGCGAGGTAGGACACGACCGCGACATAAAACACAAAGAACGCCCGCTTGCCCACCAGGCGCGACACGCTCAGCGCAATCGCCGTCGTGCCCACCAGCAGCGCGGCGCCCGCGGCGACCAGGTAGCTCGCGAGGATGGAGCTGCCCGGCACGCCACCAAAGTACTGCGTGATGGCAAACAAGGGCAGCGAGCACGCCAGCAGCGCGATCACGAAGAACAACCTTCCGAACAGGTTGCCCAGCACGATCTGCCCCGCTGTCAAGGGCGTTGTCAGAATCACTTCCCAGTTCTTGGGGTTTGCCTCTTGCGCGATGGCCCCGCCCATGAACACGGGCGCGAGCACGCAGATGAGCGTGATCTGCAAGTAGGCAATCGCCGTGAAGCTCGCGGCGCCCGCCGCCGCAAGGTCCTGGTAGCTCAGCCTGCTGCTGGTGTTGAGCAGCAGCGTCCAGAGCAGCACGATGATGAGCGCCGCGAGGTACGCGCTGCGGATGTACATGTGCTTGCTGCGTCGCCCGCCGTTATGCACGAGGCGCACGGCGATCGGGTTCGTCAGCAGCAGCCGCTGGAGATATTGCAGGAAGACAGGCACGCGGGAAGCATAGAGCGGAGGCCCGGCATGCGCTGCCTTGCAAACGGTGCGTTCGCGTTAGATCGGGCAAGGCGCACCGGCAAGCACTGTCAGAAACGCGATGAGGTCTTCATCGCTGGGCGTGATGCCGTCGCCATTGAAATCCAGCGAGTCGCACCCAAACCCACCCGGGACATCCGTGGGGCACTCCCCGCCTGCGAGCACCGTGAGGAACGCCACCAGATCACCATCGCTCGGAAACAGCCCGTCGTTGTCAAAGTCGATGTCGTCGCATCCGGGCTCGCGCACGATCCAGAGCCGCGCTGGGGCGTTGGTGCCATCGCCCTGGTACGCCGCGCCGGCGATGGTGCGTCCATCGCCCGAAATGCCCAGCAGCACGAGCCGCCCCTCGGGCGCGCTCCCCGCCCATTCATCCAGCACCCACTCCAGGCGTTGCAACCCGCGCTGGTCGCTAAACAACCACTCGTTGCTGCCATCACGCGTGATACCGCCATACCCCGCGACGGTTGATCCGTTGCCGCTGACGACCATGAGCTGCGAGAATGGGCTCGCGCCCGAGGCTGGGATCGGAATGATCTGCGCGAGCCCGTTGCGCCAACGCGTGGCGAATCCGCCCGCCTGCCCCACCACCGTCGTGCCATCGTGCGAGATCGCGCGGATGTTCTGCCCCGCACCGACGCCCGCCGGCGGCATGAGCAGCACGCACTCGCCGCTCGCGGTCCTCACAAACGCCACGCTCCCCGCCTCGCTCACGCCTTCGGCAGCGAGCGTTTGGCCATCGCCCGCGAGCACAACGTTGCTGAAGTTGGCGTTCGCGTAGGGCTCGCAGAACGCGGGGCTAAACCCCTGCCCGGGGCGAAAGATGTGAGCGTTGCCGCGCAGCGTCACGCGCGGAGCAAACTGCAAGACCGCCAGCGCGCTGCCATCAAACGAAAGCCCGCCCACAAGCAACGCGCCACCCGCGACGGTGGGCTGGATGATGAGGGGCGTTGGGTTTCGCGTGTCGGCCCACCAGAGGGCTGCGCCGGCGTTGCCCACGAGCACGTTGCCATCGCCCGACAGCCGCTGCGCGAGAGGCAACGAACCGAAGTACGTGATCTGCCCATATCGCACGACGAACGACCCGGTCTGCGTCGTGGTGGGCTCGCGCCAATAGCCGCCCACCGTATAGCCGTCGTACGACACGCCCGTCACGATGAGTTGTGACGTGGGCGTGGGCGGTTCAAACAAACTGAGCTGAGCCCATGCAGAGCTGCTGGCGGCGCACAAAAGCACCGCAGCTGCCTTCCCACCCGCGCAGTTCTGCAGAAACGCTTTTGGTGGTGGCATGAGGCGTACAGCATACCAGTGAGCCGGTCAACAACCAAGAGATTCTCGGTTGTATTGGCGGAAATCTCACGAAGTCCTCACACGGCGTTCTTGTTGCGTTCAGCGTGCGCGAGCCCCCTGAACCCACGCCTCGCCCAAGGAACGTCCGACAATACGCGGGGCGCCTTCGCCCGCGGCACGAAGCAACCGCTCCATCGGCTCGTGCAGGGGCTCGTCGCTCAGCACGAACGTGCTGTGGTGCATGGGCAGCAGATGCTGGGCTCCGCTTGCCGTGTGCATCGCCCACACCTGTTCGGGGTTCGCGTGCGCTGCGATCCACGGGTCGTACGCGCCGATGCCGAAGATGCTCAGGTTGAGTGCCTCCGCACCGGTGCGTGCGGGGGAGAGGTTGGCGTATGCCTCGGTGATTGCGGTGTCCCCCGCGTAGAGCACGGACGATGCGCTGCCGCGCAGCACGTAGCTCGCGAACCCACGGTGGCGGTCCCACATCGTGCGCGCGCCCCAGTGCGCGGGTCGCAGGGCTCGCACGCTGAGCCCATGGTGGCTCGCTTCGGTCTGCCAGGGCACCTCGCGAACGCTCGCGAACCCGCGCGGCACGAGCTTGGCGGTGCCTGCTGCGGTCAGCACGCTTGTGCGCTTGCTCGCGAGCTTGGCGAGCGTGGGGCGATCGAGGTGGTCGAAGTGGGCGTGGCTGAGGACGATCAGGTCCAGTGGTGGCAGCCACCCCAAAGGCAGGGCGGGCAGCAGTCTTTTCGGACCGATCGTGAGGCCTGCCTTGCCGACCCCCACCCGCACGCCGATCTGCTCGCTGTGCACAGGATCGGTCAGCACCCATTGCCCATCGATGCGTAGGAGCACCGTGGCATGCCCGAGCCACACGGCTGCGAGCGGAGCGGCCTCCATTTCTGCGACCGACTCACGCCAGCGGTCTTCTTGCCAGGGCCCCTGCGAACCCGCGAGCTGCGGTGGCTGTGGCACTCCCCCTGTGGGCGTGCCCGCGATGGATCGCATCGCTGCCACCACTTGCTTGGGGTAGCGTCTGAGCGTGCTTCTCGCAGCCTTGGCGTCGTATCCCGGTGGCAGCACCACCTGCCGCAGCGTCGCTGCCCCGCGCCGCGGGCCCGATGCGAAGACACCCGGCGCCTCTGCGGGAGGCGCCGGGTGTTTGGGTGGTTCTTCTTTGGCGGGCTGCGAAGGCGACACTGCCCGGATGATACGGGCGGCGAAGACCGTTAGTTCTTCGCGGGGCTTTCGGGATCGCGGTACGTGACCTCGATGCGGCGGGCAGAAGGGGGCGGCACGGTCATGCGATTCGCGCCGCTGATGCTGCTGTCGCCCCACTTGGTCACGATCCACTGCAGCTCGTCCTTGCCCTGCGCCTCAGCGGTGCTGGCGACATCCTTGAACTGCAGGATGAGCTGCTTGCCCGGCTCGACGTCGACGGTGAGCAGGTTCTCGCCGTTTACGGCATCGACAAGGCTGACGGTCGCGGGAAGCGTGGCATCAGAGCGATACACGTACCGCTCCGGGGCCTCGCACCCGAGCAGGGCAAAGCCCGCGCCGACGCACGCTGCCATCATCACCGCTTTTTTGCCAAGCACAGAGCTCTTCATGCCGTCCCTTTCATTGCGTGGACAGAGGTTGCGTTTCGATGTCGTCCGACGCGTCAAGCGATTCGGACGCTCAGTGTATCGGCTCGGGGGGGCCCTGGGTGTGAGGAGGGGTGGCCCAACGCACCTAAACCGTGGGATGGGAGGCGGTTTTGAGCTTCATTCCGCCCGCGTCCTCGGCATAAGCCGTATGCTCAACCGTGTCCGCCTCTGCCATGCCCGACCCCTCCCCTGATGCTGCTGCCCCCGCCCCGACCTTGGCCCACGACACGGCCCACAACACCACCGCGCTCGCCGCGATGCTGATGGACCTGCGTGTGGGGCATGGGTATGACCTGCATCGCCTGGAGCCACTCCCGCCGATGGGTGCGGGGCGGCAGTTTGTGCTCGGGGGCGTGCAGCTTGCACACGACCATGGCCCGATTGCACACTCCGATGGCGACGCCCTGCTGCACGCCGTGACCGATGCGGTGCTGAGCGCTGCGGGCCAGCCCGATATAGGCCAGCTCTTTCCGGATACGGACCCGCGGCATGCATCGCAGGACTCGCGTGAGTTTCTGCGCGAGGCAGCACGTGTTGTGCGCGGGCTCGGGTTTGTCGTGCTCCACGTGGACTGCACGGTGATCCTCGAGAGGCCCAAGCTCTCGCCCCACAAGCAGGCGATGATCGAGACGATTGCGCACGAGCTTTCCATCCCTGCAAGTCGGGT
>JAIYDA010000036.1 GCA_027487735.1 Planctomycetaceae bacterium | reverse complement strand
GCGTGAAGTATGCCGAGGTGGTGTTCGATGCGGACAATCTGCGCCAAGCGGAGGACGTGGGTATCTCTGCGGTGGAGGAGCTGTGCGAGAAGACCAAGCAGGACGCGTCGGACTTTGTGGTGGTGCAGATCGATCGCATCGCGCCCGAGCTAGGCAAGCAAGTGCTCGAGCGCATCGCTGAGGCGACGGGCAAGGCGAAGCCCGCGACCCGCGGCAAAAAGGTGGGCAAGAAGGGCGAAGACCCCGCGTATGAACCCCGCGCGGGCGTGGTGCATGGGTGCCACTGGTTGGAGTGAGCGCGGATTCGAGTGAGCGGCGATCGGCTTTACCTGCGCGAGGAATACACGGGGTGGGCGAGCAGGGCCCAGTCCTCGTGGCGATGCTGGCCCAGCTCTTCAACGGGCTGCGGGAAGTTCGGATCTGGGTTCAGGTCCTTGCCGTTGTGCCAGCGACAGTCGGGGTTGCCTGTGTCGAGAAAGTTGATGAGCTCGACGTGGCCATCGAGGAATGCGTAGCTGCCCTTGCCGCCGTGCCAGAAGCCAAAGACGCCGCCATCGCCACGGTCGATGGCGACCAGATCGTTCACGACGCGGATGTCGGGGAACTCTGCGCGAGACTCTGCGAGCAGGATGGTGTGGCTGGGGCGCTGCACCACGGCATCGCTCTGGCGCGCGGTGGACGCGATGGTGTTCTCTCGCCACAAGATGTGGCCGTTGAGGGCGTAGCTGCTGGTCTGGTCGGCGATGCAGAGCGTGTCGTTGTCGGTGCGACCAAGCTCCGACGCGGGGTCGCCCTTGTGGTCGGGGCAGATCCAGCTCTTTGGGGCGGGCACGAAGCCATCCTGCACGAACTTGGCTCGCCACGTGATGTGCTCGGTGCCATTCACGCGAGTGCGGTTCTCGGGCAGTTTGCCGCCGTTGCTTGATGAGAAGTTGACGATCGCGACGGCGATCTGGCGGACGTTGTTCTGGCACACGGTTGTTCGCGCGGTGCGGCGAGCACTCGAGAGGCTTGGGATGAGAATCGCGAGCAGGATCGCGATGATGCCGATGACGACCAGAAGCTCGATGAGGGTAAAGGCGTGGCGCGATGGTGCCAGCAAGAGAGTGGGGCGGGGCGTCATGAAGGCTCCTTGGGGAAGGTCAGGCGGGTGACGTCGTCGTTGGGCGACGCGAGGATGGTGGGCCACGCCCGGGCTGCGGTGTGCGTTCCGGAGTACGCGACGGAGATTGCGGACGTGCTTTCTTTCACGATCATGCGGAGCGTCCGTCCGGTCATGGCGGGCGTGAGCAGGCTGAAGTCGCAGCGAGCGATGACGCGGGTGTAGGTGGGGCCTTGCTGCGAAGAGAGAATGCGGAATCGCTGCAGCAGCTTGCCATCGCTCTGGAGGAGCAGCTCTTCGCCATCCAAGTGCAGGGTCCAGCTGGGAAAGCTTGCTGTGCCGCCAGAACCCTGGTGACCAGTTACTCGCACTGAGGACTGGGCCGGCGCACTGCGCGCGATGCGAGGCAGAGCGACCGCGAGGGCCCCACCGACGAGGGCAATGACCGCGACAAGCTCGCGGAGCATGAGGCCTGTGCGCTCGCGACGTGCGAGAAGAGGGCGAACGCTCATGGCAGCTCCTTCACGAAGGTGGCGATGCGAAGCGGGGCGTTCGGGGCGGGGGGCATCACGGGGAACTGGTCTGCCTTGCCCGAGCTGAAGGTGTGGCGCACGAGCCTTGTTGTGGGGTTGGCGCTGGTTGCGTCGTTCTCCAGTACGAAAGCGGCACGCTTGCCGATCATGGGCACCTCGAGGATGTTCGTGGTGCACAGCGTCTCGACCCGAGCACCGGTGGGCGTGGGCGTCCAGTTGATTACGCGATACTTCTCGACGACGAAATCGTCGACCACGAACGCGATTGCGCTCTCGTCGATGCTGAGCGACCAGTTCGGGATAGAGCGCCAGGTGCCGGCGTGGGTTGGCGTCTCCGCATCGGCGGGGCCCTGCGGAGCGGGCTTGTAGATGCGACCAGTGAAGGACTCGATGCGACCGTGCGCGCCGTCGACGATCATCTCCGCGCGAAGCAGGCCCTGGGTTTCGGAGAGCCTGACGGTGGCGAGCGAGCCGGGCGGGGGCATGGGCGAGTCTGGGCGAGAGATGCCTTGCGAGACAACGCTCACGCGTGACACCGTGGTGGCTCCGTCGAGCGTCGTGCTCTCGCGCTCGAGCACGATGTGCTCGAGCGGGCCCGTCCAGTCGCGCGGCACGCTGTAGGTGATGCGACTGCCTGCGATCTCGAGAAAGGGCCCGGTCAAGGTCGTGCCATCCTCGAGGTCCGACATGGGCATGCGAGGCTGTGCGCTCGTGGGGCGCTCCATCGACGACAGCGACGGGGTGCCCTGCGGCGTGGCAGCCGTGGTTGTGCGGAGGGCGACAAACACGCCCACGCCCCCGGCAAGCGCAAGGCCCGCGAGAGCGATCGCGGCGATGGCCTTGCCCGACAGCCCGGTGACGACTGCCTGTGCTGCGACGGGCTTTGCGGTGCTTGCGGGTGCTGCACCGCCACCGCTTTGGAGAGCGGCTTGGCTGAGTGCCGCCTTGGCTGCTCCCGCTGCCACCGCTGCGCTCGTGGGGCTGGAGGCACCGCCAAACGCGAGTGCGCCGGCGAGGGACCCGATGCTCAGGGTGGCGAACCCCTTCGCACGCAGCAAGCTCGCGAGGGCTTCGAGCCCGGTGCTGATGCGCCGGGAGATGGTGCCCGTCGCGACCCCCGCATCGCGAGCGAGCTGAGCCTGCGTGACCCCCGCGAGAAAGTGCGCGATGATGAGGTCGCGCGTGCTCTCATCGAGCTGCAGCATCGCGTCGTCGAGCACGGGCTCGAGGTCGCGCCACTCGCTGGCGTCGGGCGTCGGGGCGGGCAACTCGGCGGCGCGGCGGACGGCACGTTCCTGGGCGGAGGTGCGGCGAAGGTGATCCTTTGCGGTGCCGCAGGCGCAGGCGTGCAGCCAGGCGGGCAGGCAGCCTGTGATGGAGTGTGCGCTGCGAGCGAGCTTGAGGAACGTCTCCTGTGCTGCGTCCTCGGCATCGACCGTCGACCGCAGCACGCGCATGCATGTGGCGAGCACCATCGCCTGATATCGCTGCACGAGCAGCCCAAAGGCCTGCGGGTCGCGGTCGTGCGCGAAGGCGCGGAGCGCGGCGAGATCGGTGAGCGTGGAAAGGTCGGTCGAGGTGTTTGGAGGTGTCGTGGACATTGAGAGCGTACTCCTTGCCCTTCAAGTCGCACGTCGCGCGGCAACGTTGCGCGCACGAGAGAATATTCTTCGGGATTCTCTCGTCCGAGTTTCAGCTTCGCTGGTGATATGCACCCTCGACCACGAATCGGCGGGTCGTGAGCTCTTCGAGGCCCATCGGTCCGTAGGCGTGCAGGCGGCTGGTGCTGATGCCGATCTCGGCGCCCAATCCAAGCTGGAAGCCGTCGTTGAGGCGCGTGGAAGCGTTGACGAGCACGCACGAGGCGTGGACGGCGCGGACGAAGTGCTGCGCCGCGTCGTCGTCGTCGGTCAGGATCGCCTCGGTGTGGCTGGAGCCAAAGGTGTGGATGTGCTCGATGGCGGCTTGCATGCCGGGCACGACGCGCATCGCGAGGATTGGCGCGAGGAACTCGGTGCCATAGTCCGATGGATCGGCACGAGCGATGAGCGGGCTGTGGGCGCAGCAGGCTTCGCAGCCCCGCATCGACACTCCTCGCGCGTGCATCGCTTGTGCGAGCATGGGGATGAAGCTCGGCGCGACTGCTTCGTCAATAAGGACGCACTCGGTTGCGTTGCACGTTGCGGGCGCGCTCACCTTGCCATTCACGCAGACCTCCACAGCCTTGGCGAGGTTCGCGCGGGCATGGACAAACACGTGGCACACGCCCTTGAAGTGCTGGATCGTGGGAATCTTGCTGTGCTCCAGCACGCTGCGGATGAGCTCCTCGCCGCCGCGTGGGATGACAAGGTCGATCAGCCCGCTGAGCCCGAGCAGCTCGCGCACCTGCTCGCGAGAGATCGCGGTGAGGTCGGCAAGGCAAGCGGTGGGGAGGTGTGCGGCTTGCAGCGAGGTGTGCACCAGCGATGCGAGTGCGGCGTTGCTTTCCGCGGCTTCTCGCCCGCCCTTGAGGAGCACGCTGTTGCCGCTTTTGAAGCAGAGGGCGAACGCGTCGAGCGTGACGCCCGGGCGGCTTTCGTAGATCATCGCGATGACGCCGAGCGGGATGCGCACGCGCCGCACGCGCGTGCCATTGGGCACCACGCGTTCATCGGTTACCTGCCCGACGGGGTCTGGCAGTGCCGCGACCGCTTCGAGCCCTTGCGCGAGCTGCTCGAGCGATGGGGGCGTGAGAGCGAGGCGAGCGAGCTTGGCGGGCGCGAGCCCTTGCTGCGTGGCCCGGGCAACGTCGGCTTCGCTGGCGCGGAGCACGTCGTGCTTGGCGTGGCGCAAGCGCGCGGCGAGGTCGAGCAGCAGCGCGTTCTTCGTGGCGGTGTGAAGCGAAGCGACGATGCGCGATGCGGCACACGCCTCCGTAGCGATGGCGTGGAGCGAGGGTGTCATGGTTTCTCCTGGTCTGCGTCCGCTGGCAGGAGTGTCAGGTCGTCTCGATGGATGACTTCGTCGCGATAGACGTAGCCCAGAAGCGATGCGATGTCTTTGCTGCGATGCCCCGCGATGCGCCGCACCTCGCTCGCGTCGTATGCGACGCGTCCGCGTGCGATGGCCCCCGGCGAGCTCTCTTCGCGCACATCGACGGTTGCGCCCCGCGTGAAGGTGCCCTCGACGTGGCGAATGCCCGAGGGCAGCAGGCTTGCGCCCTTGCGAAGGATCGCACGCGCCGCGCCAGCGTCGATCACCAGCGTGCCCTTCGAGCGCGAGGCGAGGGCGATCCAGCGTTTGCGTGCGCCCACGCGGCGCGTGGAGAGCGGAAAGTGCGTGCCCAGCTGCTCGCCCGCGAGCAAGCGAGAGACAACTCGCGGCACCGCGCCGCCCGCGATGGTGGCAGGCACGCCCGCCGCTGCGGCAATGGCGATGGCATCGAGCTTGGCGCCAAACCCGCCCGTGCCGACGCCCGAGGTGGAGTTGGTGACGAGTGCTCGCGCTTGCGACAAACTCGTGACGACGGGCACGATCGGGCTGCCCACACCCTTTGTGGCAAAGTCGCTGTAGAGGCCTTGCGCAGTGCTCAGGATGATGAGACGTGACGCGGAGACAAGCCCCGCAACCAGCGCACTCAGTCGGTCGTTGTCGCCCAGCTTGATCTCGGCGAACGACACCGAGTCATTCTCGTTGATGATCGGGATGACGCCCTGGTCGAGCAGCGCACAAAGGGTGTTGCGTGCGTTGAGGTGGCGCGTGCGGTGGTCGAGGTCGTCGGCTGTCAGCAGCACCTGAGCGGTCGTGAGACCATGCTTGGCAAAGGCCTTGCCCCACGCCGCCATCAGGCGGGCCTGGCCCACCGCAGCCGCGGCTTGCTTCAGCACGATCGTCTTTGGCGGGGTTTGCAGGCCCAGAGCACGAAAGCCCGAGGCGATGGCACCGGAAGACACGAGCACCGGGCGAAGGGGCAGGCCAGTCGCATCGCGCGAGGCTGCGCACGCTTGCGCGATGTCGCTGGCGAGCGCGGCGACGGCGCGGACATCCAGCTCGCCCTGCGGGGCGAGCACGGCAGAGCCAACCTTGATGACGACGATGGTGGACACGGATTGCAGCGCGGAGTGCGGGCCGGAGAACAACATGAAGCACGAAGCTCAGACGCGGAAGATGCTCCCCAGCTTCTTGCCCAGCAGAATGCTGCTCGCGAAGATGGTGACGGTGAGCAGCGCCATGCCCCACACTCCCAAGGCACTCGCGACATACATGCCGTCGCCCAGACGATTGGAGAACTCGAGGATGGCCTTGGTGATCGGGGCGTGCTCGGTGCGCTGGGCGAGGATGATCGAGTCAGAAACTTCGAGCATGCTGAAGCTGAAGACCAGCAACCCACCCGCGATGAGGTTTGCCGCAATCAGCGGCAGAATCACCTTGCGCACCGCACGCAAGCGCGATGCGCCGAGGTTGACGGCGGCTTCTTCCAGCTCACCGCTGGTTTGCTCCAGCCCCGCCACTGCGGAGCGCACGATGTAGGGCATACGCCGAATGGCGTACGCCGCGATGAGCAGCGGAATGGGGTTGGGCGATGCAGCCATCACGCTCGCAAAGTCGCCCAAGGGTCCATCTTTGCCAAAGGGCCAGCGCAGGCTGAGGGCGACATAGCCAAACGCCATGACAAGCCCGGGCACCGCGAGTGGCAGCATCGTGAGCGCATCGAGCAGGCCCTTGCCGCGCACGCGGCTGCGCACGAGCAGGTAGGCAATCGCCACGCCCAGCAGCATGCTGACGATCATGGCAGAGCTTGCGTAGATAAGGCTGTTCACGATCGCGCCGAAGCTGTCGGCGGCCGTGAGGGCTTCGCGATAGTGGCTGCCCGTAAAGGCTGTTGGCAGGACACTCTGATACCACGAGCCCGGCACGGTGATGCTCGTGAGCACCACGCCAAGGTGGGGCAGCAACGCGAGGAAGCAGACGGTGGCAAAGGCCCCGCACGCGAGCCAGCCTTGCAGCGGGCCCAGCTCGCGCTCGCCCCCGGCGCGGCTGGCCTTGCTATACATCGCGTGCCCCGCTCGGCCAAAGAGCACCTTGCCGATGAGGTAGATGATGACCGCCGTGACGAGCATGACGACGGTGAGGGCGTAGGGCTTCGCGCTGCTCTCGACTTCTTTCAGGCCATTGAACACCTGCACCGCTGTGACTTCCTGGAAGTCGAACATCAGGGGCGTGCCAAGCTCGGTGAAAGCCCAGATGAAGACGATGGTTGCGCCAGCGAAGATGCCCGGGCGCACGAGGGGCAGCGTGATGCGGAGCAGTCGCTTCCAGCCCTTGGCGCCGAGGTTCTGCGCAGCTTCGTCGAGCGCTGGGTCGAGGTTGGCGAGTGCGGCTGTTGCGTTCAGGTAGATGATCGGATAGAGGCTGAAGGCCTGCACGAAGATGACGCCCAGCACGCGAGCATCGCCCAGGATGTCCCAGTCGGTGCCCAGCAGGGTGTTGAGCGTGCCCTCTCGCCCGAGCAGGGCACGCATGCCGATCGCTCCGACGAACGGCGGCAAAATGAGCGGCACCAGCACGAGCGCGCTGAACAGCCCCTTGCCCGGAAACTTGAAGTTCGCGCTGATGAGCGCGAGGGGCAGGGCGATGATGATCGCCAGCGTGGTGGTGCAGGCAGCGATCATGAAGCTGTTGAGCAGCCCCGTGAGCGTGCGGGGGTCTTGAAAGACCAGCAGCAGGTGGTCGAGCGTGAAGCCCGTGCGCTTGCCCGGGTCGGCATAAAAGCCGCCGCGGAGCGTGAGCAGAATCGGATAGACAAGCAGCAGCAGCAGGATGCTGAGGCAGAAGCCCAGCAGGATGTAATCGGCTGGGCGTGCGCCCCCGAGCAAGGCACGAAGCCCGCCCCTGCGACCGCCTGCGGCATCGTCGAGCGAAGTAGCCATGGAGGTCGAGCGTAGGAGTGGGGCTCGCGGGATGGAAGGCTGCGGGTGGGTCGGACAACAAAGCGTTAGGGCGATGGTGCAGCGCCGTCACGCTGGCCCTGAGCATCAGCCTGCGACTGCGCTTTGATCGCGACGTCCAGTCCTTCGAGCTTCACGCTCTTGTTCAGGCGCGTGTCCCCCGCCTTGTCGACCACGCTCACGAGCACCTGGGGCGTCGCAACGCTGGCAGCCTTGAAGCTGAAGCGACGGCTTGCCTGCTTTCCCGGAGGCAGGTTCACGATCGTCGCTTTCGCGCGGGGCGTGCCCGGGGCCAGAGCGGTCAGCTCCAGCGAGAGTGTGCGCGTCGACGTATTCGTGACGAGTGCTTCGATGGCGACAAGCCCCGGAGAAGCCGCGACCTGCGAGAGGTCCATCGCCATGTCCTTCAGGCCCAGGGGCACGGTGCGCTCCACCTGCACGATGCCGTAGTTCTCATCCGCTTCGAGATTGATGCCCAGCACAAAGCGCTTGGGCCCCGCCTCCTCGTTGCTCGAGAATCCAACGCTCACGGGCAGCGCGAGGCTCTCGCCCGGAGGAATGCTGAACGCGCTCGTGCGCGGCGCGATGCGCCAGCTGCGGTCGCGCACGCCCGACTGCATGCCGCCGGGTTCAAGAATCGTCACGGTTCCCGTGATCGTGCTCTGCCAGGGGTTCTCGAGTCTGATGTTCGCGTCCTGCGTTGTTTGTGCCGCGTCGAGGCTGGGTGGATCGACGATCACGCCCGCGAGGAAGCGCAGCAGCTCGACGTCGACGCCCTCGATAAACACGGGGCGATCATCGAGTTCAATCCGCAGCGAGCGGGCGTCGCCCTGGCGGCCTTCTTGCGAGGCAAGCGGGCTGCGATTGCCGTCAAGGTCAACCAGCGTGAGGGCTTTCAGGCCCGCAGGAATGAGCGCCTGCACGCGGCCCAGCCCCTCGTGCCAGAGCACGAGCGCGCCCCCCTTCGGGCTGGTGGGGTCGTCGGGCGCGAGCACATAGGCGACCACATCGCTACTCGCGATGGGTGATGAGCCATCGGCGTGCAGCACCGCAACCGGAAGCCTTGCAACAACACGGCGATCGGCAAGCATGCGCGAGAGCGTGAGCCACGTACCCAGCGTGGGCACAGCGTGCAGCTTCGTATCGGCCTTCGCGAGCGGCAAGCGCCACGGGTGCGCGAGTGTGAACGACACGTCGGGCGCGGGGTTGCCAGGTGAAGCCGAGAGCAGCCGCCAGCTTTCTACGACCTGCTTGGCAAGCAGCGATTGATACGCCCCGGCAGTCAGTGAACTCGGCGTGCGCGCATCGAAGATGAGGCGAAGCCCAACGCCGGGCGAGGCAGTAAACGCTTGCCCGAGCGACTCGCGCAGGCCCTTGGGCGGTTGCAGCGGGGGCACCATCGCCGCGAGCACCACGGGGTCGGTCGTGCGGATGCGAGCCGTGTCCCACATGCGCTCGAGGTTGGTGGGCACGTGCAGCGTCGCGCCCGGCGCAAGTTTGTTGAGCAGGCCTGAGGTTGCGGCGATCTCGCTCGCGATGTTGCTCCGCCAGAAGGCGTCCACATCGCCCACGTCGCCCACCTGCCAGTGCTCGATGCGTTCGCCCAGCTGCTCGATCAGCGTGTCGGCATACCCCTGCCAGATGTGCCTGGGAAACTGCAGCAGGCCCCACGCGTCGGTCATCTCCACCCGTGCGTCCCAAGCAAGCTGGCTCGGCACGGGCGCGAGCGCGAGCGTGATGCGCTCGCCTTGCAGGATCATTGCGCTCAGCACCCCGCTCAGATCGCGGATGTGCTCGGGAAGTGCCTCATCGTGCAGCGACGCGTGCCACGCGGGCAGCGTGGCGCTGGAGAGGTCGGTCGCGGAGAGCAGCCTGGGCGTGAGCGGGCGGTGCCGAGGCTGGAGGTCGGTGAGATCGAGGCCCATGCGCCACGCATCGCTCTGGGGCTGCGAGCGAGCGGCGGGCGTCGCGATAATGTCGGCAACGCTGCCGCCCACGATGCGACCGTGCGGGCCCGTGAGGCGTGCCCGCACGCGATACCAACCCGCAGCGGGGAGCGCAAAGCGCCACTCGCCCGCGTATTGCCCTTCAAAGTTCAGTGCCTCGCGCCGCGCGACGACGTTGCCGCTGCTGTCGATCGCATCGAGATTCACGGTGAGACGCTCGCCCGTCAAGTCTCGCACCACCACGCGCACGCTCGCTGCGGCGGATGCGTTCGCGCCGAATGCGAAGATGCCGCCCGACTCCGTCGCGCTCACCTCCACGCGAGGGAGCTGCAGCACCGATACATCGTCGAACGTCGCAGTCCCCGCAAGGTCCGCCTCGTGCACCGCGAAGGCTGCCGAAGCGCGGGCGGGCTGCGGAAACAAACTGCTGATCTGCTGCGGCTGCAGCACGACGAGCCGAAGCTGGATGAACGCCGCGCGCGGGTCGTCGACGGTGACGGCGGCAACGACCTCTCTCCAAGCCCCATGCGTCGTCACGAGCTCGCTCGCGACCATCGTGCCAGGCAGAGGCGAGCCCGAGGCATCAAGCACCTGTGCAATCAGCCCGGCCTTCGCGTGCTGCAACTGGTCGGTGCGCACGAAGGCCGACACGAGGTAGTCCGCATTGCCAAAAACCGGGAGCACGCCCGAGCTGAGCACGAGCGAGGTGCTGCCCCCTGCAACAGGAAGCTCCACCGCGCCGCTGCCACGCATGGGCGAGCCACCCTCGCTCGCGTACACCAGCCGCGCACGATTCCAACTCGGAAATCCCGGGAGCGAACGCTCGGGCGAGTCGATGTCGCGGAACCAATCGATGGGCACCTCGCCCGGGTTGGTCTGGTCTTCGTCGAATGTGAACTGCCGCACGAGCCGCCCAGCAGCTTCCGGGCGTGAGGCAAGGCCTTCGAGCACGGGGGCATCGGGCGATGCGACGGGGGTGGTGGGCGAGGCGGGGGCGCCATCTTGCGGCGCATCTTGGGCAAGTGACAGCGGCGCAGCGAGCCATGTGCCGAGCAAGCCGCCCGCGATGGGCAACGCGCGCAAGGTGGGTGCGGAGCTGAGTCGCGGCACGGGCGCCATGCGGGAGCTATCGGCTCGCGGGCGTTAATCGCTGGAAAAGCAGGGCGGCTATCGCTTGCGACCGCCTGCGAAGCCCAACTCCAGCGATGCGACTTTGAGGGCACCCAGACCCACGCCCGTCGCCGCAAAGCAATAGAGCACAAGAAAGACAAAGAAGGTGAAAGCTTGCACGTTATTGTCGGGCACGTCGTACGTGGCGGACAAGGCAGCGTTGTCGGTGCCGCCGTCGAGCACCATGGCCATCAGCACCACCGGGTGGAGCGCGCCATAGAGGTCGATGAGGCCGTTGTCGACGATCGCGAGCACGACGGGAAGGAACGCCCAGACGAGAATCCACAGCAGCAGATTGCAGATAGTGGCAGGCGTGGTGCGGCGCATCACCGCGCTCAGCAGCAGCCCAACCGCAAACTGCATGAAGACGGTGCACGCCAGCACGAGCAGGAACGCGAGGATTGCCACCGGGTCGACGCGTGCTGGGTCCCACCCGAGATAGCTGCGATAGCCGTCGATGTGCTCGGGGATGAAGTCGCTGTTGTTCGCGAAAGCGGGGCTCGCAAATCGCAGGAAGCGCACGACCTCATCGAGCGGCAGAAAGATGTATCGCGTGATGCCCGGAAGAACACCGCTGAAGAACAGGTGCAGCGCGATGGCCACATACAGCGGCGCGAGGCGCTTCGCGGAGCCCAGCAGCTTGCCCCACAGGATCGCGCGGGCACTCAGCGGGGTCGTCAGCAGCACATCCAGCGTTCGCCCTTCACGCTCCGAAGAAATCGCGCCAGGCGTCTGTAACGCCGCCAGCAGCAGCAGGATGACCGCGCCGAACATCGCGACGCCAATCTGCAACCCTTCTTTCATGCTCGACATCCAGTACAAGAACAGCAGTGCGCAGCAGCAGATGCCCAGTGCAACGGGCAACGCCCACTGCCCACGCGTGAAGCGTTGCTGCACCTCGCGCCACAGCACCGGGTTGTCTCCCACCGTGCGCGAGTAGCCCTCAACGACCGCGCTCTTCTTGCGTTTGCGCTGACGAGCGGCTTCGTTCGTCTCTTGTGGCGAGTCTGGCGACGAGTCGAGCGGAGCGGCGGGCGATGCTCCATCCAAGGCTGGCGTAGCAGCCATCGGCACGTCTTGCGAGATGCTCACCGCGCGGCGCTTGTCGGGTGGTGCCTTCTTGGTCGTGCGTCCCGCGCCGGGGCCCAGCAGCGCTGTCGCGACCATCGCGCGGCGCACCGCCCTGGTGCTGAGCACAAAGAACAGACCCGTGAGCGCGAGCGACGACACGACCGACCACACCCAGTGCAACGTCTGAAACGGCGGAGCCCCCCAGCTCGCGATATCGCCGAGCTTCACCAGAAAAACCATGGGCGGCGAGAGCAGCGTGATGAAGGCCGGGTTCAGGCCCTTGAAAGGCATCGTGGGCACGCTCATCAGCACGCCGACCAGCACGCTGGGCAGCACCCACAGCACAAACAACACGCCGATCGCGCCGGCGATCGCGCCCGCCGCGTGCTTGGCCCGCGCGCTCGTCCAGATCGAGATCTGCAGCGCGAGCAACGCGTTCGCTGCGCACAGCACCGTGGGCGCGATGAGCGACTCGCCATTCACGCCACCCAGCACGCGCGCCATGAGCAGCACCGGGAGCGCAAGCAGCGAGAGAATCAGCAGCTCGGTGCATCGCCCCAGCAGCTTGCCCATCACGATCTGCCAGGCCTTCAGCGGCGTGGAGAGCAGCGTTGCGAGCGAGCCCGCCCGCACCTCTTCGCACACTGCGCTGCCGCCCAGCACGCAGCCCATGAGTGGCAGCATGCCAAACTGAAACCCCAGCACCGCGATGGTGACCACCGGCGCAATCTGCTGGTACGCCTGCAAGGCTTGCAGGTTGCCCATGTTGCCCGAGTAGCTGTAGCTGTCGGTCGCGTTCACCACCACGATCGCGAGCATGCCCAGCAGCAGGAAGCCGTAGATGAACCGCACCCAGCTCGTGCTCAGGCGCTTGCCCAGCACCCACACTTCTTTCGCAAACACGGGACCGCCCAGCACGCGCGAGAGGCTGGGCCGCCAGCTCCGTCGCGGTACCCACGACTTGGGCTTGGCTGCCTCTGCCGGTGCTGCGGCGGCAGTGGTCGTGGTGGGGGTGCGGGGCTGGGTCATTGCAATGCCCCCGTCGTCAGGCGCAGGAATGCATCCTCAAGCTTCACCACCTCAGGCTGGAAGCTCTCGATGCGGCCCTGGCAAGCGATGATGCGCTCGAGCAGAAAGTGATGCTCGTGCTCCCCGGTGGTCAGGTCCACTGTCAGCGTGCGCTGCTCGTCGTTCGCAGTCGCCTTCAGCACGCGGTGGTCGGTCTCGAGTGCCTGCTTGATGGTGCTGGGCGTTGCGCCGCTGGTCGCGAGCTTGACCACGATGCGGTCGCCCTGCGTGGCGGAGGTCTTCGCCCGCGCGAAGGCGTCGGTCACGCTGCCCGCATAAAGCAGCTTGCCCCGCTCGATGATGCCGATGCTCGTGCTCATCTCGCCCAGCTCACTCAAGATGTGGCTGCTGACCATGAGCGTCTTGCCCATGCGGGCAAGCTCGATCAGCAGGCTGCGCATCTCGATGCGGGCGCGAGGGTCCAGCCCGCTCGCGGGCTCATCGAGCAGCAGCACCTTGGGGTCGTGCACGAGCACGCGCGCTACGCCCAGCCTCTGCTGCATGCCGCGAGAGAGGCCATCGACAAGCGAGTGCCGCTTCTGCGTCAGGTCCGTCAGCTCGAGCACTTGCCCGATGATCGTGGCGCGAGCGCGCCGCGCGATGCCATACGCGCTCGCAAAGAACTGCAAGTACTCATCCACGGTCAGGTCGTCATACACACCCAGAAAGTCGGGCATGTAGCCGATGCACTTGCGAATGTCGTCGCCGTGCGTGCGGGTGTCAAAGCCGCAGACCTTCGCTGTGCCCGCATCGGGGCGCGTGAGGCACGAGAGGATGCGCATCGTCGTCGTCTTGCCCGCGCCGTTGGGCCCGATGAAGCCGAAGACCTCGCCAGGCCCGATGCTGAGCGTGAGGCTGTCGAGCGCGACGAGCGAGCCAAAGTGCTTGGTGAGGTTGGAGGTCTCGATCATGGCTTGCCCTCGCTGCTCTGCTCGCCCGGCGCTGTCCGTGCCTTCGGACCCCTGTCCTTCTGCGAAGGTGGGGCAAAGCTGTCGACATGCTCGCGGAGCTCGTCGCTCAGCGGCACCGAGATGCGATACAAGCGGTCGCCCGCGCGCCCCTCGTCGCTGATGTCTGCCGCGATGCCGGGCGGTCGCTTCGTACTCGTGCGGAGCAGCACCACCGCGTGCGCGCCCAGCGCAACCTGCGCATCGAGCGCGAACGCGCGGCGCAGCGAAGCCCCGATGCCTGAATAGCCCTGGGTCGTCGCCAGATCTGCTGCGATGCCGGCAGTGCGAAACGGCGTGATGAGCGCGGAGGTTGGCGTCGTCGACTGGCTCATCCACGATGGCCCAAGTTGCGTGATGCGATACTCCGACATCGTGATGCTGGTCGCCCCGCGCAGCAGCGGCATGCTCCCTGTGGGCGAGAGTGAAGCCGCCTCTGCCCGCGCATGCCGAAACAGCACGCTCAGGCCCGTGATGCCCTCGCCCTCTGGCAGGTTGTCGATCGCATACGCCACGGCGGGCGAGCCGCTCTGCTCGCTCACGCGCAGCGAGACCGAAGGAAGCGAGCTGAGCAGTCCCGTCTCGACACCAACGCCCGCGTCGTTGCTCGTGAAGGCCCGCAGGTTCCACTGCGAGATGATGGTGCTTGCCTCCAGGTGCCCACGCAGCCCGCCCAGCGTTGGCGAGTCGAGCGCGATCGCGAGCGGCTGACCCGTGGGCACCGCGCGCTCGCCACGCTGCCCGTAGTAATCGTTTGACTTGGGTGAGAAGCCGCGGACAAAGCTTCCCGGTGCCGCACCAACCGCGGGCGATGCGCCCGTCTCTGCCTTCGCGTCGGGCGACCCAAGCAGCCGCACCCCCGTTTGCTTGCCAGCAAACACGCCGATCACGCTGCTCGACCACGCATGCTGGGGCGTGCCGCTCGCATCGCAGACGACGTCCACCACGCTCGCCCACGCCATGGTGCTGTTGCCGCTGCGCACCCACCGTGGCAGCAGCGCGGCGAGCACCGTCGCCAGCCCAACCGCCACGAGCGCGAACAGCCACGACCGCGACAGCCCCACGCTCCGCCGCACCGCCCACCGCCCCATCGGCCCCACCAGCAGCACAAGCAAGCACAGCACGCCGCCAATGGCAAGCATCAGCCCAGTTCCAAGCCGCTCGACACGCAACAGCGCTTCGAGCGCTCCGCTCATGCCCTGCGTCTGCCGATCGACCGCATAGCCACCCCAGGTTCCTCGTGAGGCCGCGTCGAGGCTTGCTGCGTCGCCCGCGGTGTTGCCCATCGGGCCTGTTGTCAGCAGCGTCGCGACCAGCCTCGTGCGAGCAAACGGAGCAAGCCTGGTCTCCAGGCTTGCCGGCTGCATGCCCACGACGCTGAGCCAGCCCAGCCCCGCCGGACCGCTCGCCGAATAGACGGTCGCTTCGCCCTCGCTGTCGCCAGCTTCCATCACCGCAGGCAGCAACGCAGTCCACCCCAGCGAGGCGCCCGCGGGGGTGATGCTGATGGGCCTGACCTGCATCATGCCGCGGTCTTTCGCGTCGCGAATCGCCAGCCCGCGCAGGCCCAGCACTCTCTCTTCCCACCCTGCATCCGCAGCGACGACGCGCTGATCGCCCAGCGTGATCGGGGCCGCCGTCGCGCCACCATCGGGCATGATGCTCATCCACCCATCGCCCGCGCCGCTCGCAAACAGCAGCACCTGGCCCCCAGCCCCAAGCCAAGCCCGGAGCGCATCGCGCTCGCGTGGGTCGGCCTTCGCAAGCGCCGCTTCGTTGATCACCACCAGCTCGACGCCCTCGTAGCTCATCCAGTTGTTGGGCAGGGGCAGCGTGCCCGAGAGCCATGGCACCGCGCGGGCAAGCAGCGGATACAGATTCTGGTCGGGCGCGTCCTCGCGCAGCCGCCCGCGCCCAGTGAGCTGAAAGTGATCGCGCGCCTGCGGCATGCCCACGACCACCACGGGCACAAACCCCGTGATGATCTGCGGCATGGGGCCCACGGCGCTGGTGTCGCCATCGTCGAAGGCGACCGACAGCCCTCGCCGACCCTCGCGGATGTCGATCTCGATGCGGGTGCACGAGCGCGGCACCGCGATGGGCACCTCGACGAGCGTCGTGACGCCCTCGCGCACCGAGAAGGGCGTGCTGATGCTCGCCATCTGGTTCTGATCTTGGCGAAAGCGGATGGTGAGCACGCCCGAGGCAAAGCCCTTGTCGCTCGACACCGCAACCCACACGGGCGTGTGCCGCTCGGCAACAAGCATGCCCGACCAACCAAAGTTCGCACCAAGAAACTGAAGCGAGCTGCCGCTGGACCGCACCGGAGCTTGGGGCGAAAGGGGGCCGCCCGGGCCCTGGTCCAGGGCCTCGAGCTCCTCCTCGGTCAGGGCTTCGCCCAGCAGTGGATTGTCGGGTGTTGGCACTTCTTGCAGCGCGAGCGCACGCGGCGGCAATGCCAGCACGAGCGCGACGCACGCAGCAACAACGAACCACGAGCGCATGCCGACAGCCGAGCCAGCCCGCATGCCTGCTGGCAACCAACTCAGCCACGCCGCCACCCGCCGCATCGCGCGGCGAAGCAAGCAAAGTTGGG
>JAIYDA010000088.1 GCA_027487735.1 Planctomycetaceae bacterium | reverse complement strand
TGTTGACGCAGGCGCTGCTGCCCAACCTGCGCAGCGGCGGCGGCAAGCTGGTCGTCAACGTGAGCAGCGAGCTGGGGAGCATCGACCACGCGACGCCCGGGTTCAGTTATGCGTACAACGCGAGCAAAGCCGCGCTGAACATGATCAGCGCGAGGCTGGCGAAGGACCTGAGCGGCGACCGCATCATCGTCGCGAGTTTTTGCCCGGGCTGGAACAAGACGGACATGGGGGGCGACCAGGCACCCCTCGACCCGTTCGAGAGCATCACGCGGCTGGTGGGCGTGGCGAGCAAGCTGACGCTGGCGCAGAGCGGCGGGTATTACAGGATTGATGGCTCGACGATTCCGTGGTAGGGGACAGAAAGCAGCAAAGCAGCAAAGCGATAAAGCGATAAAGGGGTGGATGCGGGCGTTTGCCCTCGACACCTCGACACCTTGACACCTCGACACCTCTTTTTTTCCTCCGGACCTTCCATGAACCAGATCTCCGACCGTGCCATTCTCGACAGCTTGCGTTGGCGCTACGCCGTGAAGGCGTTTGATCCGACGAAGAAGATTCCCGAAGCGACCTGGCAGGCTCTGGAGGAGGCGCTGGTGCTGAGCCCATCCAGCTATGGGCTCCAGCCTTGGAAGTTTCTGGTCGTCACCAATGAGCAGGTGCGCGCGAAGCTGCGGCCTTTGAGCTGGAACCAGGGGCAGATTACCGACGCGTCGCACCTCGTGGTGCTCTGCGCGAAGACGACGATGACGACGGCGGATGTGGAGCGGTATGTCGATCGCATCCACAGCGTGCGCGGCGGCGACAAAGCGGCTCTCGCGGGGTATCGCGACATGATGCTGGGGAGCGTGAACAACCCCAGCGGGCTGCCCGGCGGGAACGTGCTGACGTATACGCGCAGCCAGACGTACATCGCGCTGGGCGTGTTCCTCAGCGCGTGCGCGATGCTGGGCGTGGATGCGTGCCCGATGGAGGGCTTTGACCCCAAGGGCTACGACGAGGTGCTGGGCGTGAGCAAGGATGGCTACATGCCCGTGGTGCTCGCCGCGGCGGGCTATCGCAGCAGCAGCGACTGGCTGGCGGGGCTGAAGAAGGTGCGGTATGAGAAGAGCGATGTGATCTCGTATGTGCGGTGAGCGTGCGAGAAACCTGCTTGTGCCCGTGAAGTCGGCACACACTGGTGGACAGTGATCCCGCGATGTGCACGCCGATTTCGCGGGCACGAACGTCAGACACCTACAGCCTTCGGAACGTCCTCGCGATCACAAACGCGAGTTCCATCGCTTGCTGGTAGTTCAGCCTGGGGTCGCAGAAGGTGGCGTAGTTGGTCGTGAGGTCTTGCTCGCGGATGCCGGCTGCGCCGCCCACGCATTCGGTTACGTCTTCGCCTGTGAGCTCGACGTGCAAGCCCCCCAGGCGGACGGCGGTGCGGGCGAAGCTGTCGTGCGCGAGGGCGAGCTCGCGGAGCACGTCATCGACGCTGCGTGTCTTGATGGATTTGTCGCCCACTTGCACGCTGCGGGTGTTGCCGTGCATGGGGTCGACGAGCCAGAGGCCCTTGCGCCCGCTGGCTGCCCAGGCATCCAGCAGCGTGGGCAGGGCATGCGAGACCTTGGCTGCGCCCATGCGAGCGATGAGCACGAGCTTGCCCGGTTCGTTCGCGGGGTTGAGCAGCGCGGCGGCTTGCAGCAGCTCATCGGGCGACATGCTGGGCCCGACTTTGAGCCCCACGGGGTTTTGCAATCCGCGGCAGTACTCGAGGTGTGCGCCGTCGAGCTGGCGGGTGCGGTCGCCCACCCAGGGCAGGTGTGTGCTGAGGTTGTAGAAGCCATCACGCCGCGGCACGGTGCGCGTCTGGCTGCTGTCGTACCACAGGCTCAGGGCCTCGTGGCTGGTGAAGAACTCGACGCGCGTGAGCTCGGCGATGGTGGTTTCGCCCAGGGCTTCCATGAAGCGCAGGCCATCGGCGAGGCTGGCGCGCATGCGTTCGTATTCGGTGCGCAGCAGCGCGGGGAGGCCCGCCTTGCTGAGGAAGGAGAGGTCCCAGTACTCCGGGTGGTGCAGGTCGGCAAAGCCACCATCGACGAGGCTGCGGATGAAGTTGAGCGTGGTGGCGGCGTGCGCGTGGCCCGCGATGAGCAGGGCAGGGTCGGGCGTGCGGCTTGCTTCGTCGAAGGGTGCGCGGTTGATGAGATCGCCGAAGTAGCTTGGCAGGGTGCGCTGGACGCCATCGACGGTGCGCGTCTCGGTCATACTGCTGCGGGGCTTGGCATATTGGCCCGCGAAGCGGCCGATGCGCAGCACGGGGCGCTTGAGCCCGTGCACGAGCACCATCGACATCTGCAACAGGACCTTGAGCTTGTCGGCGATTGGCGCGGGGCGGCAATCGGCGAAGCCCTCGGCGCAGTCGCCTCCATGCAGCACGAAGCGCTTGCCCGCCTCGGCGTCGGCAAGCTGCGAGCGCAGGCGCTCGATCTCCCAGCTTGTGACGAGCGGCGGCAGGCTTTGCAGATGCTTGACGCAGGCTTGCAGGGCCCGCTGGTCGGGGTAGGGGATGTCTTGCGCGATGGGACGCGCGAGCCAGGAGGTGGGGGACCAGGGGAGAGTGGACACGCGGGGAGGATAGAAGTGGCGAAGTGGCGAAGTGGCGAAGTGCGCTATTGCACGCGCCAGGCGCGGTCGTTGGCAGCGTCGCGAATCACTTTGCGATAGAGCGTGTCGCGCTCGATGGGCACGAAGCCTGCCTCGCGGATGGCGCGTTGCAGCGTCCAGACGTTGACTTCCTGGTGGGTGCTCGCGCTGCCCTGGCCCGTGCTGCCCTGGCCTGCGCCGTGGGCGAGCTTGGTGATGTCGTACCACACCACGGTGCCGTCGATGTCGTCGGCTCCGCTCTGCAGCATGATCTGGGCCATGGGCAGGGTCTGCATGATCCAGAAGGCCTTCACGTGCGAGAAGTTGTCGAGCATGAGGCGCGCGATGGCGAGCGTGCGGTAGTTTTCCAAGCCGCTGGGGCCTGGGAGGTGCTCGAGCTCGCAGCCATCGGGGAAGAAGGGGAGGGGGATGATGGTTTGGTAGTAGCCGGAAGTTGGTGCCGAGGGAGTTTGCGCATTCGAGCCGAAGGCGATGTGCTCGGGGAGGGGCGTGCCTTGGCGGGTGAGGGTGATGACGGGGGCGTTGTTGCCTTCGGTGCCGGTGTAGCCGAGGTGGCCGAAGTCGGCATCGCTCTGCTTCATGCCTTCGTGCGGCTCAGCCTTCGTGCCTGCATAGCCCATGCGGGCGAGTGCTTCGTCCTGCGCACGCCGCAGCATGTCCATGTGCACGAGGCGGTCGTGGCGCTGTTCGATGTGCCCGTAGAGGAGCGTGGCGTTGGTGTTGAGCCCCAGCTCGTGCGCGATGCGGTGCACATCGAGCCAGACGTCGCTGCGAATCTTGCCCTTGTATGCCTCGTCGTGCACGCGATCGTCAAAGACCTCGGCTCCGCCTCCGGGCAGGCTGCCCAGCCCGGCGTCCTTCAGTGCGCTGAGCACGTGGCGAATCGCGGCGCGGCGGGCAGAGATGCCCTCTTCGCCCGGCAGGCTCATGCCCTTGGCGACCTTCGCGATCTTGCAGAGGTGCACGATCTCGACGGCGGTGAAGGCCTTCACGTGCAGGTCCGAGCCCAGGGTGCGGGCTTCGTCGCGAATCGTCGCGATCATGTCGGTGTAATAGCTGAAGGGGAGCGTGGGGTGCAAGCCGCCCACACTGTGGATTTCCGTCGCGCCCGCCTCGACGGCCTTGCGGGCCTCGGCGCGGATGTAGGCCATGTCGCGGGTGTAGCCCTTGTCGTCGCCCAGCTTGGCATAGAAGTCGCAGAACTTGCAGCTTAA
Source organism: Planctomycetaceae bacterium (assembly GCA_027487735.1). GTDB lineage: Bacteria > Planctomycetota > Phycisphaerae > Phycisphaerales > UBA1924 > BJHL01. The sequence continues at coordinate 45,474 of JAIYDA010000088.1, read as the reverse complement.
GGCGCACACATTCGAGTAGTTCAGGTGGCGGTTGATGTTGAAGTACGCCGCGCTGCCATGCAAGCGGCGGCGGACAAAGTCTGCCATCTCGATGACGGTCCAGATGTCGCGCGTGGTGAACAGCATGTCGCCATCGGCGAGCGAAAGCCGCTCGCCCGCCTCGACCTTCGTCCAGATGGCGTCCAGGCGAGGATCGCGCTGCGGGAGCGAGGAGCGACGGGCGAGGACTTGAACTGGGGCCGGGGCAAGCGCGGTCATGCGGAAGGGTAGGAAAAGGCAGATGAACTTTCAAGAAGTTTTGAAAATATGCCCGGTGGCCAGGGCGATGGCCCATCTGGCGGGGCGTGCCCAGCGAAACGGTGGGCCATGACGCACGCGATGAGCAACGACAAGGGTGAGCCCAGCACGCCCGCATGGATGGGGTGGGTGCTGCGGGCGGCGGGAGTGTATAACGTGCTGTGGGGGGCGTGGGTGGTGCTGTTTCCGGCACATTTTTGGGACTTAGTGGGCATGGAGCAGCCCAACTACCCATTCTTGTGGCAGTGCGTGGGGATGATCGTGGGCGTGTATGGCGTGGGGTATTGGGTCGCGGCGAGCGACGTGGCGCGGCATTGGCCCATCGTGCTCGTGGGGTTTTTGGGGAAGGTGTTTGGGCCCATCGGCTTCCTCGATGCGTGGCTGCGGCTGGGTGTGCTGCCCTTGCACTTTGGGGTCGTGAACATTTTTAACGATCTCATCTGGATCGTGCCATTCGCGCTCATGCTCTGGCACGCGGCGGAGGTGGCAACCGCACAGCGCGAGCGGGCGATGATGGACGCAGCGGTGCAGGGCGTGCGGGGCGGTGCATCAACGAGCGAGAGCGCGCAGGAGGCAATGCGCGCGGCGGCGGTGCGCGTGCCAGGCGCAGCAAAGGCGATGAGCCTGGAAGCCTATAGCGTGCAGCAGCCTGTGCTCGTGGTGTTTTTGCGGCACCTTGGGTGCACGTTTTGTCGCGAGGCGTTGCAAGATGTGGGCGAGCAGCGCGAGCGGATTGAGCGGAGCGGGACGCGGGTGTGCCTTGTGAGCATGGCAGAGGAGGGGAAGACGCGCGAGCTGGCGAGCAAGTATGGGCTGGGGGACGTGGCGATTGTGAGCGACCCGCAGCAGCGGGTGTACGCCGCGTTTGAGCTGGCCCGCGGCACGCTGGGGCAGTTGTTTGGCGTGCGGATGTTTTTGCGCGGGTTTGCGGCGGGTGTGCTTCGCCGCCATGGCGTGGGCATGCTCGCGGGGGATGGCTTTCAGATGCCCGGCGCGTTTGTGGTCTCGAAGGGAGAGATCGTGCGGGCCTATCGGCACGCGGATGCGGCGGACCGGCCCGATTACTGCGAGTTGGTGGCTGGGTAAGGGGGCTCCGCCCGCGCCGAAGCCCGAATGGCGAATGGCGAATCCCGAATGCCTGGAGCTTCACAGGGCTGGGACACCGTCGCACACTCTGAACAATTCCTGATGCTCTCGCGTGTCACGGCGGTGTCACATGTGCGGGGAAAGTGGGAACGCTTCGGGGCGGCAGGCGACCATAGCAACAGGCAACGACGGAGCGGCCTGCGCGGCAGCACGAAATGTGTCGTGCGTGCGCGAGTTGGTCCGACGTTGCGAGCAGCGGAGCCCCACGGGGCGCAGGGCCAAGGGCCTTCGCGACCGGGGCTGCGCGATGAGGAGCTTGCTTGCTATGGCGCAGTTGATTCAAAGCTTGGGTGGTGATCGTGCGGGTTGGGGTCTGGCTGGTTGTGGGGGTCGTCGTGCCCCGCTTGCCTCGTACCGTCTGCGTGCGCTGCTGGGCGCGAGCGGCAAGGCTCGCGTCATGGTGGCGCTGGGAGTGATCGCGATGTCAAACATGGTGCCTGGGGCGGGTGGGTTTGCGCATGCGCAGGGGGATGAGGCGGCCCGCGTGAACGCGGCGGCGGTCGCGGGCAATGAGCTGCCCGTGTCGCGCATCACGCTGTATCGCTCGGGTGTGGCGAGCATGGAGCGGCGCGGCAAGGTGACTGGCGATGCCACGGTGCAGCTGACCTTCAGCAGCGAGCAGATCAACGACATTCTCAAGTCGATGATCGTGCTTGACCTGGGCGGAAAAGACGGGAGCGGGGGCAGCGTGCGCAGCGTGGAGTATGCCTCGCAGGAGGGGCTGCTGCGGCGGCTGGCGAGCTTTGGCATCGACATCAGCGACAAGCCCACCGCGGGGCAACTGCTCGATCGCTTGCGCGGCACGAAGGTGCGCATCGTGATGGTCGATGGTGCGCTCGAGGGGACTGTGCTCAACGTGGAGAACAAGCCCACGGTGCTCGCGGGCAAGGATGGCGGGAGCGTGAAGGACCTGCCCTGGATCAATCTCGTGACGAGCGCGGGCGTGCGGAGCGCGAACCTGACGAACGCGACGGGGTTTGACATTCTCGATGGCGAGCTGGCGGCAGAGCTGAACAAGGCGCTGGCGGCGATTGCGGAGATGCGCAGCGAGCAGCGCAAGACCGTGAACATCAGCTTTGAGGGCACGGGCGAGCGCGATGTGATGGCGGCGTATGTGCAGGAGAGCCCGGTGTGGAAGACGAGCTATCGCCTCGCGCTGGGCGAGGATGATGGCAAGCCCATGCTGCAGGGGTGGGCGATTGTGGAGAATACGAGCGAGGAGGACTGGGTGGATGTGTCGCTGAGCCTCGCGAGTGGGCAGCCCAGTGCGTTCCGCATGAACTTGTACACGCCTTTGTTCACGACGAGGCCTGAGGTGAGCGTGCCGGTGCCTGTGATGACGGTGGCGCGGGCGTTTGAGGGGGGTGTGGACGCGGATGGATCGGGGCGGGTGGCGGTGAGTGCGGCGCCTGCGACAGCAGCGCGGATGAGCGGGGGGCGGGGGCGGAATGAGATGAAGGCGGGGGCGCCGGGGTCGCCTGCGCCTCAGTGGAGTGCGGACTCGGCGGCAGTTGTGTCGGAGGGGGCGGTTGGATTTGATCCCGACCCGTTTGCGAATGCGATGCGGCAGCAAGCTGCGGCGAGCACGATGCAGACGGGCGACGTCTTCTTCTTTCAGATCGACCAGCCTGTGACGGTGCAGCGCAAGCGCAGTGCGATGCTGCCGATCGTGAGCCAGGGCGTGGAAGGGAAGCGCGTGTCGATCATCACGAGTGATCAGTACAACGGGTTTGCGATGCGCGGGGTGCGGATGCAGAACAGCGTGGGAATGCAGCTCGTGGCGGGGCCTGTGGCGGTGTATGACGGAAATGTCTACGCGGGCGATGCGCAGCTGAATGACCTGGGGCAGAGCCAGCACGCGCTGCTGGGGTATGCGGCAGACACCGACGTGCGCGTGGTGCGGACGGACGCATCGACGATTGCATCGCGCTCGCTGCGTGTGGTGAATGGCGTGCTGGAAGTGCGGATGAAGACGCGCTTCAACACGGAGTGGGCGATTGACAACAGCGACGCCAAGAAGGGGCGGACGATGATCGTGGAGGTCGTCAAGCTGCCTGGGGGCGAGCTGGTGTCGCCCAAGACGGCGCTCGAGACGACCGACAGCGTGCACCGCTTCGAGGTGCCCATCTCGAAAGGCGAGGTGGGGAAGGCGAGTAAGAGCAGCTTCCGCGTGGAGCAGGAGCGGACGGACTTTACGAGCTATGGGATTGTGGACAGCGACCAGGACATGCTGCTGAGCCTGTTTGGCGATGGCAAGATGAGCGGCGCCATGCAGCAGGCGTTTGAGCGCGTGCGGACGTTGCAAGGCGCGGTGCGGGCGGCGCAGATGCGCGAGCAGGCCCTCGTGCAAGAGCGCAGCGAGATTACGACCGAGCAGGAGCGCATTCGCCAGAACCTGGGGAGCCTGGATCGCACGAGCGACCTGGCCCAGCGGCTGACGCGGAAGCTGAGCGATCAGGAGACGCGGCTGGATGCCATTGCCAGTGAGGTGGCGAAGGCGCGGGGCGAGGCCCAGCGGGCGCAGGCGGAGCTGGAGCAGTATGTGAGTAGCTTGAATGTGGAATGAGAAGGCACTAGGCGCTAGGCGCTAGGCACTGGGCACTGGGGGAGGGGCAGGAGACGCTGACGCCGCATGGGGGTGTCGGCGTTTTGCCTTTTTTGGGGCGTAGGTTGTGAAGAGTGGGGGTGGGACTGGGGAGGGCAGGGGTTTATACTTCTGCGTGGACTGGCTTGGGTGGGTGGAAAGATGTTGCAGGCCATACGTTCGCAAGCTTCACAGACGCAGGCTAGAAGTTTCGCATGCTCGATCCGCGATCACCAGATTTCTCGAACACGCCCGCATGCGCGCGTCGCCCTGCGGGGTGGCACGCGGCGCGCGATGCGCGAGCGGCGGCGGAGCGGCCGCAGGTGTCGATCGTGACGCCTTTTTACAACATCTCGGAGATCTTTCACGAGACGGCGCGGTGCGTGCTTTCGCAGACGTTTCAGCAGTTTGAGTGGCTGATCGTGAACGACAAGAGCACCAAGCCCGAGAGCCTGGCGATTCTGGAGAAGTATCGCGATCTCGATCCGAGGGTGCGGGTGATCGATCGCCCGGTGAACGGCGGGCTGAGCGCGGCTCGCAACACCGGGTATGCGGCGGCGAAGAGCGACGTGGTCTATCAGGTGGATGCCGATGATCTGGCGGAGCCCACGTATGTGGAGAAGTGCCTGTGGTTCTTGCGGACGAACCCGCAGTACGCGTTTGTCAAGAGCTATACGAGCGCGTTTGAGGGGCAGGAGTATGCGTGGTATCAGGGGTTTGAGCAGGGCCCGAGGTTTTTGCAAGAGAACCTCGTGCATGTGCAGGCGCTGATCCGCAAGAGCACGTGGGAAGCGGTGGGGGGCTTTGACGAGGCCAACCGCGGGGGCCTGGAGGACTGGGAGTTCTGGCTTGGCAGCGCAGAGAAGGGGCTGTGGGGCGCGACGATTCCGGAACTGCTGGAGTGGTATCGCAGGAGGCCCAACAACCAGGAGAACTGGCCCAACTGGTGCGACCCCGCGAAGCGCGAGGCGTTTGTGCGCAAGCTCCATGAGCGCTACCCGCGCATCTTTGCGAGCGCGAAGCACTTTCCGCAGCCTGCGGCGCACTGGCCCCTGCCCTATGAGGCGGTGCGCGAGCAGTTGCCCATGACCAACCCGCTTGCGGCAAAGGCGGACGACAAACGCCTGTTGCTGGTTCTGCCTTGGATGACGATGGGCGGTGCGGATCGCTACAACGTGCGGCTGGTGCAGCAGCTGTGCAAGCGCGGGTGGCAGGTGACCATCGCGTGCACCATGCACGGAGACTACAGCTGGCTGCCCGACTTTGCACGCCTCACGAGCGACATCCACATTCTGCCCAATGTCGCGAGGCCCTGCGATCAGCCCGCGTACTTGCGATACCTCATCGAGAGCCGGTGCCCGTCGACCGTGCTGCTGACGGGGAGCGAGCTTGGGTATCGCCTGTTGCCCTACTTGCGCAGCGTTTGTCCGCAGCCGGCGTACTTCGACTATTGCCACATCGAGGAAGAGAACTGGAAGAACGGCGGGCACCCGCGCAGCAGCGCGGGCGTGCACGACTTGGTGGAGTGCTCGATGGTGACGAGCGAGCACCTGAAGCGCTGGGAGGTCTCGCGCGGGGGCGATGCGAGCAAGATCGAGGTCGTGACCATCAACGAAGACCCGGCGAGCTTTGATGTGGGGCCCGGGGCGCGGAGCGCGGCGCGGGCTGCGCTGGGCATCGGGCCCGACGAGCGGGTGGTGCTGTTTGCGGGCAGGCTCACGCAGCAGAAGCAGCCCGGCGTGCTGGCGGGGGCGTTGCGGCGCGTGCTGGAAGGGGCGAAGGCGGCGGGCGCGGGCGGCATCGTGGCGCTCATCGCGGGCGAGGGGCCAGACAAGGCGCTGGTGGAGCGTGAACTGCACGCGTGGCTGCGGCCTGCGCCGCAGGCCGGGCAGGCAAGCGCGGATGGGCGCATGGAGGGCGCCTCGCGCGTGCACATGCTCGGGAGCGTGCCTGCGGATGGCATGCCCGCGCTCTACGCGGCGTGCGACGTGCTGTTTCTGCCCAGCGAGTGGGAGGGGATTAGCCTCGCGATGTATGAGGCGATGGCGGCAGGGCGGGCCACGCTGGGTGCGGATGTGGGCGGGCAGCGCGAGCTCGTGACGCCCGAGGTGGGCGTGCTGCTGCCTCGCGGGACGCGCGAGGGAGAGATCGCGGCGTATGCCGAGGCGCTGCTTGCGATGCTGCGCGATCGCGAGGGGCTGGCGCGGATGGGCAGGGCGGCGCGAGAGCGGATTGAGCGGCACTTCTCCTTGGATGCGATGGGCGAGCGCGTGCAGGGGCTGCTGCTGGCGGGCGTGGCGCGAGTGCGGGGCGATGCGGAGCGGCAGAGGCCTCTGCTGCCATCGCGCCTTGCGCACGAACTTGCGACGCAGGCGGTGGAGCTGCAACGCGTGAACGCGGTGGCAGAGCACTTGTGGCACGAGAACCAGCGGTTGCTCTCTGGGGGGCAGGGGGGCGGGCAATCTGGGGGGCACGGTGGCGGGCAGGCAGGGGCGGGCCTTGCACCGAGCGCCGACCCGCGGCAAGCGACGATCATCGAGCTGCGGCGCATCGAGGACAGCAGGGCATGGCGCACCGTCGAGGGGCTGAAGCGCAACGCGCTCTACGACGCGCTCGCGGCAGCGCGATGGGGCAAGGACTGGCGCTTGCTGGAGGCGAAGGAGCCCCCGGAGACGAAGCTGCAACGCATCAAGGCGAGCAAGGCGTACAGGCTGATTCAGGGCATGAAGAGCACGCCGGTGTATCGGGCGTATGCGAGGAAGCGGTATGGCGGGTGATGCGAAGGGGGTGTGTTGGGAGGGCGATGGGAGGGCGAGGCATTCGGGATTCGCCATGCGGCATTCGTGGTTCTTTGCATCGATAGTGTGGCGGTTAGGTCGCGTTTGGCGTGAGCCAAGCCAGCCACTCGCGGTTGCCGGTGCCTTTGGATTTGTTGTCGCTTCCCGCTGCGCCGCCGAGCAGGGGCGAGGGCGTGAGGCCGCGCAGGGTGAGGGGCAATGTGGTGGTGAGTTCTTCGAGCACGCGCTGGGTGATGGCGAGGGCGTGGTCCTCGGGCAGAATGCCGCCTCGGGGCAGGGGCTCGCCCAGGTCTTTGCACTCGTAGTGGGGCTTCACGAGCGTGACGATGCCTAGGGGTGCGGGCGCGAGCCAGGAGAGGGCCACGGGCACGAGGCGGCGCTGGGTGGTCCAGCCCAGGTCGGCTACCACGAGCGCGGCTTGCTCGGCGGGCACCGCGCGCAGGGCGTTGGTGCGTTCGATCACGACCACGCGTGGGTCATTGCGCAGCGTCCAGGCGAGCTCGCCATAGGCCGTGTCGATGGCGTGTACACGCAGGGCTCCGTGCTGCAAAAGGCAATCGGTAAAGCCGCCCGTGCTGGCGCCCATGTCGATGCAGACTTGCTGCGCGGGGGAGAGGGCGAAGGTGTGCAGGGCGTGCTCGAGCTTCAGCCCGCCTCGGCTGACGAACTTTTTGGTGGGCTGCGGCTGTGGAGATGCGTCGCTCATGGGGCGGCGGTGACGATGGGTTGCAGCACATCCACGCGGCCCGTGCGCGTGTTCCACAGCACGCGCTGCGCGAGCAAGGGCGTGCCCCCGGGGTTGCTCAGCGCGACGGGCAGATTGGCTTCGCCCGTTGCGTCGATCTGGCTCTGCTGGGGGTCGAAGGCGAGGGCAGAGCACGTGAGCTCGCGCCCCTGGCTGCGCACCCACACGCTGCGCAGGGCTTGCACGCTGCGAAGCTGGTCGGAGGACTCGGCCTGCTGCTGTCCCTGTTGCAGGTTCAGTGGCGCCGATGCGCCAAACTGCGCGATGAGCTGCTCGCACGTCAGCTCCGTGCGCGGCGCGGCTTGCGCCACGGCAGGATCGTTGCTGAGGGCTGTTGCCTCGACGCGGACCATGCGCACGTCGCCCTCCATCTGGGCTGTCACGGTGGGCCTTGCTGCACTCTCAGGCTGAGTGCCGGTTTGCGCGGGCTGGGGCGAAGTTCCATCCTGGCGCAAGCGAAGCGAGCCCGACCAGCGGAAGCTCGCGAGGTTGCCCGATGCGTCGGCGAGTGCCTCGGGAGAGGCTTCGGGCGTGGGCTCAGGAGTGGGCTCAGGGGTTGACGCGGCACCCTCCTTGCGTTGCAAATCAGCGACGCGCAGCGTGCCCGGCGCGTCGATGTCGACGGTGCCCGCAGGAACGTTTGCCCGCATCGCGCTGCTTGCCACCGCGAGCAGCTGCGAGGCGGGCTGGGCAGCAAGCTGCTCGGGCTCCAGCTGCACCAGCTCGCGCGGCGAGCAGGCCTGGCAGGGGCTTGCGAGCGTGCGCAGGGCGAGGCGCACGCTGCGCGGGTCGGCGGGATCTCCGATGGCTTCGATGGTCTGCACCTGCGCTGTGAGCCCGGCGGGGGCGGCTGGGGCTGTGGTGGGCGAAGTGGCAGCTGCTGGGGCGAAGCGCAGCGTGAGGCGCGGGGCCTCCAGCGTTTGCAACTGTGCGGAAGCTGTAGACGTGTGCACGCGGGCTTGCCCATCGAGCACGGCGATGCCCTCGTTCTGCCGCACCTCGAAGAACTTCGTGAACGAGCCGAGTGCGGCAGGCCCATCTGCGGGCAGCCCCTCCGCGGTGCTGTCGAGGCCATAGGCGACGGTGCCCAGCCCTTCGGCGCGCAGCACGTTGGTGCCCGCGTCGATCGCGATGCGCGGAGCGCGGATGCTGGAGCCGTCCTTGATCGCGAGCACGGGCGCATAGGCCTGGTCGGCGGCTTCGCTCGTGAGTACGTACTGCCGCTGTGCGGGCAGCGCGACCAGGGCGTGGCCCCGAGCGAGCAGGCCATCGCGCGGGCTTTGCACATCGACGTTGCCCGTTGCCTCGATGCGAGCGATGCTGCCCAGAGCGAGGGTGGCTTCTGGCGCTGGGTTCTGCGGTGAAGATTGGCCTGGGGCTTGGGCAAGGCTTGTGTCGGCGGCCGCGTCGGTGCTCTCGCCCGCGCGAGCCGCGAGCGCGAGCTGTGCCCTTGCCGCGGCTTCATCGACGAAGGTGATCGCAAGCTCGTCGCTGCGGATGCTCTGGCTCTGCTGCTCGACGCGCACCTGGCCCGAGGCGGTGAGCGTGCGGGCCTGCGGACGCCCCGTGGGGCCGCTCGTAAACGTGGCGTAGACAAGCTGGGCCCGCAGCCAGCCTGGCTGGTCGCTCGATTGCGTGGGCTTTGCGCGGATGGCGGCCTGGCCCTGCACCCACACGTCGCTGATGCGCGGCGCGGCTGCGGACGAGCCCGCGGAAGGAGCGGGCGGCGCGAACTGCGTGATGAGCGTGTCGCCCTCGATGATCGCCTGCTCGTTCTCGGCGCGGACATCGCCCACGAACTGAGCCTTGCTGAGCGCGGTGGGCAGCGAGCGCTTGCTGCGGCTGTCGCTCGCGCTGCCCGCTGGGGTTGCGTGCACGAACGTGAACTCGGCACCGCGCGACCACGAGATGGTGCCTGCTTGGGAGTTGGCTGCCAACGCGGGCGTGGGCACACTGGGCTGGCCCAGCAGACCATCGAGTGGTGCCGCGCCGGCGTCGTTGCGAGTGAGCGTGAGCGTGCCTTGGCCTGTGACTTGTGCCATGTTCGCGGGCAGGTTGATGCGCAGCGACGCGGCGTCCATCGAGCCCAGATCGCGCACCAGCAGCTGGCTGAGCGGCGCGGCATCGCCCGCGCGCGTGAGCGTGAACTCGCCCCGCGTGCCCGCGACTTGCACGCGGTCGCCGTGGGCGGTGAGGCCTGCGGCATCGTCGGCAAGCGTGACGCGTGTGGAGGCATCGTCGCTGGATGCAGCAAGAAAGAGGTCGTCGCTCGCGAGCTCGTCGGGCGCGGTGGGCAGGCGGCGGACTTCGAGCGGGCCCGTCCAGCGGGCTTCGACGGGGGCGTCCTGCGCGTCGGGCGAGGCGCTTGATGCGATTGCTGTCGAAGTTGCTGGTGCTTGGTCTGGGCGAGCAGGCGGTGCGATGGGCGTTGCGCCAGGTTCGCTGGTCGCGGGCCCTGCCTGCCCACTCGGCTCGGCGGCGCTCGCCGTGGCGAGTGGGCGGGGTAGTGCGCCGTCCATCAAGCGCAGCCACGCGCTGAGCTGCGGGGCGCTGAGGGAGCGATCACCCTGCTGCACACGAACGCTGCCCGAGGCGGTGAGGCGGAAGAGGTCCTCGGTGCGGAGCAGACTGGGGGTTTCGGGCGCTGCTTGCGGCTGCGATGGGGTTTGGTTCTGGGCTTGGCTCTGGTTGGGGTTCTGGGCTTGATTCTGGGCTTGCGTTTGGCCCTCGTTCTGCAACGCCCGCACCGAGCGCGGCGCGATGGAGAGGCGCTTGGTGCTCGCGACGTGCGCGAAGAGCAGGCTGTTGCTCAGCGGGTCGAAGCGCGCGGTGACGTCGGACCCTTCGAAGCGAATCTGGTCCAGCTGCGCGAGCAGCGTGTGCGGCACGCGCAGCTCGCCCTGGCTCCAGTCGATCGTGAGCGCATCGGTCGTGAGGCGTGCGAGGGCGGGCGTGGCCTCCGGGTCGGGGTTCTTCACGCCCGCCGCGAAGATGAGCACGAGCACGTCGCCCTCGAGCTCGCCCGTCTCGAGGCTCGCGGCCCGGCTGTCTCGCGAGAGGCGAACCTGCCCGCGCTGGGCCTTGGCATAGATGAGCCTGCCATCGCGCAGCGCGACCCACGCGACGGGACGCGTGAGCTCCTGCGTGCGAGCATCGAGCGGGCGCGAGCGATCGGCCCGGATGTCGGCCTCGATGCGCGTGGGGTCGCTGCGATCAAAGAGCTGGGCAAAGAACTCGGCACCTTGCGCGCTCGCGCCGGGGCCCGTGGGCGCGAGGGCAGAAGCGTCGGGCGCGACGGTGAGTGCGGTGGGCTCTTGCGCGGGCGCTGGAGCTGCTGCGGGGGCTGCACGCAGCGAGTTGAAGACCGCAACGCCCGCGATGCTGAGCACCAGTGCTGCGCCCACGCCCAGGGCGAGGAGCAGGCCTTTCTTTGAGGCGTTGGCGCGCGTGCGCGGCTGGCGCGTCATCGCTCGCTCCCGTCGTCTTGGATGAGGCGCAGGGCAACAAGGTCTTGCACGTCGAGCATGCCCACGGGCTTGCCCGCGTCGTTCACCACCGGGGCTTCATCCTGACGAAACTGGCGGAAGAGCAGCACGGCGTCGCGCAGCGTGGCGCTCTCTTGCAGCGTGCGCGGCGACTTGGTCATCACGCTCGAGATCGGACGCTGCAGCATCGCGTCGCCCGGGCCGCTCGCGAGCACGAGGCGGCGGAGGTCGCCATCGGTAAAGATGCCCGCGAGCGTGCCCGTGCTCGCGTGGATGAGCACGAGCGCGCCGGGGCGGCGGCCCGCGCTCGCGGCCTGCGCGAGCGCCTGCTGAATGGTGCAGCGTGCATCGATGAGTGGGAGGTTGCCGCCAGCGCGCCAGCGCATGACGTCGGTCACGCGGCGGAGCATGCCGCCCAGCGTGCCGCCCGGGTGGCGCTTGGCAAAGTCGCTGCGTGTGAAGTGCCGTGCGCGGGCGCAGGCGAGGGCGAGGGCATCGCCCAGGGCGATGGTCGCGGTCGTGCTGCTGGTTGGCGCGACAAACTCTGGCGCGCCCGCCTCCTTGCGCAGGCAGAGGGGCAGGTGCACGCGGCTGAGGCGCGCGAGACTGCTGGGCACCTTTGCTTGCCTTTGCTGACCGGTGATGGCGATGATGGGCAGGCCATCTTGCTGCAGGATCGCGGCGAGGTTCACGACTTCTTCGGTCTCACCGGAGTTTGAGATTGCGATGACCACGTCGTTTGGGCGGAAGCGCCCGAGGTCGCCGTGGGCTGCCTCGCTGGGGTGCACGCTGTGGCTGGTGATGCCCAGGCTGGCGAAGGTCGCGCTGATCTTCGCGCCCACGTGCCCGCTCTTGCCCAGGCCCGTCACGAGCACGGTGCCGCCCTCGTTGGCGCAGCGGACGATGAGGGTGACGGCCTCGTCGAATGCGGCATCGAGCGATGCCGCGAGGCGCGTGAGGGCCGCGGCCTCCTCGCGCACGATGGTGCGGGCGAAGGTGTGGGGCGCGACGGCGAGGGTGGGTTCGGCGCGCGGTTGAGTCCTGGCTCTGGGTTGGGCCTTGGAAGCGGCGTTGGAGGTGGTCGCGCGTGGTGCGGGGGCGCGTCGTGCGCCGCGGGCTGTCATGCCCGGAGGGTAGGTCGGGAGGCGTGGTTTTGGGGCCTTGGACAGGGCAAAGCGTGCGAGCGCAGATGGCAAAGGCGGTGCGAGCGGCGTGGCTGGCAGCGGGATGGGTCGCGAGGCGGCACGCACGCGGGCAAGGATGCCGCGCGTGGTGCATAGTGGGGGCGTCGGCCAGTGTTGCGCAGCGGGCGGTGTGTTGCTGCCCGCAGCGGCATGCCAAATCACGCGATCGAAGCTGGAGCCCCCCGGAAGTTGGAGCCCTCGTCGGAAGAACCTTGCATGCGTGTGGTGATCACTCCATATCCGCCCGCTCCCACGAGCATCGCCGGGCACGTGCGTGAGCTCTCGCGCGAGCTGCGCGGCACGCACGATGCGCTGGGCAAGCCCCAGCGCGTGCTGGGGGTTGCGATGCGGGGCGTGCCAGTGCATCGGCGCGAGCACCGCTGGGCGCTCGTGCGCGAGGTGCGCGGGCAGTTGTGGCGGCTTGCGGCGCGGCGGCGGCGAGGCGTGGTCGTTGCGGGCATCGCGCTCGCGTGCGTGGCGTACACGGGCGTGCTGGTGCTGCATGATGGCACGCCCGATGGCGTGGTGGCGGGGCTTGGCGTTGCGGGGCTGCTGGGCATCGTGGGCGCGTGCCTGGGCATGACAGTGAATGCAACGCCAGAGGTGCGGCGCATCTGCGTGCTCTCGCACGGCGTGTGCGCGGGGTGCCTGGGCAGGCTGACGCGCAGCTGCGCGAGCGGGCTTGCCACCTGCGAAGATTGCGGCGCAGCGTGGGACGGGCGCGAGGTGTTTGAGGGGCATCGCGAGATGCACAGGCTGTGCGCACGCTGCGATGGTGTGTGCGACGCTGCGAGTGCGAAGGGCTCGCTGTGCGGCGCGTGCGGCGGGGGCGCGATGATGGCGGGGTGAGGGCGCGGGCGAGGCGGTGTTCCACCCTTTGGCTGCGCAGAAAAACGCCGCGTGCAAATGCACGCGGCGAGGGCTCAACGCGTTGGCGTGCAGCGCTGTTAGCGGTCGGCCACGGGCGTGCGCCAGATCGCCCAGTTGCCGCCGCGGTTGCTCACAAAGTAGAGGCTCTGGCCGTCAGGCGAGAAGACCGGGGTGCGGTCGGTCGAGCGGTTGGTGGTGAGCTGGCGAGGCTCGCCGCCGTCGAGGTTGACGACGTAGATGTCTTCGTTCGGACGACCGTCGGAGTCGACGCTGCGGCTGCTGGTAAAGGCGATTGCGCGACCATCGGGGCTCCATGCGGGCGAGGAGTTCGCCTGGAAGTACTTGCGTTGCGAAGTCCAGAGCGCGCGTTCGATGCTGTCGCCGTTCTTCGTCAGGAACTCATCGGTGCGGCGGAGGATCTGCCCCGCATCAAACGTGAGCTGGGTTGCGCCGGTGCCATCGCTGTTCATCACATAGATGTCGCCGTCGCGGACGAAGGCGATGCGATTGCCATCTGGCGAAATGGCCGGGTTGACACCCTGACCAAGCTCGGTCGGAAAGCCGCTCTCGCCGCCGATTGTCCAGATCTGCGGGTCTCCGCCCTGTGGATAGAGGCAGAAGGCCGTCAGGCCAGAGGCTCCTTGCGAGATGTTCGCGACGCGCCCACCGCGCGTGCGATCGGTGTAGATGTCCTGAATGCCGCCCCCGCGAGCGAGGCTGCTGATGCGGAGAATGTCGGCAGAGTTCGCACGGCGGCGGTTGCTCGCCATCAGGATGCCCTTCCCGTCCGAGGTAAAGGCAGGATCGCTGTCGATGAACGAGTCGGTGGTGAGCTGCTCCACGCCGCCGCCTGCCAGGTTGATCGCCCGCAGGTTGGACTTCTGCAGCGACAGTGCCTTGGTTGCATCAGGGCTGGCGATGAACGAGTCATCGAGGCGGATCTGCCCCGCATTCCGGAGCGTGGCAAGAGAGAACACCATGCGATTGCCATCGGGCGAGATTGCTACTCCGCGCAGGCCAAGGCCGCTGTCGAGGTCCACGATCTTGCTCGGGGGACGCCCACCCTCTTCGGCGGTGCTCTTCATGGCGCGGGCGCGGCTTGCGAGGCCGACGAGGCCGTTCTCAGGATCGATCACGACGTCAACGAAGACGACGTTCACAAAGTCACGCTCGTCGAGCTTGACGGTGAGGCTGCGGGTCTCGCCGCTCACGACAGGAAGCGAGGCAAACTGGCTTGCGTCGACCGTGCGGGTCACGGCGACGTAACGCTCGCTGATCGACGGCCCGGGCAGCACTTCGAGGCTGATCGGGCCGTTGTCGAACGTCGCGCTGACGGAAGCTGGGCTCGGCTTGCCCTCGACCAAGACGCGCCCACCCTGCTTCGCGGTGATCCTTGCGTCCGCCGGCTCGGCCATGATCCTGAGTGAGGGCCCGCCGCATCCGACAACGGTCGCGAGCGCGAGAAGGGCGAGCGGGGTCGTGCAGCTACGGAAGGTGAATCGAGCGGAAAGCGTTGCTTGCTGGCTCATGCGATCTGTTCTCCAAGAGGCGCCTGTGAGAGACTGGTAGACGAACTCTGATTGCGCAACCGATGTCCACCCGTCGAAGCTGAAAGATAGGCAATCTGCCTCCGAGAGTGCGACTTTCGAGAAGGCGTGCTAGCGTTCATTCGTGGCACGCAGCTTCGAAGTCGTCTCTCCGTTTGTCCCCACGGGCGACCAGCCCCAGGCGATCGAGCAGATCGTGCGCGATCTGCGTGCGGGCAAGCCCGCGGCGACGCTGCTGGGAGCAACGGGAACGGGCAAGACCTTTACGGTGGCGCACGTCATTGCGCAGCTGCGGCGCCCAACGCTCATTCTGAGCCACAACAAGACCCTCGCGGCCCAGCTGTATGAAGAGATGCGCGAGCTGTTTCCGCACAACAGCGTGAACTACTTTGTGAGCTACTACGACTACTACCAGCCCGAGGCGTACATCCCGCAGCGCGACATCTACATCGAGAAGGACAGCAGCCGCAACGACGACCTCGACCAGCTCCGCCTCGCGGCAACGAGCAACGTGCTCAGCCGACGCGACAGCGTGGTGGTCGCGAGCGTGAGCTGCATCTTTGGCCTTGGCAGCCCCATCGCTTATGGGCAGCGTGTGCTGACGCTGACTCGCGGCAGCCGCGTGAACCGGCGTGCGCTACTGGCTGCGCTCACGGGCATGCAATACAACCGCAGCGAGCTGGAGTGGAAGCGCGGGCAGTTTCGTGTGCGGGGGGATGCGCTGGATGTGTGGCCCGCGTACGAGAAGTTCGCGGTGC
Organism: Planctomycetaceae bacterium; assembly: GCA_027487735.1. Lineage (GTDB taxonomy): Bacteria > Planctomycetota > Phycisphaerae > Phycisphaerales > UBA1924 > BJHL01. The sequence goes on along the minus strand of JAIYDA010000088.1, from coordinate 30,060 downwards.
ATATCGAGCTGTTTGGCGATGAGATCGAACGCATCGAGCTGCTCAACCCCACCAGCGGCGAGGTGCTGGGGGAGGAGAAGCAGTTCTTCCTCTTCCCCGCGGTGCACTACGTGATGCCCGAGGAGCAACTCCGCACCGCGGTGCAGCAGATTCGCGAAGAGATGGACCAGCGCGTGCTGCAGCTTCGCAGCGAGGGCAAGCTGCTGGAGGCCCAGCGTCTCATCAGCCGCACGAAGTACGACATCGAGCTGCTGCAAGAGACGGGCACGTGCCCGGGCATCGAGAACTACTCGAGGTTTATGGATGGGCGCATGCCGGGCGAGCGGCCCTACACGCTGCTGGATTACTTCGACTTTGCGCCGGTGGAGGGGGCCGACGGTTCGGCGCTCGTGCGGCGGGGCGAGACGCTGGATGGCGGCACGAGCGCTGGCGCGGCACCTGCTGGAAGCCAAGAGGACGAGTTCGTCGTGCGAGGCTACCGCTCGGTCGACACCGATCGCATCGCGAACGAGAGCGTGCCCCGCCCCAACTATCGCGATTGGCTGCTCGTGATCGACGAGAGCCACGTCACGGTGCCGCAGATTCGCGCGATGTTCAATGGCGACCGCGCCCGCAAGACGGTGCTCGTGGACCACGGCTTTCGCCTGCCCAGCGCGCTGGACAATCGCCCGTTGCGATTCGAGGAGTTTGAGTCGGTGGTGCCGCAGGTGTTGTATGTGAGCGCGACGCCTGCGCCGTATGAGCTTGAGAAGACCCAGGGGGTGGTAGCTGAACAGGTGATTCGTCCCACGGGCCTGCTCGACCCGCAGATCGTGCTCAAGCCCACCGATGGGCAGGTGCCCGATTTGCTGAAGGAGTGTCAGGCACGCATCGAGAAGGGCGAACGCATCCTGGTGACTGCGCTCACGAAGCGCCTGTGCGAGGACCTCGCGAGCTACCTTGCGGAAAAGGGACTGCGCGTGCGCTATTTGCACAGCGACATCGAGACGCTCGAGCGCGTGGAGATTCTGGTCGATCTGCGTCTGGGCAACTTTGACGTACTCGTGGGCGTGAACCTGCTGCGTGAAGGGTTGGACCTGCCCGAGGTGTCGCTGGTCGCAATCCTCGATGCCGACAAGGAGGGTTTTTTGCGCAGCCCGACGAGCCTCATCCAGCTCATGGGCCGCGCCGCCCGCAACGTGCACGGCACGGTGATCATGTACGCCGACAAAGTGACGCCCGCGATGCAGAACGCCATCGACGAGACCGAACGCCGCCGCGCAAAGCAAGTGGCGTACAACACGTTGCACGGCATCGTGCCGCAGACCATCACCAAAAGCGTGCGGCGCGGGCTCGCGCACGAGCTGCAGGCCCGCAAGAACGCGCGTGAGGCGATGGCAACCGCCGAGCCCGCTGTCGCGATTGGTGAGCTGGTGCAGCAGTTGGAGCAGGAGATGCTCGAGGCTGCCCGCGACCTGCACTTTGAGCGTGCCGCGCACCTGCGCGATGCCGTGACCAAGCTCAAGCAGCGCATCGCCAGCGCGGGCCCGAACGCCGACGTGAAGGTGCGCCGCAGCGAGGTTGATGCCAAATCGGGCAGCAAACGCAAGGACCGCCCGGACAAAGCCGCCCCCGGCTCCCCCGGCAGCAAGCCCGGCAAACGCAAGAAGCGCGGCTAACCCCCCCACGAGCTCTTTGCCCATTTGACCGTTTGCCCATTTCTCGCCCCACCCCCTCTATACTCGCCCCCATGCACTTTGACTCTCACAACACCGTGATCGCCGATCTTGAGGCGCGGATTGCAACCATCCGCGACTCTCTTTGACTACGACCGCAAGATGGTCCGTCGGAGAGAGCTGGAAGACCTGATGGCAGGCGATGGCTTCTGGAACAACCAGGCGCAGGCAAACAAGACCGTGGGCGAGGCCAAGCTCCTCCGCGCCCAGATCGAGCCGCTTTCGCAGGCAATCAAGGACTTCGACGACGCGAAGCTCGGCATCGAGATGGCCAAAGAGGCGGGCGACGCCGACCTGCTGAAAGAGGCCGACGAGACGCTCTTCCAGCTCGTGCAGCGGATGGAAAAGATCGAGCTGCAGAGCCTGCTGAGCGATCCGCACGACTTCCGCAACTGCTTCCTCACGATCTCTGCCGGAGTCGGAGGCACCGAGGCCAACGACTGGGCGGACATGCTGCTCCGCATGTACATCTTCTACTGCGAGAAGATGGGCTTCGCGATGGAAGAGGTCGACAAGGGCTTCGGCGCCGAGGTGGGCATCGACAGCGTGACGCTGCACCTCAAGGGCCCCTACGCGTTTGGCTACCTCAAGTGCGAGCGCGGCAGCCACCGCCTCGCCCGTGTCAGCCCCTTCAACGCCCAGGGCAAGCGGCAGACGAGCTTCGCAACCGTTGAGGTCTCACCCGAGTTTGAGCAGAGCGACATCACGATTCCTGATAAGGACCTGATCATCGAGCCCTTCGTGCGGGCACGCGGGCCGGGCGGGCAGAACGTGAACAAGGTCGCCACCGCCGTGCGCGTCACGCACATCCCGACGGGTATGCAGGTCGTTGCGAGCACCTATCGCGACCAGCCCCAGAACCGCAGCCAGGCCCTCGCGGTGCTGCAGGCAAAGCTGCAGCAGATCGAGGACGAGCGGCGCGAGGCGGAGATCGCCAAGGCCCAGGGCGGCAGCCTGGAGCAGGGCTGGGGTAGCCAGATTCGCAGCTACGTCTTCTATGACAATCGCGTGAAAGACCACCGCACCAATCACGAAAGCCGCGACTACGAAGCCGTGCTGCGAGGCGAGATCGCCGACTTCATCGACGCGGAGCTGAAGCGCCGTCGCGCGGGGCGGGAGAAGGCGCGGGGATGAGCGAGCCTTTCGTCCAGCCCACAGCGCAAGCGCCGGGCGAGCCCCCCCGCATCCCCCTCCTCTCCTCCTGGGTGCATCACCTGACGATGGAGCAGACGCTGGCCCACATCGCGAGCGCCAGCAAGGCGGGCGTGGGGGGGTGGGTGCTCACGCCCAACCTCGACATTCTGCGCAAGCTCTGCAACGAGCTCGAGTTTGCTCAGCTCTGCGAGGGCACCACCCTGCGCACCGCCGATGGCATGCCCCTGGTGTGGGCAAGCCGCTTGCAGCGCACGCCTTTGCCCGAGCGTGTCGCGGGCAGCGACCTCATCAACAGCCTCTCCGCCCGCGCCGAGCGCGAGGGGCTGAGCATGTTCCTCCTCGGTGGCAACCCGGGCGTGGCAGAGCAAGCCGCGAAGGTGCTGCAGCAGCGCCACCCGGTGCTTCGCATCGCCGGCACCGCATGCCCACCCTTTGGCTTTGAGAAAGACCCAAGCTATGTGCCCACGCTGCTACCCCAGCTGCGCGCGGCAGAGGCAGACATCATCTTCGTGGCACTCGGCGCGCCCAAGCAAGAGGTGCTCATCAAGGCCCTGCGCCCGCACCTGCCGCGTGCGTGGTTTTTGGGCGTGGGTATCAGCTTCAGCTTCGTGACGGGCGACGTGGAGCGTGCCCCCAAGCTGCTGCAGAAGCTCGGGCTGGAATGGCTCCACCGCATGGCCCAAGAGCCAGGCCGGCTAGGCAAGCGCTACCTCGTCCACGGCATTCCTTTCGCGCTGCGCCTGCTCGCCACGAGCGCAGCCCGCGGCGTGCTGGGGACGCGGCAAGGGAAGAGTTAGCACAGAGAGACAGAGGCTCAGAGACTCAGGGACTCAGAGACGAAGGGGAGGAGGAGAAAAACGGGTAGGGGTCAGGCTGGTGACAAGAGATAGGCGACAAGAAACAAGCAGCCAAGGACGAGAGCAAAGCAATCTGCTGCAAGCGAAACTGCACTTGGCAAACACTGCCCTTGGTCGTTTCTCTCCTCTTCCTCTGCGTCTCTGTGCTGAGATTTCTCTGCAGCGTCTCTCCGCCCAGTCCTGTCTTAGCCCTTGAAGAACTTCACGAAGCTGCGGATCGTCACCGCCCGTCCGATCGCGGCGATGCTCTCGGTGAGGGGGATGTGCTTGGGGCAGACCTTTACGCAGTTCTGGGCGTTGCCGCAGTCGTTCACGCCGCCCGGGCCCATCAGCACGTCAATGCGTTCGTCCTTCAACTGCTTGCCCGTCTCGTGCTCATTGAACAGGCGGGCCTGGCTGATGGCATGGGCGCCGATAAAGCTCGTGTCCCACTGTGCCTTGTCCTCCTCCACGTTGAACTGCGGGCAGGCCTCCAGGCAGCATCCGCAGCTCATGCACTCGCTGAGCTTGTAGCGTGTCTCCTGCTTCGCGGGCGTCTCGCGCGGGCCAGCGCCGAGGCTGTAGGTGCCGTCGATGGGCACCCACGCCTTCACGCGCTTGAGGTTGTGAAAGAGGCGCTCGCGATCGACCCACAGGTCGCGAATCACCGGGAACTTGCTCATGGGCTCCAGCGTCAGCGTGTCCCCCTCGTTGGGAACATAGTCATCCAGCAGGCACGAGCAGCTCTGCCGCACCTTGCCGTTGATCACCATCGTGCACGACCCGCAGACCTCTTCCAGGCAGCCGCTGTCCCACACTGGGGGCGTGGTCTGCTTGCCGTCGATGGTGGTGGGGTTCGCCGCGATCTGCATGAGCGCGCTGATGACGTTCATCCCGCGCTCGGTCGTGACCTTGAAGGTCTCCCACCGGCTGGGCTTGTTGGGCCCGTCGCACCGCTTGATGCTGACCTGCACCGTGCGCCCCTGCTTGGCGATGCGACGGTTGGAAGCGGCGAGCGCCGCGGAGGATGTGGACGTGAGAGTTTGGATCATGGGGCGTGCCTCTTGAGGAAGATAGCGGGAGGAATCGGGTTGCCGCGCTTGTTGTCGCGCGCGGGTTGAAAGACCTGGTCGACGAGTTCCTTGAACGGACTGCGCAGGTTGCGCGGCAGCTTGGCCGCGAAGGCCTTGTCGAGGGGGATGCGCTCGATGAGGTCGAGCACGTGGGCAATGTCCTTGCTGCGGCGAATGCTCGAGAGCCCGACGGTGAGCTTGCCGCGAATCAGGTCGGCGAGCCCGATCACCTTCACATCACGAATCGTGCTCACGCGCTTGGGCGGGCCACCCAGCGAATCATCGCCCACCATGTGAATCCCGACGCCATCGATCAGATGTTCGCGTCGGCTCGCGTCCCACAGCATTCCCGCGGATTCGAGCTTGGTGTGCGTCTCCCAGAAGTTCGCGCTGTACACGTCGATGTCGCGCGTGTGCCGTCCGCCGCCGTGCAGCAGCACCGCTACTCCGCCCACCACCGGCGCGCCGGTGGCACGCGTTACGCGGCGTGCGAGCGCGATCATCTCGTCCACGCCCGGCGGGTTGCCGGTCGAGGGCGGGTGAACTGGCCCGGGTTGTGCCTTGCGACTTGCCATGTGTGTGTGTTGGGTGCGGCCTGGCTGGGCTTTCCCGGTGCGTGCGTTGCTCAATGTCCGTGCAGCGTCCGACGGAGGGTGGGCCTGCCTCACACCTCCGGGCTCGCCACCTTCTTGCTCGCCGCGCCGCCAGCCCCCACCGGGTCCGTCTTGCCATAGGTGCGTGCCGTCGGACGGATGAGGCTCGCGTCGATCTCAAACAGCTCGATCACCGTGCTCTGCATGGGCTTGCTGAACTTCGCGACGGTGCTCTTCATGTAGTTCGCGTCGTCGCGCGTGGGGTAGTCCGTGCGATAGTGCGCCCCGCGGCTCTCCTTGCGCTCGATGCTCGCGAGGCAGATCGCCTCGGAGATGAGCAGCATGTCGCCCACGCAGCGGGTGTAGCTCAGGGTCTGGTTCGTCCACGTCGCCGCGTCGCCCAGGCGCACCTTGCCAAAGCGATCGCGCAGCTCCGCGATCTTGGTGCGGCACTGCTCCAGTCGTGCCGCGCTCTTCACCACCGTGCACGCCGCTGTCATCTCCTGCCCCAGCTCCTTGTGGATCTGGTAGGGGTTGAACAGCGGGCTGGCATCGGCCTTGCCCACCGTGTCCGTGAAGCGCTTGATCTTCGCGTTCTCCTGCTCCACCACCGCGTCGTACGCGCTGCTGGTCAGCATCTCCGCGGGCGCCTTGCTCACCTCGGCGCTGCGCACATAGTTCACCACGCTCACGCCGCAGCACAGCCCGTCAAACAGGCAGCTCAGCAGCGCGTTCGCGCCCAGGCGGTTTGCGCCGTGATACGCAAAGTTCACCTCGCCAAAGGCATACAGCCCAGGAATGTTTGTGCTGCTGTTGATGGGCGAGCCATACTCCATGCCCATGCCCACCTCAGCGCCGATGGGCGCACGCGTGCCGCTCTTGTGCTTGTCGCGCGGCTCGCTGGGGTTGTAGCTGCCCTTGCTAAACTGCGTCCACAGCCCGCCCATGCTGTAGTGCACCGCGGGGAAGATCTTCATGGGCGTGAACTTCGGGTCATCGCCCACGAACTTCTCATAGATGTCGAGGATGCCGCCCAGTTTGCGCGCGAGGTATTCCGGGTCGCGGTGCGTCAAGTCCAGATACACCTGGTTCTCGTTCGCAACGCCCATCCCCTCGTTCACGCAGATGTCGAAGATCTCGCGCGTCGCGATGTCGCGCGGCACGATGTTGCCATACGCCGGATAGCGCTCCTCGAGGAAGTAGTAGCGTTCGTTCTCAGGAATCTTCTTCGGGTCCTCGCCGCTGCGCGGGTGCTTGCCCCAGCGCCCGTCCTGCCCCTTGATCGCGGGCACCCACACGCGCCCGCCCTCGCCACGTGCGCTCTCGCTCATGAGGCGCAGCTTGTCCGCACCGGGAATCGCCGTCGGGTGCACCTGGATCATCTCCGGGTTGCCATACCACGCGCCGGCTTGGAAGCACCGCGCCGCCGCCGCGCCCGTGCACACCACGCTGTTGGTGCTCTTGCCATACACCAGCCCGCACCCGCCCGTGGCCATCACCACCGCATCCGCCCGGAAGCTGCGCACCTGCATCGTTCGCATGTCCTGCGCCACGATGCCCACGCACCGCCCGTCGCTCACGACGGGGCCCAAAAACTCCCAGAACTCATACTTGTTCACCTTGCCGTCCGCCTCGTAGCGACGGGTCTGCTCGTCCAGGGCGTACAGCAACTGCTGCCCGGTCGTGGCGCCCGCAAAGTGCGTGCGCTTGAACAGGCTGCCACCAAACAACCGCAGATCGCGATACCCCTCGTTGGTGCGATTGAAGGGCACGCCCATGCGATCGAGCAGGTCGATGATCTTCGGCGCCCAGTTCGCCATCTCCAGCACCGGGTGCTGGTCAGCAAGGAAGTCGCCGCCGTAGATCGTCTCGTCAAAGTGCTCATACTCGCTGTAGCCCTGCTGCCGCGCCACCTCGTTGCAGGCGTTGATGCCGCCCTGGGCGCACACGCTGTGGCTGCGCTTCACCGGAACCATGCTGAAGAGGTCGACATCGACGCCAGCCTCCGCGACGCGCACGCACGCCGAGAGCCCCGCCAGCCCGCCGCCCACCACGATCACGCGTTGCTTTGCCATTGCAGGTTCCTTCTGGTTTCGCCTCTCACCCGGTGCCCGCACCCAACAAACCCTTCAGTCACACCCTTCAGTCTCAATCGACTCTTTCCATACTTCGATTTCGCACCCTCGCAGGACGCAGGGGCAACCCCTTGGGCCAGCCCCGCCAGCCAGTTATGAGCCGCCCGCCGCAGGCTGGGTCCCTTCCGGATCACTCGGCACGTTCACCAAAGGCGTTGCGTCCACCAGCGCGGCACCCTCACCGGGCATGGCCCCGCCCTTGCCCTTCTCTTGCAGCAGTTGCAGCTCGATGCGCTGCATCTCGCTGGGCTTGGTGAGCAGCGCGCCCGCAAGGCTCGCCCACGCCATGCCCATCAGCCCCACGCCCAGCGCAAAGCTCGCAAAGCCCCAGCGCTGCTGCGCCTGCTGGCTGATGGTCAGGCCCCACGTGATCGCCGCCGTCCACAGCCCGTTCGCGAAGTGATACACGCTTGCCGTGATGCCCACGAAGTAGAACAGGCTCACCGCAATGCCCATCGCCGTAAAGCCCTCGTTGCTGCCGCGGAGCGCAGCTGCCAGCGTGCTCGCGGCGAAGTCGGCACTCCACTTCGCCCCGCCCGGCACCAAGAAGCTCCAGCCCCAGCGCAGCGTCGCGATGTGATAGAAGATGTACAGCAGCGCGACATACCCGCTCAGGCGCTGCATGCGATACCGCCAGTTGCCCTGATAGGCATACCGCGCGGTGTTGCTCTTGCCGCTCCGCGCGTAGTACACGCCCAGCACCGAGTGGAACGCGATCGCGAGCCACAGCCCGATCTCAATGAGCAGCAGGTGCGGAATCTGGTTGTTGATCCACTGCACTTCCTTCCAGAAGTAGTGCACGCCCCCGCTCACGATCGTCTCGTCGTGCCCCTCGTGCCGCAGGCCCCACTTGCCCCACAGCAGGCTGCTGTTGGTCGTCAGGTGCGCGATCAAAAACACCCCGATGGGCACGATCCCCGTCAGGCTGTGCAGCCGACGCAGCACGTGGTAGTGCTTGTCAAAGAACCCCTGCGGCGTGCTTGCTGGCTTTGCTTTCGTGGTGTCGCTCATAGCTGCTTGTTGTACCCTGAGTGTTTCGTGGTTGGTGGTTCGTGGTTGGTGGTTCGTGGTTTGTGTTTCGTGGTCAGGTGCTACTTCTGCTCAGGCCGCTGCCTCCGCGGCCGCTGCCGCTTACCGCAACTCGCTGCCGCGCCCTTACCCGCCCACCAGCGTCGGGCCCTTGGGCCCTGCGCCCATCCCGCCGCCCATCCCACCAACGCCCGCCTGCTGCGGCTTGATCCGCCCCTCCGCCACCGCCTTCGCCACCGCCTGCTGCACCGTCACAAAGTGCATCCGCAGCTCGCTCACGGTGCCCTGCACCGCCTTCGCCTCTTCTTCGTTCAGGTTGCCCTTGGTCTTCTCTTCGAGAATCCCCAAGAGATCGATGTGCAGCTTCGCATACTCCAGGCTGATCATCGCCTGCCCCGTCCGCGGGTCGGGCAGCGCGCCCATATAGCTCAGCGCCTGCATGCTCAGCATCTCCACCAGGTGCAGAATGCTCAGTTCCACGGGCCCTTCCTCGCCTTCGGCCCCAGCCGCCGCGCCCGCCATCGCGCCCGCCATGGCACCGCCCATCGCGCCCGCCGCAGGCTTCTTGCTCGCCGCCTGCTGCTCCAAACGCTGCTTCTCCGCCTGCGCCTGGCTCTTCCAATCGCTATCGATGATCAACTTCGGGGCGTCGCTCGACATGGGTGCCTTCGCTCTGCGCCGCGTGCGCTGCCCGCAAGCGGCTAGTCTCGCCGGGCTACGGCTCCCGCGAACGCGGACAGACCACCAGGCCCACCATAATAGCGTTCGCAAGCTGCAAGGTGTCGAATGCGCTCCCCGCTTCTCGCCTCCTGCGCTTCTATCTTTCCCTGGCATTCTCCGCTGTTTGCTCCCAAGGTTGCCCTTGCCCCACTCCAGCCCTCTTCCCATCCTCCTCCCCCTTCTGCTCGTCGCCCTCGCAGGCGCGGGCTGCTCACCCGCCACCAAAGCTGCGCTGAAGCCCAAAGAACTCACCCCCGCTCCCCTCACGCTCGACAGCTTCGCGGTCGCTGGCGCAGCGCCGCTCGCCCCAGCGCCCGCCCCCGCGCCAGCTCCCGCGCCATCCGCTCCCAAGCCCAACCCCCTCGGCGCAGGCTCGCCCTCTGCGAACGACCTCTCGCCCGCCGACGTCACCGCATCGTTCGAAGGTGCCCCAACGCCGCTCCCCGCGCAGGCCTCCGCCAACCCCGTCTTCGCCGCCATCCGCTCCAGCGCATGGGTCGACGAAGTCGTCGGCAACATCAACGGCAAGCCCGTCTACGCCTCGGTCTTCCTCATCACGGGCTCGCCCACCGTCACCGCCCTGGGCCCGCGTCTGCAGCGCGAGGCCGACCTCCGCACCCGCAACGACTGGCTGAACTTCGCCACCCGCGAGATCACCCGCGCCGTGAACAGCTTCGTCGAGGACGAGCTCCTCCGCGCCGAAGCGATCGCCAGCCTCAAGCCCGAGGAGCGCCAAGGCCTCTTCGCCTTCATCGACCGCGCCCAGCGCGAGCTCGAGCGTCAATCGGGCGGCAGCCGCGCCGCCGCCGAGCAGCGCCTGCTCGAAGAGAAGGGCATCACGATCGACGAATGGCGCCGCCAGCGCGAGGACCTCGAGCTCATCCGCTTCGAGCTCTCCAACCGCATCTTCCAGCGCGTGAGCGTCGCAAGGCGAGACATCGCCCTGCGCTACCAGCAGCTCGAGGCCGAGTTCAGCAAGCCCCCGCTCGCCACCTTCCGCCTCATCCAGGCCTCGAAAGACAGCAAGCCCGACCTCGACACCATCACGCAGCTCATCGCCACGCAAGGCTTCGAGGCCGCCGCCAAAAGCAAAGCCAACCTGAACAAGCCCGCCGAAGGAGGCCTGGAGCAGCGCGAGCTCGCGCCGACTCCTGAGGCGACAGCGGCCCCGGCTCCAACGCCAGCCGCTGCCGCGTCAGAGCCCCCCGCCCCCGCCCGCCTCTTCGCCAACCCCAAGCTCGACGAAGCCGCCCGCTCCCTCGCTGCCCGCGGCGCAGTAGGCGAGAGCCTGGGCCCCATCGAGCTCACCGCGAGCATCGCCTGGATTCGCCTCGAATCCATCGAAGACCGCACCACCTCGCTCTACGACGCCCAGCTCGCCGTCGAAGAAGACCTCCGCAGCCAGCGCGTGGAGCGCGAACGAACCCGCTTCATCCGCCAGCTCTCAGGCCGCGCGAGCGACGAGACCATCCGCGACATCGTGCTGCGTCTGCTCGAAGTCGCCTCGCAGCGCTACTACCCAGCCTCCAAGCCCGAGCCCGTGCGCCCCGCGCCGCGCCGCTAGTGCCCGAGTCGCCCGAGCCACCCCCTCCCCATGCACAACGCATCACCCACGCCCCACGCGTCCGCCCCCCTGCGCGTCACTCAGGCCGATCGCGACGCCCTCGCCTGGCCCGTCTCCACCATCATCCGCCGCAAAGGGCAGGAGTTTCTCAGCAAGGCCATCGGCAAGTCCTACAGCGGAGCCGGGCTCATCGGCGCCGACCTCGCGAGCGTGAAGCAGGGCTTCGCCTCGCTCACGCAGCAGCAGTTCGACGAGTACAACCTCGCCCAGGTCTGGGTTGAGCGCCGGCACATCCCCAAAGCCCTCGACAATCGCATCCCGCAAGAGCACGCCGTCGTCGTCGACCTGGGCTGCGGCCCGGGCACGAGCACGCACCTGCTCAGCTACTTCGCGAAGCCCTCCTGGCGCATCACAGGCTACGACCTCACGCCCGAATACATCGCCCTCGCCAACGCCCGCAAGGCGAGCAACCACTTTACGAATCGCGAAGGGCAGGCAATCTCACCCACCTTCATCTGCCAGTCCATCGCCGAGCCTTTGCGCGAGAGTCCCCATGGCGACGCCCTGCTCGCCCCAAACTCCGTCGACTTCGCGATCTCCTCGGGCGTCGTGGGTCTCTACCTCGACAAGCCCAGCGTCTTCGCCCTCTGCGCCGAGCTCATGCGCGTCCTCCGCCCCGGTGCCCACGCCGCGATCGACACAGGCCCCTCCGCCCGCAGCAGCCTGCTGCGCGAGGCGATGCAAGCCGCAAGCTCACGCTCCGCGCGCTTCGTCGAGGTCGCCAGCGTGGGCAGCTTCATCATCGAGCCCCGCCCCAAGCGCATCTTTCAGAAGCAAGCCTGACGGTGGAGGCCGCAGAGGCAAAAAATAACAGGCGACAGGTGTTTCCTGTCGCCTGTTTCGTGTTACCTGTCACCACTCTTCACTGCCACTGCGCCGTGTTAATCTGCCCCAGCACAAAGTCCGACCCCTTCAGCCCGCCGCGCGTCCACGCAAACACGCCCGTGTACGGCGCGTTCGCGGGCCCCGTGCCAGCCTGGCTAAACCGCGACTCGCCATACCGCGGGTTCGGGTCATAGTTGATGATCGTCACATTCCCCTGCTGCGCCCACGCCTGCGCGTTCGAGTTGGGCTGGCTAATCACGCCCGGGCTCGGCATCGAGCGCGGCGCATCGGGGCGCCACCCGTGGTTCGCGTCCTTGGTCGCCAGATCGTTCACGCTCTGGTCAAACATCAGCAAGGGCTGGCGGGCCCGCTTGTCGGCAAAGAAGTACTGCTGCTTCGCCGAGTGCCGATCCTGCCCGTCATACATCTGCACCTTGTTCGATGGGAACGCGATATCGCTAAACACCCGCCGCCCAAACAGCCCGTTGCTCGACGCGTTCGCGGGCGGCACAAAGTACGTGTTGTGCGCCGGGCCCTGAATCACCGTGCGCTGCGGCTGCCCGGGCAGCGTGCCATCCGGGCAATACATCGTCGTCACGTGGATGTAGCTGCTGCTAAACCGCCAGCGCCACTGCGTGGTCGGATCTTCCTGCGCCAAAAACTCGCTGCGGAACCGGTTGCGGTCCAGCCAGCTCAGGCGTGTGCTGTCCTCGGGGCAGATCACCAGCTTCGCAGGCAAGCGCTGGTCGATGTAGTCCTGCAGCACCAAGTGCGTGTACAGCACGTGCGGAATCCAGTTCTCAATCAAGGGCATCAGCGTGCGGTCCTCGCCCGTGCGCCGCCGCATGATGCTCACCGCCTGCGCCATCGACGTCCGCGTGTCGTTGCTCGCCGCGGGCAGCCCCGCGGGCGTCACGCAGACATCAATGCAGTCAGAAATCAGGGCACGCTCGGCATCCGCCGTCTGCGCCCGCCCCGACACCCACGTGAATGAATACAGCTTGTCGCGGAAGTCCGCGGTGTAGCTGTGCGTCGCCACGCCCATCTGCTTCATCTGCGTCGTGCACACCATCTTCCGCCCAATCTTCCGCCAACTGCCCAGCGCGGGCAGCAGCAGGCTGATGAGCAGCGCGATGATGCCGATGACCACCAGCAGCTCAATGAGCGTAAAGCCCTTCCGTCCCGTGCCCTCTCCACGTCCCACGATCGTGTTCAACGAGTGCATGCCGCAACTCCATCTGCGGAAGAACAAGCGAGTGTTGCGTGTGCGCCCAGCCGCGTCGCCAGACCGACGACTCGCGAGCACCTCAACCGCGCACGCAGGCAGCCACAGAAACCGCCCTGCACACTCGCCCTCCGCGTGTGTCACTATGACGCAAATCCCATTCCGCGTCAAGGGCATTTTTTCGTGCCAGACCGAAAAACCTCAAAATCTCGCCCAATTCCAGCCCCCACCAAACCACCAGCAACATGAAAAAAGCCCACCTCCATGGGAGGTGGGCTTTGCTCAGTCCATGCTTCGCGAGGCGTGATACGCCTGCCTGCGTGCCTTACTGCCACTGGGCCGTATTGATCTGCCCCGCGCCGTAGTCCACGCCCTTCAGGCCGCCACGCGTCCAGGCATACACGCCCGTGAACGGACCGGCCGCCGGACCCGTGCTGCCCGTTCCAGGCGGCGATGCCGGGTTCGGCAAGCTCGCCCTCGACTCGCCGGTCGCCGCATCCGGCTCATAGTTGATCACATGGCAGTTGCCCTGCTGGGCCCATGCGGCCGCTTGCTGATTGGGCAGGGCCTGCACCGCAGCGCTGGGCATCGCGCGAGGCGTGGTCGGACGCCAGCCGTGGTTGGAGTCGCGCGTGAACTGATCGTTCACGCTCTGGTCAAACATGAGCAGGGGCTGGCGAGCCCGCTTGTCGGCAAAGAAGTATTGGTCCTTCGCGGAGTGACGGTCCTGCCCGTCATACATCTGCACCTTGCCCGAAGGGAAGGCCACATCCGCCATCACGCGGCGACCCAGCACGTTGGGCGTGGTGGGCGTCTGATAGTTGAAGTGTGCCGGACCAGGGGTCACGGTGCGCTGCGTGCCGTCGGGCGCGTTGCCGTCGGGGCTATACATCACCGAGACGTGCTGATAGCTGCTGCTGAAACGCCAGCGGTAATCCGTTCCGATATCCCGTCCGCCACCCGCGATGAACTCGGTGTTGAAGCGATCGCGATTGAACCAACCCAGACGAACGCTGTCCTCCGGGCACACCACCAGCTTGGCGGGCAAACGCTGGTCGATGTAGTCCTGCAGCACCAAGTGCGTATACAGCACGTGCGGAATCCAGTTGTCGATCATGGGCATCTGGCCCGGCCCATCGCCCGTGCGGCGACGCATGATGCTGATCGCCTGCGCAGCCGAGGCCTCGGTGTCGTTGCCGGCGTTGTTCGCCCGGTCAATGAGGTCCTGCACGAGGGTGCGATCATCCGTCACCGACGCGCGACCGGGCGTCCAGGTGAAGGAGTAGAGCTTGTCCTGGAAGTCTGCCGCGTAGCTATGCGTCGAGACGCCCATCTGCTTCATCTGGGTGCTGCACACCAGCTTGCGACCAATCTTGCGCCACTTGCTCAGAGCGGGGAGCAGCAGGCTGATGAGCAGCGCGATGATCCCGATCACGACGAGCAGCTCAATGAGCGTAAAGCCCTTGCGCCCACTTGTAGAACCGCCCTCGCCGTTGCCTGCTTGACGAATCCGACGCATCACAGATTGCATCTGCGACCTCCACTCACGATCACAGCCGAAGCTGCTCGCGAAAGCCTTTGGGTGGCTGCCCACGACGAGCAAACCCGCCCGACACCTCGCCCCGCCCCATTGGCCCGTTGCTTCGGGCTCGCCCATCCGCAACACGCGTGCGATGGGTTCCACGATGACTGTGCGCGCTTGGTAAGACGAGGAAGAAACACTCGCACCCACAACTCACGCCGGGCAGCCACAGAAACTGCCCCCACACATCACCACAGGAGTCTATGCGCGATTTGAACAATCGCGCTGGAAATCGATACGGGCACCAACCCCGCTTGGTTGCAGTCGCGCCCGAGTTTGTGCCCATTCTTCGCGCTCGGTCTTGACAGCAAATTCCGGCTCAAACGGTCGTGTTTCCTTCGCAGCGCGCGTCCCTGTTCAGGCGTTGTTTTCGGCTAAAACTCACCGTATTATCGCGCATGCAACGCAAGCTCCTCGCCCTCTCTCTCCTCGCCTCCGCAGCCCTCCTCATTGGGTGCGCCCACACCCATTCCCATGGCCACAGCCACGCCAACGCGGGCCTGCTGAATGCCCGCTGCCCCATGCAGCCCGCCTGCAACCAAAAGCTCGCCACCACCACCGATTTTCAGGGTGGCAAAGTCGGCTTCTGCTGCGGCGGCTGCCTTGCCGAGTGGAACACCTTGGACGACGCCCAGCGTGCCGAGCGCCTCGCCGCAGTGAAAAAACAAGAGTGAAAAAGTAAGCGGGCCTTTCCCGCTTACCGCGGCGCGGCAATCACCGCGCCGGGCGTGCGCAGCGAGTTCGGCAAGCTCTCGACAAACTCCGTCGGCGCGAGCGCGAACGTCGGGCCGGCAATCTCGCCCGCCTCGCGGATGCGCGTCAGCACCTCGGGGCTTTCGGGGCTCAGGAAGTACGCCATGCGCAGCCGCCGCACCATCTCGGTACGCTTGCCCACACCCTTGTAAAAGTCGGCAATCGCCAGCTGCACGTCCACGCTCCTGCCGCCGTCGATCTTCGCCGCGGTGATGAGCGCGGTGAGCGACTCATCGGGCAGGCCCAGCCGCTGCGAGTAGTCTGCCACGCGCAGGTAGTCGCTCGCGCGCCCGCGCTCCGACGCTGCGCGAGCAAGGAAGGCCTGAAGCTGGTCCTTCTCGCCCGCCTCCCACAGCGCTTTCGTGTACAGGTCCAGAATCTCGTCGTTCTGCGGATCCACGTCCAGCGCCGTCGCGAGATTTGCCGCCGCGTCCCGCGGGTTGCCCGCGCCGAGCTGCGCCTTGGCAAGGTTCACGCGCACGTCGTTCGCGTCGGGCTTGCGATTGAGATACTCGCCAAAGTCTGCCGCGGCCTTGTCGTAGTTGCGGAAGCTCAGCGCATGCTCCGCGTCGCGCTTCACGAGCGGCAGCGGGCGCGTGCTGCTGCACGCCGCCATCGCCATCGCCAATGCCAAGCCACCAACACCCGCAACGCCCGTCCATGCCATGCGACGCATACAAACCTCCGTGTCAACCTCGCGTGCCCGCCCCACGACCAATCAGCAACGAACCAGCCAAGGCCGTGCAGTCGCTGCGGCTCCGGAAAGCCGGGGCCCGATCAATGCTATGGAAGCGTTCCCGCCCCCAGCACCCAATCAACAACACCTCTTTCCTGCGGTGCTGCTGCGGCACGACCTGCCCGACTCGTGGCACCTCGACCTGCTCATCGCAGGCACCGAGCCGGGCTTGTGGGCGGCCCGACTCGCGCAAGATGTTGCGTGGCAAAGCGATAGCGAGTTCTTCGCCCAGCCCATCGTCCGCCACCGCGAGCACTACCTGCGATATGAGGGGCCCGTGCAGGGGGGCACGCTGGGCACCGTCGCCCGCGTGCGGTCCGGGCTGGGGTGCGTCGAGTCTTCGCTCGAGTCCGGCGCGTCCGTGCAAGCCTCGCACCTCACCCTGACCCTCTGGTGGCCCTCCATGCCCGCCCCGCGCTCGTGGCGCGCCGCATGCGAGCAAGCACAGCCTCTGCTGCACTTTCGCGCGGTGTAGCCCGCGCGATTCTCGCGTTCGCACGCAAACGGCCGACATTCCAGGCGTGTGCGGCATCGTCGGCGTGATCACGGCTTTGGGCAACGCGTGCGCCTGGTCGCACGAGGAGGTGGCGCGCGCCCGCGACCAGCTCGCCCACCGCGGGCCCGATGGCGCTGGGCTCTGGCCCGCGCGCGATGGCACCACGCCCCACGCCCTGCTTGGGCACCGGCGCCTCAGCATCGTCGATCGCTCGCCAGCGGGCGCACAGCCCTGCGTCGTGCGCGATCGCCACGGCATCGCGGGCGTGCTCATCTACAACGGCGAGCTGTATAACGCGGGCGAGCTGCGTGCCCAGCTTGCCCTTCAGCCTGGCTCGCTGCACGCCCCGCGCAGCGACACCTGGGCGCTTGCCCACCACCTTGCGACCCACGGTGCCGACGCGCTCTCGTCGCTCCGCGGCATGTTCGCCTTCGCATGGCTCGATGTACGGCGCGACGAGCTGCTGCTCGCGCGCGACCCACTGGGCATCAAGCCCCTGCTCTACTGCGAGCTTGCGGGCGGGCAGGGCACGCAGCATGCGCACCTGCTGCTTGCGAGCGAGCTGCCCGCGCTCGTCTCTTTGCGAGAGAAAGTGCTGCCCACGCTGCCCGATCGCGCCGTGGTGAGCGCGTACATGAGCACCATCCGCACCACGCTGGGCGAGCGCACGCTGCTGCAAGGGGTGCGCACGCTGCTGCCTGGCGAAGCAAGGCAATATGCCCTG
The DNA here is from genome assembly GCA_027487735.1 of Planctomycetaceae bacterium. GTDB lineage: Bacteria > Planctomycetota > Phycisphaerae > Phycisphaerales > UBA1924 > BJHL01. The sequence continues at coordinate 12,839 of JAIYDA010000088.1, read as the reverse complement.
CGCGGGCAGCTCGCCCTCCGCCGCGCGTGGGAGCCCTGGCGCGCCCCGCGCCGCGAGCGGCACGCCAGCACGCCCGACTCGCTGGAAGCAGCAGCGGCGCGCGTGGGCGAGGTGGTGCGCGAGTCCATCGTGCTGCATGCAGAGGCCGATGCGCCGGTGTGCACGATGCTGTCGGGGGGGCTGGACAGCACAATCATCGCGACCGAGCTGCTGCGCCGCGGGCACGCCGCGGGCCAGCACACGTACTGCGCGCGCGTGGAGGACGATGCCGCCCAGCACGCGGGCGACGCTGCGACGGCGATGCAGGATGCCGACTACGCCCACAGGCTCGCCTCCCAGCTTGGCACGCGGCATCGCGAGACCTCGCTCGATGCCGATGGGTTTTTGGTGCGATGGAGCGCGATGGTGCAGGCCCTGGGCACGCCCCTCAGCACGCCCAACGAGGCCGCGATCTTCGAGGTGCTGCGTGCCGCGGGCGAAGATGGGCACCGCGTTGCACTGAGCGGCGAGGGCGCCGACGAGCTCTTTGGCGGCTACACGCTGGTGCTCGCGGGCCTGTCGCACGCGCTCGCGGGCGCAGCCGCACTCGATGTGCGCGGGCACGCGCGGCTCGCGCTCGAGAGTGGCGCGTGGATGGGCGAGGCGATCAAGCCCCAGGTGTTGCAAGCAAGCGCCTGGCGCGACCTGGGCGAGGACCACGCCCTGCATGCCTGGGCAAGCAGCACCTTCGCGGATCTGCTCGCGCTCGATGATGCCGCGCCGCACGATCAGCCCCAGCACGCGCTGGGCACGCACCTGCGCTGGCAGCGCCGCGTGAACCTTGCGGGCCTGCTGCACAGGCTCGACACCGCATCGATGCTCGTGGGCATCGAGGGGCGCACCCCCTTCGCCGATCTGCGTGTGCTCGAGCTTGCCGAGAGCCTGCCCATGCACCTGCATGCCCGCTTGCAAGTGGGGGCGGGCGTGGGCAAGCTGCTGCTGCGCAGCGCGTTCGCGGGCCAGGTGCCGCGCGAGACGCTGCAACGCAGCAAGGCGAGTTTTCCTCTGCCGTTTCAGCGATGGATGGCCCCCCTCGCGCCGCTTGTGCTGGAGAGTGACCTGCTGCGCGAGCTGGTGCGCGAGCCTGTGCTCGCGCTTGTGGTATCGCGCCCTGCGGAGCACTGGAACCTCGCCTGGCCCCTCATCAACATCGCCTTATGGGAGCAGCGGTGGTGGGGGCGCGCGCCCGCACAGGCCGCACACTCCGCGCGCTCGCACGAAGCCGCCCTCGCGGGCCACTCCCCCACGCAGATGGGCTAAGTTGGGGAGCCGATGAACAAATTGTGCCCTGGAACCCCTTTCAACCCCAATCGAAGGAGCATGTCGCCCGCCGCGCACCGCGCCACGAGGCGCACGGGCTGCAATGCCCACTGGGCGAGCTGAAGGACATCTCTACCAGCGGCCTGCGCTGCCAGACCGAGGGCAAGCCCAGCGTGAGCGTGGGGCAGGTGGTGCCGCTCATCATCCGCAACGACGGGCAAGCGATCAAGGTGCATGGGCAGGTGGTGTGGGTGCGCCGCTTGGGCGGCGTGATGAGCAAGGCGTTTCAGATCGGGCTGCGGTTTCGCGACGTGACGCCCAAGCTTGAGCGAGCGCTCGACCAGCTCGGTCGCTTTGGCTATGTGAACGCGAAGGACCTCGTTGAGGATCTCGGGGCGATCCCCGATCCAGCACCGCGCCCGCAGCCCGCCCCCGGGCCCGCAACAGCACCCGCAGGCACAGCAGAGGGAGCGCCCCCCCGCAGCGTGTGCGACATCGAGATCGAAGATTTGTACCGCGTGCTCGAGGTGCTGCCCACGGCGGACGACGCGACCATCAAAAAGGCCTACCACGAGCTGGCGAAGCGCTACCACCCCGACGTCTGTAAAGATGAGGGCGGTCGCGAGAAGTTCGAGGACGTGAACAAAGCCTTCCAGGTGCTGCGCGACCCCAACCTGCGCCGGCGCTACGACCAGATGCTGCGCGCGAGCAAGACGATGCACCGCCGCTCGGCCTAGGCACGGCCATCGGCATCGCACGAACACCTTGACAACTCCCAAACTGCGCGATTGCACGCCTTGCGCGTGAAGTGCCGATATCCATCGCCTATGGCCACGACCAAGCGCGCGGAGCGCGCCGGACACTCTTTGTCGCGCATCATTGTCCTCATCCTCCTGTTGGCTGGGTGGGCGTTTGTGCTTGCGAGCCTGGTGGGGTTTGACATTGCCGACCCGCCCACGCACGTGGTTTGGCCCGCCAACGCCGAGATCGCGAACTGGTGCGGGCCCTTTGGCGCGATGATCGCCGCGACGCTCTTCAAGCTGCTGGGCTATGGCGCGTGGCTCCTCGTGGTGTTTGTGGGGCTGGGCATCTTCAGCCTGCTCATGGGCAGCCGCACGCAGCACGCGCTCGTGCGCCTGCTGGGCCTCGTGCTGCTGGCGTGCGCCGCGGCGGGCCTGCAGCACATCGTGCTGCCCGGCACGGGCCCGATGCCCGACCTCGCAGGCGGGCTGGTGGGCAAGGTCGGCGCGACCGAGCTCTCGATTCGCTTTGGCGGGCTCGGTGCGGGCGTGTTTCTTCTGGTCGGCGCGATGATCGGTGCGCTCGTGGCCTTTGACGAGTGGCTTATCGCCCTCGTGAGCTGGGGCGTGGAAAAGACACGCGAGCACGCTGTGCCCGCGATGAGCGACACCGCCAAGAGCGTGGGCAGCGCAACGGGCGAGCTCGCGCTCGCTGCCGGCGCCGCCGCTGGTCGCGGCACCGCAAAGGTCGGCAGCGGCATCTTCAGCACGCTGATGGAAGCGATGCGCCCGGGCAAGCGCAAGAAGAAGGCCAAGCAGGTGCGCCTGAACGACCTCGACGACGACGCGACGGTGCCCACCGCCCGCAAGCTGCGCAAGGGCAGCGAGCTGGGCTTGGATGAAGCGGAAGTCGACCCCGTGACGGGCGAGCCCCTGCCCAAGGCTGGCAGCGCCCGGTCCAAGCCCGCAAAGCCCGCCAAGCCCAGCGCGGCGGATGTCGCGGCGGAGCTTGATGAGCAGGCGATCGTCACGCAGGATGCGATGAACGAAGAAGAGGCCGCGACTGCGCAGGCGATGGAAGACGAAGCAGACGACGCCAACGAGGCCGAGGAAGAAGAAGACGACTCCGCCGACGCTCCGACGGTGTATACCGAAGATCAGCTTCGCGATAAGCTGAACAAGCTGCCCATCCTCTTTGGTCAGAAGGACAAGCACACCGCGACGCAGGCGGATCTGTCGGCGATGCAGGCCGCCATCGAGGAGGGCGAGAAGTATCGCTTCCCTGGGCTGGATCTGCTGGAGGAGCCCGAGCAGGGCTTCTCGCAGATTCTCGAAGCCACCGTGAAGGAGCAGGCCCAGGCCCTCATCAAGGCCCTGCAGCAGTTCAAGATCGAGGCCGAGGTCGACAGCGTCGAGAGCGGGCCCGTCATCACGCTCTTCCACGTGCGTCTCTCGCCCGGCACGAAGGTCAGCGTGCTCGAGGCGGTGAGCAAAGACATCGCACGCGTGCTGAAGGCCCAGAACATCCGCATCGTGCCCAACATGGCAGGGCGCGACACCGTGGGCATCGAGGTGCCCAACCTGACCAAGGAAAAGGTGCGGATGAAGGAGCTCATGGGTCGCACCGACCGCTACAGCAGCATGAAGCTGCCCATGTTCCTCGGTAAGGACGCCAGCGGCGAGCCCCTGATCGAAGACCTGACGAAGATGCCCCACATGCTCATCGCTGGCACCACAGGCAGCGGCAAGAGCGTGTGCATGAACACCATCATCATGGGCTTCCTCTACAGCAAAAAGCCCAGCGAGCTGAAGATGGTGCTCGTCGACCCCAAGATGGTCGAGATGAGCCAGTTCAAGGACATCCCGCACCTCATGTGCCCGGTCGTGACGGAGATGAGCAAGGCCGCGGCGATCCTCGAGTGGGCCTGCGTGAAGATGGACGAACGCTACGAGCTGCTCGCCGAGGCGGGCTGCCGCGACATCGCCGCGTACAACGACCTGACGTGGGACGAGCTGAAAGAGCGGCTGAACCTCTCCACCCCCGAGGAAGAGGCCAAGACGCCCCGCAAGCTGCCCTACATGGTCTTCATCATCGACGAGCTCGCCGACCTGATGATGACGAACAAGGACGTCGAGAGCCACATCATCCGCATCGCGCAGAAGGCCCGTGCCGTAGGCATGCACCTCATCCTCGCGACGCAGCGTCCGCAGGCGAACGTCGTCACGGGCCTCATCAAGAGCAACATGCCCTGCCGCTGCGCCTTCAAGGTTGCCAGCGGCATGGACAGCCGCATCGTGCTCGACCAGAAAGGCGCCGAGCTGCTGCTGGGCCACGGAGACATGCTCATCCTCACGCCCCGCAGCAGCAAGCTGACGCGCGCCCAGGGCACGCTCGTGGACGACCGCGAGATCCGCAAGGTCGTGAAGTTCATGAAGGAGGTCGCGGCCCCCAGCTTCGAGCGCAGCCTCGTGCAGATCAAGGGCCCCGCGGGCAGCGACGAGCAGCGCCTCGCCGACAGCCAGAACAACAGCAGCGCGAGCCTGCAAGCCGCGCAGGAAGACCCGCTCTTCAACCGCGCCGTGGAGATCGTGCTCGAGACCAAGCGCGGCAGCGTGAGCCTGCTGCAGCGCAGGCTGGCGATTGGGTACACCCGCGCCTCGCGCCTCGTCGACCTCATGGGCATCGCGGGCATCATCAGCGATCACAAGGGCAGCGTGGCGCGAGACGTGCTCATCACCCTCGACGACTGGGCCACCATCCAGCGCCTCGCGGCGGAAGAAGCCAAGGCCAAGGGCATCGTGCTGCGCCACGAGACCGAGGACGACGTGAAGAACGGCACGGCGAGCGCGCCAGCGAGCGTGAAGCCGCCCACAACGGTGGTGCAGCCCGGGCTCGTGAGCGACCTGCCGCCCTTTGACCCCACCCCGAAGGCAAAGGGCCCGAAGAAGAGCCTGAGCGACGTGGTGGCGGGCAAGGGCAACGACGACGCGATCGAGGACAGCTTCCACGAGCCCGAGGCGGAGGAAGAGGTGGACGATCGCCACTATGGCGATATCGATGACTTGGGAGATGATGAGCCGACGGCACGCGGGTGAGCAGGTTTGATTTGCTGTGCCCGTGAAGTCGGCGACACGAGTTGTGCCCGAGTGTCCTTCGCCTTTGCAGCTGACTTCGCGGCGAGCAGCACGAGTGGTCGCTCCTCGCGAAGTCTGCTGCGGACCTGGCGTGTGATTCGGAAGTCGGCTGAGCGCGCCGACTTCGCGGGCACGAACTCTACTTCCTCTCCTCCAACATCCAATGCCGCTTCTCCCCCTCCCCCGCCTCGCGCAGGCGGGGCCTTGTGCTCGGCGGCGTGTCCTTGCGCAGCATCATCGCGATGTCAAACAGCACGTGCTCCTGCTCTGCCACATAGCCGTGGCCCAGCGCGCTCACGTCGATGTTCGTCACCTCCACCGTGTCGATGCCGGGCAGCACGCTGATGGGCGGGCCATACCCAGCCCGCGGAAAGCTGTGCGTCCAGCTGCTCGCCTCCAGAGCCCGATCCCTGCGACTCACATACAGCGTCGTGCGCTCGCTGAGCTTCGGATACGCCGCAGCAAGGTCGGCAAACACCTGCGTGTCGATGTCGGGCGCAGCGAGGATGATCTGCCCGAACTTCAGGCCCGGCTCGCTCTGCGACAGCCGCTGCACAACGCGCGTCACGAGGCGATTGCCCATGCTGTGCGCGATGATGTGCACCCGCGCCGCCCCCGTCTCCTTCGCGATGCGCGTCAGGAACACCACCAGGTGCTTCTCCGCCGTCTCCACCGCTGCCTCGTCGGCGTTGTACTCACTCACCGCATCCCGGCTGGGCCAGCTATAGAACGCCGTGAGCCCGGGCACGTTGAGATCCACAGCAAGCTGGGCCGCGCGAATCGCCGCGCTCTCGAAGCTGTTCTTGTATCCATGCACATACACCACCACGTCGCGCTGCCCGGGGTCTGCCAGCAGCAGGCGATTGCGCATCTGCCGAAAGAACATGTCGGGCTGCTCGAGGAAGATCTTCTCCAGCTTGATGCGATCGTCCACGCCCGTCATCGTCCGCACCAGCCAGTTGCTCCCCACGCTCCCCGGCTCGCGATTGCGCGGCACATAGCAGATCACGCTGCCCAGGTGCAGCCTGCTCGCATCGCTCTCGCGCGTGTTCGCAAAGCCCAGCTCCGGGTTCTTCTCATCCACCAGCGCACGGTTCGTGCCATACCACACGCGGATGCGCCCGCTCGGCTCCTTCGGCGCCGCGCTGCCCCCTTCCATGTCGCCATCGCCCGCGCCGCCAAAGAAGTCGTAGTCGGGCACAAGCCCGCCCATCGAATACGGAATCGTGTCGGGGTCGTTGTTCTTGATGATCCCCTCAGCCCGGTCCTTTGTCGCCCACTGCAAGTAGTCGTGCTCAAGCCGCCGCACGTCGTTGATCGCGAGCGCGTCATACCGCTCGTCCTTGGGCGTGCTGGGGTCGTCGACGGCATCCGCCGGAAAGCCCTGCGTCATCACGAGGCTCTGCCACTCAGGCGAATACTCCCCCGGCGCAACATCTGGCACCACCGACGTGATCGCGCTCGTGTCGGTTGTCACAGGTGGCACAGGCGGCATCGGCTTCTTCCGTGCGCACGCAGGCACCACGGCGAGCACCGCCGCGCACACCAAGCCGCACACCAAGCCACAAACAAGGTTCGAACACGCCCCCAAGCCCCCAGCAAAGTTCCTACGCATCCCCCATCATACCGCACCTGTCCCAAACGTTTGCACCCACAAACTTCCCCCTCGCCGGGTCTTTTCCCGCTCCCCGCTCCCTCACGCTACATCAATGCTCGAATACTGATCCAGATTCAGATACACAATCTCCCCATCTTCCTTCTGCAGCTTCAGCCTGTCCAGCCACAGCTTGTGGTCCTTGCTGTGGGCATACCAACTGCCCGTCTTCATCTGCTCAAAGCCCACCACCGTGCCCGCCACCTGGATCGACAGCGTCTCCCCGCCGTTGCCTAGCTTGGGCACTTGCTGCGTCACCACAACACGGGTTCCTGGCGCATACAGAGCTGCAAAGTCACTTGCCATGCGCCACGATATCATCGACGATGCAGTTCGTCCATGACGCGCAGCAAGCGTTGTTCTACGGGCCCATCGCCCTGATCGCGTCTTTCCTGTCCGGCTCCATCCCCTTCAGCCTCCTCGTGGGCCTCGCCCGAGGCACCGACATCCGCAAGGTGGGCTCGGGCAACATCGGCGCCACCAACCTTGGTCGGGCCCTGGGGTCCAAATACTTCTTTGTGGGCTTCGGGCTCGACATGCTCAAGGGCCTGCTCCCGGTGCTGCTCACCGCTGCGGCCTTTGGCACCCTGGGCAGTTGGAGCCCGCCCCTCTGGGCCACCTCGTGGCTGCTTGGGTGCATCGTCGCCTGCGTGCTCGGGCACATCTACTCACCCTGGATAGGCCTCAAAGGTGGCAAGGGCGTCGCCACCACCTTCGGCGCGGTCCTCGGGCTCTTCCCGCTCTATACCTGGACAGCCCTCGTGGGCCTCGTGGTCTTTCTCATCGCCCTCGCCATCTGGCGATACATCAGCGCCAGCTCAATCCTCGCAGGCATCGCGATGTCCTTCGCCACCGTCGTCCTCTCCTTGCGAGGCGGCGGCTGGCGGCCCGAGACCCTCACCCAGCCCTCCGCCCTGCTGCTCATGGGCGTCATGACCGCCATCGCCGCCCTCGTCATCTACAAGCACCGCACGAACATCTCGCGCCTGCGGGCCGGCACCGAGCCCAAGGTGGGGCAACGGGTGAAGGTCGCGCAAGCGCGATAAAGCGATAATGCGAGAGAGCGAGAGAGCGATAAAGCGGGAAAGCGCGAGACGAGAGCGCGGCTCTTGCTTTGCGCACGTCGCGGTGCCTCCGGTCGTCGTTTCCGCGCACGCACCCAAGTCCGCAAATCCTCCTCCGCATGCCTGTTTCGGGGCATGCTTGCGCAGTTTGTGCCGCTTTCGACGCATCTGCGTTCGCGTTGCTCCCGCAACTCGCCAATCCGCGTGGCATGCCGCAAAGTCGTTTCGCATGCTTTCCGATGTCCAAACAGCGAGTGTCTCCGCACCACGGGGCGTCGCAAAGTTGGCGAGCGTTGGAGGTCTGTATGATTCGCGATGTGATGCTTCAGGGTGGTCCGCAGTTGCGTCTGGTGGGCGAGCCCATGCCCGAGATTCTGCCCACCCAAGAGCGTGCCAAGCTCAGCGCCTGGGTGCCCGAGGACAGCATCGCCAGTGCCGAAGCCGCACTCGCCCACGCCGAGCGCAAGATGGCGAACCTCCGCCTCCTCCTCCAACTGCCAGACCGCGACCCCGATGGCCCGGGCCCTTGGGCGGCTTGATGCACGTGAGCTCGATACGCCCCGCGCACGCCCGAGCAACGCACCACCCTCGCCTACGCTCCGCCCCGTGTCCAGCCCCGTGCCCAGCCCAGTGCCCCACCCGCTCTTTGCCGCCGATGCCGTGACCGGCGCTTCCTCCGGCTCCGCACACCTTCCCTATCGCATCGCCTGCCTGTGCGACCTGCGCGACGCGCAAGGTCGCATTTTGCTTTTGCACCGCAAGAAAGAGCCCAACCTGAACCTCGTCTCGCCCATCGGCGGCAAGCTCGACGTCGCGCTGGGCGAGAGCCCAGCCCAGTGCGCCCAGCGCGAGATCCTCGAAGAGGCAGGCCTCCACGTCGAGCTGAGCGACCTGCGCCTCGTGGGCATCGTGAGCGAGCAAGCCTTCGAGGGCAAAGGCCACTGGCTCATGTTCGTCTACCGCGTCCTGCCGCCCGTCTGGGTCGAGCCGCGCGACATGCGCGAGGGCCGCCTCGATTGGTTTGCCCCCAGCCAGCTCGACACCCTGCCCGTGCCCGAGACCGACCGCAAAGTCATCTGGCCCCTCATGAACCAGGCCTACGCCCCCATGCACCAAGGCCACGCCCCGGGCTTCTTCACCGTCCACATCGATTGCCGCGACAGCATGCGCTGGTCCGTCGAACAACAAAGCTAGCGAGCCCAAAAACCGCGAGCCCAAGTGCGCCAGCACCGGGACGCCGCCCCCGTACTCCGCAAAATCTCCCCCTGCGCCGCGCGCCTCTCCCGCGCCTCTCCCGCGCCCCTCGTCGCCCCTCCCCAACCCCGGCTCGGAAAACCGGCTTCCCCACCCCGCAACCTCTCCCCGCTTTGGTCCGTATAGACCCTCGCCCCGCTCCCAGCCCGGGGCAAGCGCGCACAGGCTGGCAGAGAAATCCGACCGCGCGCTGCGGTCGGTTGCCGCCGTTGGCACGCGAGTTGCCAAGCCCGCGAGTTGCAGAGCTTTCCCACGTTGTGCGATCGATCCCGACCGAGCTTGTCTCGGGGTTTATCTCGGGCCATCTGTCGCTCCCCGTGAAAAGCTGACGCACCACCCGCCCGGGCAGAGCCCAGCTCGCCCCGCACCCCTTGCAATGCCCACCCGCCTTGCCGGTGCGTAGACCCTGAGAAACACACTGTTTGCGACACACGACGCAGCCTTTGCGCCTCGCCGTGGACGAAGCGAATGCTCACCACCTTTGCCATCCCGCCCTTGGTGCTTGCCTCCCCGCCCGCGGCGGGTTGGAGCGGGTTGGAGATTGTTCGGCGCGGGGGCTTCATGCCAGCACCCCGCGCGCGGCGGTGCGGCCCAAACGCGCGCGGCGGTGGGGGCCGCCACGGCGCGCGCACAATCCGGTCCGCAGTTCGCTCTCAGCGGGCGCCGGGTTGGGTCACCACAGCGCGGGGTGGGGCGATTGCCCTGGGCGGCGTGGGAATGGGCAGAGCCGTTGACAGGACCTTTGACAGGATGGGGAGGACGGGGTTTGCATTGGGGTTTGGTCGGTATACCGTGGGTGCTTGCGGCCCGGGCAGAGGATCTGTCCGTCGGTCGCGGCTGCGTTGCGCCTCGTGAGTGGCGCAGCGTGACGCGTTGGAATATGTGCAGCCCCCGCGCGATGAGCGTCGTGGGCGTCAAGGAGCAGCTATGCGTCTGCTGAAGAGCTTGTCGAACCTTCGCTCGAACGTGTTTGGTGGCAGCAACGTGGCAGGTGGTGCGCCGGACGCGCGCCGCTCGACCAGCGCCACCCAGAACCTCCTCCGTCGCCTGGGCCTCACGGGCGGGGCGCAGATGGAGTCCCTCGAAGAGCGCAAGCTGCTGTTCAGCCTGACGGTGACCGCCAACGACGTCGACCCGCAGACCGGCATCGGCACGGTGCGGGCGTACTTCGGGTATGCGATTCCCGTGCTTGCCGCAAACATCGATCGTCCGGATCCCGACGATCAGCCCACTCAGCCCGATGTTGAGGACTTCGAAGACGCTGCGCTCGGTGCTGCGCAGGGGCGGGTGTTTGAGAGCGGTCTGCGGATCGAGAGCAATCTCAACATCGCTCGCATCAGCAACCCAACCAACAACGTGGACGATGGCGGCAAGGTTCTTGAGGCGGAGTTCACCGCTGCGGGGCAGTCGATTCGTTTCGACCTTCTGGGTGATGATCCGCAGAATCCCGTGGTTCGATCGCTATCGCGATTTGTGTTTACCGTGAGCGGCTGGCTCCCGGGTGCGGACGCGACCGGTCTTGACACAGACCAAGTCACGATTGTGCTCAGGTTGAACAACCAAGTGACAGATCGAATCACCGGCGCCGAGCTTCGTGGGCTCTTCGAGGGGAACCCAGCGCTTGGCACTGGTACGGTGACCATCGATGCGCCCGACGAGGTTCCGGCGTTTGACGCGATCGAGATCGTCGCGAGCGGGCCATACTCCCTCGGTGGTACGCCGCGATTCGCGATCGATGACATCGGCTTCATCGAAGTTCGCTCCGACTTTGCCGCCGATGTTGTCAGGCGCGTCTTTGGTGCTGCGGTGGTGCTCTCGGGACCGGTTGGGTCGACGGCGTCATTCTTCGACATCTACGACAATCCGATCGTGCGCAGCCTTGCTGTCGGCATTCCAGTCGGAGGCACGCTGCCGCTGATTGACCCGGACGGCAATCTCGTCGTGAACTTCAACGACGGGATTGGTCGAATCGAGTTCTCCGGCACGGACTCTCGAACCTCGATGCAGATGTGGGGCGGAAACATTGTGGCCTCGGTCGATCCGCAGGCGAACTTTGAGTTCTTCGAGCAGGGCTTTGGCTTTACGCTCGCCAGCTTCGTCGGCCTGTATGGCGATTTCGAGACTGCTGGCTTCGGATACATCTACGGCTCACCGGATGGTGAGTTTGAAGTCGACGGTCTGCCCGAGGGCCCGGGATCGCTGATCATCGGCTCTCCCTTCCTCCGAGATGCTACACGTGGTGTCGTTCGCGACCCTCTCACGGGCGAGATCATCGATGAGGGTACGTCGATTCCGTTTGGTCCAGCCATCCCGGTTAACACGGTCACCGCCGGCTTCAATAGGTCGAATCAGGGCGTTTTCGTTCGAAACGGGTTGTCGATCGGCACCGTGGTGATCCATGGTATCGTTCACGGCGCCTCGCGCTTCACCGGTTCAGTCGAGCGATTCTCCGTGGGGACTCTGTTGGGCAGTGTGAGCGTGGAGGGCGACGCGGGGCTTATCTCCAGCGCCGGAGACGCTGGGTTGTGGTCGCCCGATCCCGACCTTGCTCTCCCAGACGTTCGGATCGATCCGGCAACGAGGACTGGCTCGCAGATCGTCGTCGGGCGAACCGCAAATGAGATCGCGATCGCAGGTCGCAACCTCGCGACGATCAACGTCATCGGCGATGTCAACCGGCCTGTCGATCGCCCGGCGCGCGACGTGATGAACTACTTCGAGAAGGAGTTCATCCAGGGAAGCAGTCCGGAAGAGGATTTGCTCTTTGGGCTCCGGCGGAACCTCTATCAAGGCACTGCGGGTATCGCGCGAGCGAGCACGGCGCTCCAACGCACAAGCGATGTGTGGATTCCTTACGGACTCTCATCTTGGCGCAACGATCTCATCTCGGGTGCTGAGGCCGTGAACAACGGCGGTACGGCGGTACGAGTGACGGGCGAACTGAGCGGTCAAGATCCGCTGAACGGTGAGGACCGCAGCGACGTGTATGCTTTCGCGGTGGACGGCACCAACGAGGTTGTGATTCAGGCGGTCATTCCGGGCCAGTCCCGAGGGCAGTACTTCCGTGTGATGGACGCCCGAGGTCGCACGATTGCCGCAGTCCAGGGTCCGGACAAGCCGCAAGAGCAGCGTCCCTCTGTCACGGCCGAGATGCGATTCCGCCCAGAGCAGGCGGGGCTGTACTACCTCGTCCTGACGGACACAAGCGACAACCCGCCCGAAGAATCCGGCTCGATCCCTTACTCAGTGGTCATCAGCGGGCTCGCGGCGACGACGTTGGGCGGCTTCCGCAGCGGCGCCTCGCACGGATATCTGCAAGGCGCGTTGGACTTGGCCGCCTCGGTGTCCACATTGGCTGGCGCCATCGGCTTTGTGGCGATTGGCGGCGGGGGCAGCAATCCCGACGGCACGACTTCGCCAGCTAGCGACTACGTCAACACCTCGCTCGATGCCGATGACCTGATGAGCCTGCATGCCGGTTCGATCTCCTCGGCGGGGAGCCTGTATGGCCTCATCGCTGGCGGAGACATCGGCGCACCCAATGGTGGCACTCAGCTCATCAACATCCTCGTGGGTGGCAACCTGGGCATGCTCTACACGGGCACGAACCCGCTCATCGCGGGCGGGCCTCGCGAGGGCGACTGGAACAGCACGTCGCTGAACGTGGGCGGGTCCATCGGGCGCGTCGACGTG
>JAIYDA010000027.1 GCA_027487735.1 Planctomycetaceae bacterium | reverse complement strand
GGCCCGCGCAAGTAGCTCAGACACCACCGCGTCTCAAACACCGCGGGCCCATCCTCGTGCACGTTGTTCATCAAGAACACCCGCTTCCCCAGCCCGCTCAGCACGCGCTCCATCCGCGCACGATCGAACACCCTGCTCGCCGTGCTCATCGCGCCTTCCAGCCCATCCAGCAGCCGCGCCTTGTCCTGCTCGGTCTGCAACCTCCCAATAAACCACGTCCCCGCGTTCGACAACCCCTTGTAATCCAAATCCACCGGGTTCTGCGTCGCGAGCACCACCCCCACGCCAAACGCACGCGCCTGCTTCATCAGCGTCAGCAAAGGCTGCTTGCTGGGCGGGTTCGCCGTCGGCGGGAAGTACCCCGCAATCTCATCCATATACAGCAGCGCACGCAAGCTCGTTGTGCCGCTCTGGCTCCGCACCCACGCCAGCATCTGGTTCAGCAACATGCTCACCACAAACATCCGCTCGCTGTCGTTCAGGTGCGCCACGCTCACAATCGCCAGCCGAGGCTTCCCACTCGTTGGCAACAGCATCTTCCCCACATCCATCGCCTCCCCCTCCATCCACGCTGAGAACCCGGGCGACGCGAGCAAGTTGTTCAGCGTCATCGCCAGCTCAAACCGCTCCTTCGCCGGATAGAACGTCTCGAGATCCATCACCCCCACCCTCGTAAACCCAGGGCTCTGCACCTTCGCAATCAGGCTCGCCAGGTCCAGGTCCTCCCCCGCCTGCCACGCCGTGCTCAGCACGTTCGCCAAAAAGATGTGCTCCCTGCTCTTGAGCGGATCGCCCGAAATCCCCAGCAATGCAAGCACGCTGCTCGCGCTGCTCTGCACCCGCTCCGCAAACGCCTCGCGATCTTCCATCACCGCCGCAGGCGGACACGAAAAACTCTTCAAGATGCTCAGCGGCAAGCCCGCATTGCTCCCGGGCGTATAGATCACCACATCCGCCGCCGCCCGCAACCGCGCAATCCGCTCGGGCCCCTGGTGCCAATCCCCCAGCCCCTTGCGCCACAGCGTCGCCTGCTGCTCCGCAAACGCATCAGGCGTCAGCCCCTTCGTCTGCGCATCGCTCTCGTTGATCCAAGGTCGAAAGTCCTTCGCCGCCAGCTCCGGAAACGTCAGCATCAAGTTCCCAAGGTCCCCCTTCGGATCGATGATGAGCGCTGGGATCCCATCAATCGCCGCTTCCTCCAGCAGCCCGATGCACAGACCGGTCTTCCCGCTCCCCGTCATCCCCACGCACACCGCGTGGGTCACCAGGTCCTTGCTGTCATACAGCAACAGATCATCCGTTCGCCGACCCAAATCCAGGTCATACGCCTTCCCAAGATAGAACGAGCCCAGCTTCTCGTAATCGATCATCGCGAACATCCTCCTTCAGGGTCAAGCACTGATGATTCGCGACACGCTCCCTTCGTTCTCCGGAAAAATAGCAAGCAACAGGCAGAAAATGCCGGGAAAATTGTCTTGTGGAAACAGCAGTTCACACGCAATCTTCACACCGCCGCGTCAAGACGCTAGTCCTTGACACGCATGACTTTACGAATTCAATCACCCGCCACACCTCCCCCCGCTCATCCGTCACTTCCCACATTCCAGCCAATCACACCCGCAACCCACCCCAGCCACCACTCAAGGTGTGCTTGCTCCCCCAGCCCTTTGCCGGTATGCTTGCGCGAACGGAAGACTTCCTTCCGAAATCCTCCCCTCAGATGCTGCCGGGTTGCCATGGTTTCGGCTCCTACTCCGGTCAGCGCATTTGAAAGGACATGCGGATATGGTTCGCACGCGTGAGAGCATGAAGGCCCTGATCGCCACCTTGACGGTGATCGCGGGCGGCATCGTTGGTTGCGAGACGTCGGGCAATCCCGGTGGCGCGACCGTTCCCATCGGCGGCGGCACGGGCGTCAGCTCGACCTCCTCCACCACCAGCGGCGCTCGTGCGAGCACCGGTGCTGGCACCAACACGACCAGCTCGGGCACCACCGCCTCGGGCACCACCGCCTCGGGCACCACCGCCTCGGGCGCGTCCAGCTCGGGCACCGCTGCCTCCAGCAGCACCGCCGCCCGTCCCGCAACCAGCAGCACCACCGCTGCGGCCCCCGCCGCTCCTGCGGCCCCCGCTGCTGCGGCTCCCGCCGCTCGTGGCGCTTCGGTCGTCTTCTACCCCAGCTGCAGCCCCAACAACGCTGTGCTGCGCGTCGAGAAGATCGCCCCCAGCGAAGCCACCGCTGGCACCCCCGTGGAGTACGAAATCCGCGTGACCAACCTCGCAAGCTGCACCGTCGAGAACGTGGTCATCAGCGAGTCGATCCCCAGCGGCTTCACCGCTGAGCCCGCCGCTGCGGGTGGCAACATCAACCTGGGCCAGATCGGCAGCAACCAGACCAAGAGCATCAAGGTGCGTGGCACCGCGACCGCTGGTCAGGCCATCGCCAGCTGCGCCACCGCCACCTACACCCTCCCGGTCTGCATGAGCATCCCGGTCGTGGCGCCCGCCCTCCAGATCGTCAAGACCGCGCCCGCTGCCGGCACCGTCTGCGACACCTGGCCCGTCAAGCTCGTCGTCACCAACAGCGGCACGGGCACTGCCCGCGGCGTCACGGTCCGCGACCCGCTCCCCGCTGGTCTCAAGACCACCGACGGCAAGAACGTCGTTGACTTCCCCGCCTTCGACCTCGGCGCTGGCCAGAGCCGCGAGTTCACCTTCAACGTCAAGGCCGACAACACGGGCAACTTCACGAACACCGCCACCGCCAGCAGCGGCAGCCTGAACGTGAACAGCAACACGACGACGACCGCCATCACCGCTCCCAAGCTCACGATCGACAAGATCTGCCCCACCGGCGCAGTTCGCCTCGGTCGCGCTGCGGAGTTCAGCATCGTCGTCACCAACACGGGCAACGCCCCCAGCAACAACACCGTCCTGCGTGACCCCGTCCCGGCCGGCGCCTCCTTCGTGAGCGCGACCGACGGCGGTGCCCTCAGCGGCGGCGCAGTCGTCTGGAACCTCGGCACCCTCGCTCCTGGCGCCAGCCGCACCGTCAAGGTGACGATGAACGCCGGCGCAGGCAAGACCGACAACCAGGCCACCGTCCAGGGTGACTGTGCAGCAGCCGTCAGCGACGCCTGCAGCATCAGCATCCAGGGCGTGCCCGACATCGGCACCGGCGTCGAAGACTTCAACGGCGTGCGCAACGTGGGCGACACCCACGAGTTCACCTACATCGTCAAGAACCAGGGCCAGGTCGACCTCACGAACGTGACCATGGTTGGCACGTTCGACGCAGGCCTCGAGTACAAGAGCAGCGACTCTGCCGCCAGCGCCGCGGGCCAGGTCGTGACCTGGAAGCTCGGCACCCTCCCGGTGGGCGCCAGCAAGACCGTCAAGTTCTCGGCCATCGGCCGCAAGGCTGGCGACTTCATCGTCCAGACCGTCACCACCAGCGACCAGACCCGCGCCGTCCGCAACGACGAGCAGGTCAACTACGTTGACTAATCCTCAACGTCGCTGATGCACATGTAACCCTCCACACGCCCGGCGAAAGCCGGGCGTGTGCTTTTTTGGCCCACGTGCCCCCCACCGAATGCCGAATGGCGAATCCCGAATGCCTCCCCGCGCGCACACCGTGGCTCCCAAAACCGCGCGCACACCGTGACCCAAAAACTTCTTCTCCTCACCCCCCACCACCCCCAAAACCCCGCATTTTCCCCACTTCGCCACTCCGCCACTTCGCCACTCTCTTCCCCACCGCGCGCGCGCGCCCCGGCCCCACGCCCCCCACCTCCGAGGCCCTGCCTCTTGCCCGGCACTCCACGTCCCACGCGCGATCGAAGGACGCCTGCACTGTTTCCAGCGCAGCCCCGAGAAAGCTCCGCCCGTGACCAGTGGTCTGCCCGCAAGACCAGGGCCCGTGGTGGCAAAGCCGTTGGCGGCGCCTGCGCAAGCATGCTCCGCCCCCAGCCCCATCGCCGTGCCCGCATGCGTCCCTTCGATCGCGCGCAGCGCAAGCTGCACGCGGAGCCCCCGCGCAGGCACGACAGTGCGAAAGCACACACGCAAGCAGCAGCGACGGGCGAGCAATCGCCCTTCGCTGCTCTTGCTGCGCGCCCCGAATGCCGAATACCTAATCCCGAATCCCGAATGCCTTCACCCAGCAATCGCCCCGCTCGCTTCATCGAGTAGCCCGCTCGCCTGCGCCGACGTCGGAGCCTCCGCAATCAGCCGCATGATCGGCTCGGTGTTGCTCGCCCGCACATGCAGCCACGCCCGCCCCGCGAGCGGCCCCTTGGTCATGTTCACCCACGCCCCATCCCGCAGATCAACATGCTGCTGCCCAAAGTGCGCCGCCACCTTCGCAATCGCCGCCGCCGCCTGCTCCTTGCTCGCCAGGTCCACCTTGCGCTTCTCAATCGCGTAGCTTGGTAGCCCCGCGCACAGCCCGCTCAGCGCACGCCGCGCGCCCTGCCCGCCCCCAGCCTCGCTCATCAGCCAGATCGTCAGCGCCATCGCCGACAGCGAATCCCGCACGTAGCACACGCGGGGCCAGATGAGCCCGCCATTGCCCTCGCCCCCCGCGATCGCGCCGTGCCCCTTCATCGTCTCCACCACGTTCGCCTCACCCACGGGCGTGCGCAGCACCGTGCCCCCAAACCGCGCCGCGACATCATCCAGCATCCGGCTTGTGCTCAGGTTGGTCGCAAACGTCGGAGCCTCCCCCAGCCCCTTCGCGCTCCCTGCCGTGCCCCCTTCCAGCAGCGCGAGCGCGCCCAGCGCAAGCGTGTACTCCTCACCCACAAACACCCCGCGCTCATCCACGAGCGCGAGCCGATCGGCATCAGGATCGAGCGCAAACCCAACGTCCAGCCCCTTCGCCCGCACCGCGTCGCACAGGCCCCCGGGCTGGCTCAGGTTCTCCTTCGTGGGCTCGGGCGGATGCGGAAACTGCCCCGCCTGCGGCCCAAAGAGATCGGCAAACAGCACCTCGCTGTGATCCACGCCCAGTGCACGCAGCATCATCGGCGCCGCCACGCTCGCGCTCGCGTTCACGCAGTCCACGCCCACGCGCAGCCCCTTGCCCAGCCGCTCCGGATGCGCGCACAGCCCGCTGTCGCGCATCGCCCCCAGCACGCGCTGCACGTGCACCTCTGCCGGCCCCGCCCCCTGCTCGCCGCTCGCCACGCTGCCAATCTCGTTCCACGCGCACGTCAGCTCGCGCGACGCATCGCGAAACGTCTCGATGATGCCCGATGCGAGCGCAGCGGGCGGAGCCGCCGCGCTCGTGCCAAACGCGTTCGCGCTCCCAGCGCGCAGCAAGCACTTGAGCCCATTCCACTGCTGCGGGTTGTGGCTCGCCGTGAGCACCATGCCCGCCACGACGCGCAACGGCTGCTTGCGCGCGTGCTCGTCGGTCAGCACCGCCACCGTGGGCGTCATCGCAATCCCAAGGTCCACCACATCACACCCCGCAGAAACGAGCCCGCTGATCGCGGCGTGGTGCACCATCGCGTTCCCACGCCGACCATCGCGCCCCAGCACCACCAGCGGCGCAGCCCCGCGGGCTTGCTGGCGCAGCGACGCCGCGAACGCCGCCGCAAATCGCGACGCGACCGCGGGCGTCAGCGTCTGCCCCACCACACCCCGGCAACCACTCACAGACAGCATGAGCATCGACATAGGGGCCAGTTTAGGGCCCGCTGCCAAGCCCCGCAGATCGCGCAGGCCCCTCCCCACCACCGCCTGCCCCGCTATCCTCGCCCCGGCATGTTCAGCATCCAGGTCGAAACCACCTTCAGCGCAGCCCACGCGCTCCTCATGGGCGGCGTGCGCGAATCGCTGCACGGGCACAACTGGCGCACCATCGTCCGCATCGATGGCAACGCGCTCGACGCCGACGGCTTTGTCTGCGACTTTCACGTCGTTGAGGCCGCGTTGCAGCAGGTCGTCGCACGCTTTCGCAACGTGAACCTGCACGACGTGCGCCCGTTCGACGTCATCAACCCAACCGCCGAGCTCGTCGCGAAGCACATCTTCGATTCGATGGAAGACGCCCTGAAGGGCAAGCTGCCGAGCTCCGCGTGGATGGCCCAGGTGCGCCTGACCGAAGCCGAGAACTGCATCGCGATCGTGACGGCGGAACGCTCGCGAGGTTTGGGCGTGTAGGCCACGACTGAGGCCAATCAAACTTCTGAGCGACGCGCACCGAGCGGGCCGCGAATAATCCCGGCGTTTGCTTCGGAACTTGCTCGTGTCGGCGGCGCAACGTTCGCCCGTCCAGCCAGTGCGTCAAGGAAGACCCCCATCATGCCCTCGCGTCCTCAACAGCAGCCCGCCCAATCCGCAGCAACCGCCTCCGCAAGCGGCTCATCGCTGCGGGCCTTCCATCGCGACCTCAGCTGGCTGGAGTTCAACCGCCGCGTGCTCGCGCAAGCCGCCGACAGCCGCACGCCCCTGCTCGAGCGTGTGCGCTTCATCGCGATCTTCACGAGCAACCTCGACGAGTTCTTCATGAAGCGCGTGGGGATGATCAAGCAGCAGGTGAGCAGCGGGCAAGACTGGCCCAGCCCCGACAGCATGAGCCCGCGGGCCCAGCTTGCTGCCGTGCGCAACACCACGACGCAGCTCGTGCAAGAGCAGCACGCGATCTTCAGCGAGCAGCTCATTCCGTTGCTCGCGAAGGAGGGCATCGCGATCGTGAAGTGGGACCAGCTCTCGGGCATGGAGCGTGCGTTTGCGAACGAGTGGTATCGCCAGCATGTGTTCTCCGCGCTCACGCCGCTCGCCGTGAACCCCACGCACAAGTTTCCGTTCGTGAGTAACCTCAGCGACAACATCGGGCTGCTCGTGACGCCCCCGCCCGGTGGATCGATGCCCGGCAGGCCCCGTGTCGCGGCGCCGCCCATCAGCGATCCGCTGGCCCTCGCCCTCAAGGGCAGCAAGAGCCTGCGCAAGCAGCACCGCCCGCAGACGAGCCTGCTGGCTGCGGGCGAAGAGGGGCCCGAGCCCACCTTCTGCCGCCTGAAGATTCCGAGCACGCTGAGCAAGTTCGTGCAGTTGCCCAGCACCGATGGGCGCAGCTTCCGGCTTGTGCCCGTGCGCGATGTCATCCGCGCAAACCTGAGCGAGCTGTTTCCTGGCATGCAGATCCGCGATCAGGCGGCCTTCCGCGTGACGCGCTCGGCGGGCGTGCAGCGCGACGACATCGAGACGGCGAACCTGCTCCAGAGCATCGAGGCCGACCTCAAGCAGCGCAAGTTTGCCAAGGCGGTGCGGCTGGAGGTGGAGGGGGACATCGAGCCCGCCTTCCAGCGCTGGCTGGTGGACAAGCTGAATGTCGATCAGCTCGATGTCTATCGCCTGCCGACGGACTTTGACCTCGCGGGCGTGGCGGAGCTGACTGACCTGCCGCGACCGGACCTGAGGCACAAGCCCTGGAAGCCCGTGCTGCCGCCGCGATTGGCGTCGTCGAGCGTTGCGAACACCGACCGCACGCCCGCGAACTTCTTCGCGCAGATTCGCAAGCAGGACATTCTGGTGCACCATCCGTATGAGAGCTTCAACGCGAGCGTGGAGCGCTTCATCGCGGCGGCGGCGAACGACCCGGACGTGCTGACGATCAAGCAGACGCTGTATCGCACCACGCCCGACAGCCCGTTCATCGAGAACTTGATGCGGGCTGCGGAGAGCGGCAAGCAGGTGGCGTGCCTTGTGGAGCTGCGGGCGCGGTTTGACGAGGACCGCAACGTGCGCTTCGCGCGGCAGCTGGAGAAGGCGGGCGTGCACGTGGCGTATGGCGTGCTCGGACTCAAGACGCACTGCAAGACCAGCCTCGTGGTGCGGCGCGAGAAGAACGGGCTGCGCTGCTATGCCCACCTGGGCACGGGCAACTATCACCCCAAGACCGCGCAGCTGTACACCGATGTTGGCTTGCTGACGGCGGACCCGGACATCACGAGCGATCTTGTGCACCTGTTCAACTACCTCACGGGCCTCGCGACCGCGCCGACGTGCGACACGCTGCTGGTTGCGCCGTTCTCGCTGCGCGACCGCGTGCTGGCGATGATCGAGCGCGAGATTGGGTTTGCCAAGGCGGGCAAGCCCGCGCGGATCATGGCGAAGCTGAACGCGATGGAGGACCGCATGGTGACCGAGGCGCTGTATGCCGCGAGCCAGGCGGGCGTGCAGATTGATCTGGTGGTGCGCGGGTTCTGCTGCCTGGTGCCTGGGGTGAAGGGGCTTAGCGAGAACATCCGCGTGTCGAGCGTGATCGGGCGGTTTTTGGAGCACTCGCGCATCTACTTCTTTGGTGCGGGAGAGCTGAACCCCATCGACGGAGACTGGTACATCAGCAGCGCGGACTGGATGTATCGCAACCTGAGCAATCGCGTGGAGGTGGCGTGCCCGGTGCGCGACCGCTCGGCGAAGGCCCGCATGGCCCGCATCATGCAGGTGCACGCGGAGGATGGCGTGCACGCGTGGGACCTGGGGAGCGACGGGACGTATACCCGCCGCACGCCCGGGCTCGCGACGCCCGGCGGGCCGATCGCGCCCGCGACGCACGGCACATTCGAGACGCTGATGCACGAGGCGGGGTTGCAGTGAGGAGCGAGGGCGAGTTCGATCTCGGCAGAGAGATTCTCAGCACAGAGGCACAGAGGGCGTGAGCAAGATGAGAGGATTCGGGTGGAGGAAGAGGCAGGCAGCTTGAGCTGGCTTGCGCAGTGCTTTGCTTTGGGTGCTGACGGGAGCTTGTTGAGATTCTTAGCAAAGAGATTCTTTGCACAGAGGCACAGAGGCACAGAGGGCGTGAGCAAGATGAGAGGATTTGGGTGGAGGAAGAGGCAGGAAGCTTGAGCTGCTTGCACCATGCTTTGCTTTGGGTGCTGACGGGAGCTTGTTGAGATTCTTTGCAAAGAGATTCTTAGCACAGAGGCACAGAGGGCGTGAGCAAGATGAGAGGATTT